>CATLEJ010000064.1 GCA_949916125.1 uncultured Oscillospiraceae bacterium
TATGTTTCTGTCTTGTTGTCTACCCGCCTGTCGGCGCCGGACCGCCTGTCCGTGCCGGAGCGGCGCTCCGGGCCGGCCCACGGCTCCCGGCTGACCCGACGGTCCTTACCGGACCGCCTGTCCTCAAGAACCCGCCGCTCCTTGCCGGGCAGCTCGTCCGGGGCCTGGGGGGCGTCCTGGTCGAACATGGCGAACAGGTCTTCCTCCAGCAGCACCGGCCGGCGGCGCTTCACCAGGGAGGTGAGGATGGGGTAGAGCACGATGGCCACCAGCCCCCCGGAAAAGCCGTTGTTGTAGAGGTTCATCCCCTCCAGCGGCAGGCCCGCCTGGAGCACCACCGAGGAGTGGATCAGCCCCGCCAGCACCCCGAAGGGCCAGCCGAACACCCCGGCGAAGGGGGCCAGGGTGGTGCCGAACAGCCCCGCCAGCTGGAGGGAGCTGTTGTTCAGGTCCACATGGTTGGTCAGGCTGCCCAGCAGCACCCCGGCCATGACGGGGAGGATGTTGAAAGCGTGCTTGCCGTAGCCGGAGAAGCCCATAATGGTGAAGATGGCGCCGATGGTAGCCCCGTTCAAATCGCCGCCGGTGAGGACGATATACCCCGTGGCGATGAGGCCGTTCACCCCCATGTTGACCAGCACCGGGCCGGGGGTAAAGGTGCGCACATAGTCGCTGGGCACTCGGCCGGAGGTGTGCAGCAGCGCCCAGTATTTTTTCAGTACCGTTCTGGTGTTCCGGGACAGCCCCAGCCCGATGCACAGCAGGCACAGCGCCGCCAGGGCCAGCCCCAGCTTCCGGTTGTTCCCGGTGGACCAGTAGTGGGCGGACTGGGGTTCCAGCCCGAAGGCCTTGAAGGCGGGCACCAGCATCATGGCCATCAGGCCGCAGGAGAAGCCCAGGCTGTACAGGTTCATGCCGTTCTGGACCCGGTGGGCGTGCTCCGCCACCGGGGGGATCAAAAAGCCGATGGCCAGCCCCGTCAGGACGCCCAGCCAGGGGCTGTACCGCACGGCCATAAAGCTCACCACCGGGGACAGGGCGGTGGCCCGCAGGGCCAGGTTGACGTGGTGGGCAAAGGTCTCCCCCTTCAGCAGCGCGTACAGGGCGGTGCCGGTGAGGATGGGCCAGATGTTCAGGATGTTCTTGCCGAACAGGGAGAACCCCGCCATCAGCCCCAGGGTGACCAGGGTGGCCCCGTTGATGGGGTCCCGCACCAGCTTGAGGAGCAGGACGCTGATCAGCGTCACCAGCCCCGCGTTCACAAAGGCGGCCCCCATGCCCGCAATGGCGATGTAGTCGGTGATCAGCACGTCCTCATAGGTGAGGATGATGGCCAGGCCCCGGAAAATATCCGTCGGGGGGGCCTGGAAAAAGCCGAACAGCACCAGCGCGGCCCCGAACAGGGCGCCGCCGGGCAGCAGGATCTCGTTGGGGCGGGAGGCGTGGGATTTCGGCATGGCGGGCGCTCCTTCCGGGCTGCGGTATTTTGTGTATATGATACACGCTTTCCCGGATTTTGTAAAGGAGTTCGGGCAAAATCGACAACATACCCGGAAATAAAATCAGAAGCCCACCAGCGGGGCCTCCCCGTCGTCCTCCCCCGGCTGGATGGCCCGGATGACCACGTCGTAGCCATAGCTGTCGTTGACCTGCACCGTCACCCGGTCGCCCACCTTCCGGCCCAGCACCGCCTTCCCCACCGGGGACTCCTTGCTCACCCGGCCCTTCAGGGCGTCCTGCCGCATGGTGGTGACGATCTGGCAGGTGATTTCCTCGTCGTCCTCCTCCACGTAGAGGGTCACCCTGTCGTACAGCCCCACCGTGCCCTCGGCGGATTTCTCCGAGATCACCACCGCTGTCCGGATCATGTTCTCCAGGTAGCGGCACCGGCTGTCGTTGCGGTTCTTCTCCTTCTTGGCGGCCTTATACTCGAAATTCTCGCTGAGGTCGCCGAAGGCCCGGGCCTCCTTCACCGCCTCGATGAGCTGGGGCCGCAGCACGGAGCGGCGGTGCTCCAGCTCCTGGCGCATCAGCTCGATGTCCTTTTGGGTCAATTCGTTGCGCATGGCAGATTCCTCCTTATCGTACCGTCCATTTTGCCCCCAACCGGGGAAAATGTCAAGCGGGCCGCAGCCGGGCGGGCCGGCGCTGTAACAGAAATGTAATATGGACGGGGGCGTTTTTCCCTTGCATTCGGGCGGGCGGCGTGGTATGCTATGATACCATGAGGGTGGAAAGGAGGGACGCCGGGTATGGCAAAGCAGTCCACCAAGCAGATCGCCGCCAACCGGAAGGCGTTCCACGACTATTTCATCGAGGATAAATACGAGGCGGGCATCGAGCTGGCCGGCACCGAGGTCAAGTCCATCCGCCAGGGGGCCGTCAACCTGCGGGACTCCTTCTGCGCGGTGAAGGACGGGGAGATGTTCCTGTATGGGATGCACATCTCCCCTTACGAGAAGGGCAATATCTTTAACAAGGACCCCCGGCGCACCCGGAAGCTGCTGCTCCACCGCCGGGAGATCCGCAAGCTCCAGGCGAAGGTGCAGCAGGACGGGTATGCGCTGATCCCGCTGTCGCTGTACTTCTCCGGTCCCCGGGTGAAGGTGGAGCTGGCGCTGGCCCGCGGCAAAAAGCTCTACGACAAGCGGGAGGACGCCGCCCGGCGGGACGCCAAGCGGGAGATGGACCGGGCCTCCCGGGGCCGGTACTGAGAGGCGGTCCGGATTTGCGGCCATACCCTCCGAGGGGGCGGGCCGCCGGACGGCAGGAGAAAGGAATGGTAACCATGAGCAATCCCATCGTCACCATTGAGATGGAAAACGGCGGCGTGATGAAGGCGGAGCTGTTCCCCGAGGCCGCGCCCAACACGGTGAACAACTTCATTTCCCTGGTGCGGAGCGGGTTCTATGACGGCACGGTCTTCCACCGGGTGATTCCCGGCTTTATGATCCAGGGGGGCGACCCGGAGGGCTCCGGCATGGGCGGCCCCGGCTACTGTATCAAGGGGGAGTTTGCCCAGAACGGGTTCCAAAACGACCTGGTCCACGAGCGGGGCGTGCTGTCCATGGCCCGCGCCATGGATCCGGATTCGGCGGGCAGCCAGTTCTTCATCATGGTGGACGCCGCCCCCCATCTGGACGGCGGGTACGCCGCCTTCGGCAGGGTGGTTGAGGGGATGGACACGGCGGACGCCATCGTGTCCGTCAAGCGGGACTACAGCGACCGCCCCAAAAAGGACCAGCGGATGAAGAAGGTCACCGTGGACACCCGGGGCGTGGACTATCCCGCGCCGGAAAAGGTGTAAATACTGTTGCGGATTTCCGCTCGGCCGCCTGCGGCGGCTAATGGGGCCCCCGCAAAGCCGACCCTCAGGCTTTGTGGGGAGAACGCCGCCCGCAGGGCGGCCCCGAATTGCAACCCAGCGAAGCGGTTGCAATTCGGAGAGGAGGGGCAGCGAAATGAGCGAGCTTTCGGCGCAGCCGGAAGCGAGGGATATGGAGCTTGCCCCGACGAGGGGGCGTACTGGTTTCGACGGGGGTGCCGAAGCAGGAATAGCGAGCGGATGCGCCTGACATCCTAAAAACGGGCAACTTATAAATTAAAGAACAATGACAACGTAGTTCTCGCCGCGGCTTAACGCGGCCGTCCCGCCCGGAAGGACCACGAGCCGGGTTGGGGCGTCATCTCAGTGGTGAACATGAGTACGGAAAGAGTTGACCGTGCCATGGATCATGACTCTACCAAGCTCAGCAGTTTGACGGCCTGCGGCTGAGTAAGGGAATGTAACCGACCGTCTGCGCTCGGAGAAGTTCCTGTGGACGTGCTTTCGGACAGGGGTTCGACTCCCCTCGCCTCCACCAAAAAGAAAGACACGCTTACAGCGTGTCTTTCTTTTTGGGTTTCGCTCCCGTTGGTCGTTCCACCCATTTGATTTGAATGCTCGGTGGAAGTGAATTCCGCCTGCGCAATTCTCCGCCGCCGCGCGGCTGCGAATTTACGGCGCAAAGGCGCCGCCGGCCAGAAGGCCGGTTTATGCCGCTTTGTGGCAGTGCCAACCGCGACCCGCTGCGCTGGGCTTTCGGGTGGGGCCGCCCTGCGGGCGGTTATCCCATCAAATTCTGGATAGCGATTTTGCCACATTACGCCATGATGGGTTGACAGGCCGCCAAGATAGGCGCCCAGACTGGATCAACGCCGGTATTTTTTCAGGCCATGCAACCGGCCCGAATACTGCGGAATACCCTGGATATGCTGAAAACCATATGAGAACTGCGGCGTCTGAACGTAGATGTGTACTTTGAAAGGGAAACTGTGTGGCTCCATCAACAGGGGTCAAGCCTGCTGATCACCGCGTATTGCGCGCTGTCCCAGGCCGAAAGTGAGAGCATGGGCCAAAACATTGGTTTGGGAGCATCACCCGGCAATGGTCAGCCGAAAGCTGTTCCGCAGGGCCTCTCCAGAGGTTTATGAGGACGTCTACCAGTCTCCAGCATCGTCCAAAAAATTTATTTGTAAAGGGGATATCAGTATGCTGTTCGTAGAATACCCGAAATGTACGACCTGCCAGAAGGCCCGGAAATGGCTGGAGGGCCATGGCGCCGCGTTTGCCACCCGGCACATCAAGGACGAAGCGCCCACCGTAGAGGAGCTGAAAGAGTGGCGGGCGCGCAGCGGTCTGCCGCTGAAGAAATTTTTCAACACCAGCGGCCTGAAATATAAGGAGCTGGCGCTGAAGGACAAGCTGCCTGGGATGAGCGAGGCCGAGCAGCTTGCGCTGTTGGCGTCGGATGGGATGCTGGTAAAGCGGCCCATCCTGGTGGGGGACGATTTTGTGCTGGTGGGCTTCCGGGAAAACGAGTGGGCCGAGAAAGCTGCCGATTCTTTGGGGTAAAGATCATAGTGGGTATCGTCGAAGAAGCAGGCGGCACGGTTACCACTGTGCGTCCGGGAGATCGGGTAGCAGTAAAGGCGGACACCTTTTCCGGGCTTTTTGAGGGCTGGAACGATGGCGTGATCAAGGCGGCCATCAGTCGCGTGGAGGCTGAAAAATGGAGGAAAAAACGATCCGCTTTTTTAAGTGGGAAACGGTGCTGTGCGCGGCGTTTGCCCCGGCCGCCGGTTCCATGCTTTTTGTACATCCGGACATGGAATACCTGGGCTATATAGACTATTGAAGAATTACTCCTCCCGGAAGACAATGCTGCCGGGCTCGGCGCTCTCGATGATGGCCAGGGACTTCAGGTTTACCCCGGCGGCACGCAGGCGGTCGCCGCCGCCCTGGAAGCCCTTCTCCACGGCGCAGCCGACGCCCACCAAGGCGGCCCCGGCCTTCTCCACAATCTCGCAAAGGCCCCGCACAGCCTCGCCGTTGGCCATGAAGTCGTCGATGATGAGCACCTTGTCATCGGCGGAGAGCCACTCCTTGCTCACCAGCAGCGTGACTTTCTTCTTATAGGTATAGGAGTAGATGTCGCTCTGGTACAGTCCGCCCTCGATGTTGTCGCTCTTGGCCTTCTTGGCGAAGATCATGGGCTTGTGGAAGCGGCGGGCCACCACGGCGGACAGGGCGATGCCGCTGGCCTCGGCGGTGAGAATCACGGTGACCTCGTCCATGTTGAAATGGCGGCCGAACTCCTCGGCGATGCGATCCATCAGGCCGGTGTCCACGCGGTGGTTCAAAAAGCCGTCCACCTTGATGATGCTGCCGGGCAGCACCTTGCCCTCCTTGACGATGCGGTTCTTCAGTTCCTGCATAGGTATCTTCTCCCTTCAAACAATTTTTCTGCCCTGTACAAATTTATGCCGGATATCCCGCTCATCGGAGAGATAGACCGTCCGCTCCAGGCGGGTCTCCAATTCCATCCGCCCCTGGGGCGTATAGCGGGCGTCATCGATCACCAGGGCGTCGAACTCGTAGCCGGGGGCGAAGGAGCCCACCTTTCCAAAAAAGGCCCCGCCGCCCAAGGTGCCCAGATAAAAGGCCTCCCTCACCGTCAGCGGGGCCAGGGACTGGTCCACCAGCCGCCACCGTAGCTTGGACGCCTGAATGGCGTCCGCCATGGCCTTGAAAATAGACGTCTGCGTCCCTCCCGCCACATCGCTGCCCAGGCCCACCCGCAGGCCGTCTTGCAAAAAGCGGCGGACAGGGGCGATGCCGGAAGACAGGTTGGCGTTGGAGGCGGGGCAGTGGGCGATGAACACGTTCTGCTCCTTTAGAAGCTCGGCCTCCTCCCCTTCGGAGTAGACGCAGTGGGCCATGATGGTGGGGCAGGCCGGGCCGCCGAACAGGCCGAAGGCATGGTAGGCGTCACCGTAGTGTTTGGCGCCGGGGCACAGCTCCCGCACCCAGGCGATCTCGCCCCGGTTCTCCGACAGGTGGGACTGGACGGGCAGCCCGTACTGCCGCTGGATCTTGCCCAGCTCCCCCAACAGAGCGTCGGTACAGGAGGGGATGAAGCGGGGGGTCAAAATGGGGCGGGTGCGGCGGCAGCGGCCCTGGACCCGCTCCAGCCAGTCCCTTGTGCTCTGGGCGGACGCGGCGGCGGAGGCTTCCCGGATCGTGTCCGGGCAGTTGCGATCCATGTTGACCTTCCCCACCATGGCGCACAGGCCGGACTCCTCCAGCAGATCCATCAGGCGTATGGTAGCCTCCAAGTGGACAGTGGCGAACACGCAAGCCCGGGTGTTGGGCCCCCGCCGGACATCCTCCACAAAGCGCCGGTAAGCCTGGTCGGCGTAGTCCAGGCTGGCATAGCGGCTCTCCTCCGGAAATATGTATCGGTTCAGCCAGTCCAACAGCTCCAGATCCATCCCCTGGCCCCGAAGGGCGTACTGGGGCGCGTGGACGTGGAGATCCGTCAGCCCCGGCGTCACCAGGGAGCGGTTGCAGTCCAGAACAGGCAGGTTCGCGTATTGCTCCGGCAGGGCGGGAAATACCCCGGCGGAATGCCCTTCCAGGCAGACCAGCCAGCTGTCGGGGCAGAGCCTCAAGGATTGGGGCGTCTCGCTGTAGCAAATATCCCCTCGGATGACAAAGGAATCCTGCTGCATAACATCGCTCCTTTCTTTGGCACGGCCCTCTCCCCGTCTCGGTCGGGGGAGAGGGCCTGGTTGTTTTTTTATTGGGGCGGCTCCTTGCCCAGGCGGCGGTACATGGCCTTCTTCACCGCCCGGAGGATGTTTTCATAGCCGGTGCAGCGGCACAGATGGCCGGAGAGGAGCTTGCGCAGCTGCTCGTCGGTGTACTCCTGGCCGGTTTCCAGAATCTCCTCCGCCGTCAGCACGAAGCCCGGGGTGCAGAACCCGCACTGGATGGCGGCCTCCTCCACGAAGGCCTGCTGCACGTCGCTGAGCTGGCCGTCGGGGCCCAGCACGCCCTCCAGGGTGCGGATGTGCTTCCCCTGGGCCCACACCGCCAGGTAGATGCAGGAGTTGAAGGTCTCGCCGTCGATGAGCACGGTGCAGGCGCCGCACTCCCCCACCTCGCAGCCCTTCTTGACCGAGGTCATTCTAAAGTCATTGCGCAGCATATCCGTCAGGCTGGCCCGGACGTCCACCGTCCGCTCCACATCCCTTCCGTTGAGGTTAAACCGAACCGTCTCATATTGGAGCTGATGCTTCTCCATCACAGGTCACCTCCCGCCAGTTTCACCGACTCGATAAAGGCCCGCTTGGCGCTCTCCACAGCAATGTGGATGCGGAAATCCTTCGCCGCCCGCCAGGAGTCCCGGGGGTTGATGTCCTCCTTCACCGCCTGGGCGAACCGCTCTGCCAGCTCAAGGCTGACGGGCTGTCCCGCGGCCAGCTCCTCAGCGCGGACGGCCCGCAGGGGCACCGGACCCGCCACGCCGAAGGCGACCCTGGCCCGCTCCACCGTCTTTTTGTCAGCGGACAGGCGGACGTTGACGGAGGTGCCCAGGGTGGCGATGTCCATGGCGCTGCGCATGGCGTACTTGATATAGTGGCCGAAGCAGTTCTCATAGCTCTCCTTGGGAATGAGGATGGCGGTCTGGATCTCCCCCTCCCGGATGTCCACCACCCCCGCCCTGATGTAGAAGTCGTGGATGGGCTGGCGGCGGATACCGTCGGGGCCGGTGAGTTCAATGATAGCGTCCCAGGCGTGGAGGGTGGACGCCGAGTCCGCCGAGGTCACGCCGTTGCAGGTGTTGCCGCCGATGGTGCCGATGTTGCGGATCTGGGGGCCGCCCACCTGATCCACGGCCTGGCCCAGGACGTTGATGTATTTCTGGATCAAGGGATCCCAGGTGATGTGGGAAAAGCTGGTCAGGGAACCGATTCGGATGGTTCCGTCATCATCCATAGACACACCCCGGATCTCGTCCAGGGTCTGGATGGAGATGAGCTCCGCGCCGGCCCGCTTGCCCTCTCGCATCTGAACCAGCACGTCGGAGCCCCCGGCGATGATCTGGGCCTCGGGGTGGGCCAGCCGCAGGGCCACGGCGTCGGCCACGCTCTTGGCCTGGTACAGGGCCTTGATATCATACATACGCTCAGTCCTCCTTTACTCCTGGATGAGCCCCGCCTCCCGGAACTTCCGGTAGAGGATGTGGGGGGTGATGGGGCAGCTGTCGATGGCCACGCCGGTGGCGTTCAAAATGGCGTTGCGGATGGCCGGGGCGGGGGAACAGGCCGGGGGCTCGCCCAAAGCCTTGGTGCCGTAAGGGGACGTGGGCTCCGGATTCTCCACGAAGGCGGCCTCCAGGGCGGGGTGATCCAGGAAGGTGGACAGCTTGTAGTCCAGCAGGTTGTCGTTCAGCACCCTCCCGGTCTTGGGGTCAAATTTCAGCTCCTCGCTCAGCCCGTAGCCGATGGCCATGGACATACCGCCGTGAACCTGGGCCTCCGCCAGGGCGGGGTTAATGAGCCTGCCGCAGTCATGGACGTTCACCAGCCGCAGCAGCTTCACCCTGCACATGGGGATGTCCACCTCCACCTCGGCAAAGGAGCAGCCGAAGGAGTAGGCGTTGCTTTTGATCTGGGCGGTGGTCTCGGCGGTGATGTGCCGGCTGCTCTCCAGGGAGTAGAGGCTCTCCGTGGCCAGATCCCCCAAGGACTTCAAAATCCGCCCGTCGCTCTTGCGGACGATTTGCCCGTCCACCAGATCCAGATTGGAGACCGGCATCCTGGTCTGCTCATGGGCGATGTTCAGGATCCGCTCCCGCAGGGCCTGGGCCGTCTGCGCGATGGAGAACCCGCCGATATAGGTCTGCCGGGAGGCGTAGGCCCCGGTGCCGAAGGGGGTGACGTCGGTGTCCTGGGTGGACACCACATGGACATCGCTGAGGGGTATTCCCACCGCGTCCGCCACCATCTGGGAGTAGGCGGTGTCGCAGCCCTGGCCGATCTCCGTCTCGCCGGTCTGGAACTGGAGGGAGCCGTCCTGGTTCAGCACCATCCGGCAGGAGGAGGACTCCAGGGAGATGGGCCACACGGCGGTGTTGTACCAGAACACCGCCAGGCCCACCCCCCGCCGGACGGGGCCGGTCTGGTTCTGATACGCCTGGTACTTCCGCTGATAGTCCAGCAGCTCCATCCCCTTGTCCATGCACTGGTTGAAGGAATCGGAGTAGAGCTCATTTTTGGAGAATCCGTCCACATAGCCCACCGGCATCAGGTTTTTCCGCCGGAACTCCAGGGGGGACATTCCAATCGCTTTACAGATATCGTCGATGTGGCTCTCCCCGGCGAACATGGCCTGGGGGATCCCATAGCCCCGCATGGCGCCGGCCGCTGGACGATTTGTGTACACCGTCCAGCTGTCGCACTCCACGTTGGGGCAGGGGTAGAGCTGGGGGAAGGCGTTCATGCCCTTGGCCACCACGCCGTGGCCGTGGGAGGCGTAGGCCCCCTGGTTGGAGAACGCCTCCAGCTTCCGGGCCACCAGTGTGCCGTCGGGCCGGACGTAGGAGATGATGTGGGTGCGGATGGCGTGGCGGACCCGGTTGGACACAAAGGTCTCCTCCCGGCTGCACTCCAGCTTCACCAGCCGGCCCCCCACCTGGGTGGAGCACCAGGCGCATAGGGGCTCATACAGGGCATCCTGCTTGTTGCCGAAGCCGCCGCCGATGTAGGGCTTGATGATGCGCACCTTGCCCCAGGGCAGGCCCAGGGCCTGGGCCACCACCCGGCGGACGATGTGGGGGATCTGGGTGGAGCTGACCACCACCACCCGGCCCGCCTCTTTGTAGGCAAAGCAGCCGTGGTTCTCGATGTGGCAGTGCTGGACGGTGGGGGTGTCGTACCAGCCCTCCACCTTGATAAGCCCAGGCTCCTGCCGGGCGGTCTCATAGTTGCCCCGCCGCACGTCGGAATGGGCCAGAATGTTGTTCTTGTACCGCTCCTGGATCTGGGGCGCGCCCTCCCTCATGGCCTCCTGGGCGTCCAGCACAAAGGGGAGCTCCTCGTACTCCACCCGGATGGCCCGGAGGGCCTGGGCCGCCGCCACCTCGTCCTCGGCGATGACCACCGCCACGTCGTCGCCATAGTAGCGCACGTGCCGGTTCAGCAGCTTCCGGTCCGCCACGTCCTGGTGGGCGGGGTCGGTGGACCAGGGGTGGCCGGCGGTGGGAAATTCGATATCCGGCACGTCGAAGCAGGTCAGCACCTTCACCACGCCGGGGACGGCCTCTGCCTCCGATGTGTCGATGGCCTTCACAAAGCCGTGGGCAATGGTGGAATGGCAGACCTTCACCACCAGCGCGCCGCGGTCACAGAGATCATCCGTATACTTGGCCCGGCCCGTGACTTTGTCGTAGGCGTCCACCCGAACCGCGTTCTCCCCCACCTGTTTGCTCATCGGTTTGCCCTCCTTTGTCATTGACATATAGCTGAATCCTACCAATTTTATGATAGCACAGATTGTAGGATATTACAATTCCCATTCCGAGCAAAAAATTTGGACCATGGAGGAGTTATCTTTCGCCGCCGCGCGGCTGCGAATTTACGGCGCATGAGCGCCGCCGGCCCTCTCCCGCGGCATTTGACGGTTTCCCCTTTGATGGTTTCCCTCAACGGTAGTCCTTCCGCGTGTTCAGGAACTTTTTCTCCTCCTGGGGCAGATCCAGGCCCAGGGTGCCGCCGGGGTTCATCACGCCGTCGGGGTCGAAGTAGCGCTTCAGCACCTTCACCGCGCCGTACTCCTTCTCCCCCAGATAGCCCTCCAGCCAGGGGGCGAACATCTTGCCGATGCCGTGGTGGTGGCTCACCGCCGCGCCGGAGCGCTGGATGGCGTCCAGGATGGTGGTGTGGTAGCGTTTGAACTGGGCCGCGTCGTTCATTTTGGTGATGAAGATAAAGTACAGGTTGACCCCCTGGGGGTAGCAGTGGGACATATGGGTGGTGACCACCGTGTTGGGCAGGGCATGGCACACCGCCCGCACGTCCCGGTGCACCTGGGCCATGTTGGACCAGTTCACGGTGCACTCCAGGGTGTCGGTGATGACGCTGAAATCCATGAGGGTGTCCCGGAGGTAGGGGTCGTTGAAGCGGCCCTTCTCCCAGCTGCGGGTGACGTAGCCCGTCATGGGCATGGCCCCGTGCTTCCGGGCGATGCGGCCGATGTTTTTGGCCACGTTTTTGGAAAAGCCCTTCTCCCCGTCGGTGAAGCCCAGGAACATACACCGCTCCATGTCCTTATAGCCCAGTTTATCCATCAGCGGGGCCAGGGGCGTGTCGTCCACGTTGTACAGCCGGAGCATCAGGTGGGTCTCCTCCGGGTCGGACAGGCGGAACACCGAGGAGTAGCCGCACTCGCACTGCATCATCTCCCGGGCGGCGGCCATGGCGATCTCCCAGTTTTTGAACATATAGGAGAACCGCTTCCGGTTTTCCGGCATCCAGCGGAACACCTTCAGCGTCACCTCGGTGAGCACGCCGAAGGCCCCCTCGGAGCCCAGCATGATCTGCTTCATGCTGGGGCCGGTGGCCTCCCGGGGGTAGGGGCTGGTGACGATCCGGCCGATGGGGGTGGCGTATTTCTGGGCCAGCACAATGTCCTCAATGGTGCCGTAATAGGTGCTGTTCTGCCCGGCCCCCCGGGTCACCACCCAGCCGCCCACGCTGCTGTACTCGAAGGACTGGGGGAAGTGACCGCAGGTGTAGGCCCGCTTGGCGCCGAAGCGGCTGGGCGCGTCCTGGAGGGCCTTCTCCAGGTCCGGCCCAGAGATGCCCGCCTGGACGGTGATGGTCTGATCCGTCTCGTTGAAGCTGAGCACCTTGTTGAACCGCTTGCGCATATCCAGGGAGATGCCGCCCTTCACACACTCCACCCCCCGGGTGACGCTGCTGCCCCCGCCGTAGACGTACAGGGGGATCTTGTGCCGGACGGCGTAGTCCACCAGCCGCTCCACCTGCTCGGCGGTGTCCGGGTACACCACCACGTCGGGGACGTTCTCGATCTGCTTGTGGCGCAGCCGCAGCAGGTCATAGCCCGTGCAGCCGTAGGCCACCGCCAGCCGGGGGTAGTCCCCGGTGGTGACGAACTCATCCCCCACGATCTCCTTCAGCGCCGCCACGTGCTCCGGGGCGATTTGGGAGGGGCAGCCCGACAGATCCACCGGATCGAAGCCGATGTCGTCGGTGTAGTCCCGGAAGTCGTCGTCCGTCATGTTAAACGACTCCTTCATCAGCTTGTAGAGGGACTCCTTGGGGTGCTTGAAGAACTTGGGGTCGCCCCAGCGGAAAATGGAGCGGTAGCTCCCCTCCGGCGCGGGGGTGTCCAGCCAGTTGGGCCGAAAGCCCTTGTAAGGTTTGCTGCTCACAGCACATCGCTCCTTTTCGTGATTTGAGAAATTCTGCGGTACAGCGGCTCCAGCCGGGGATACAGCCGGGCGTAGACGTCATGGTACAGCTGCGCGTAAACCTTGTGCCGGTCAGGGTCGGGGCGGAACACGTCCCCCTCGTGCACCATGGCGCGGATGGCCTCGTCGTAGTCGCGGAAGACCCCCTGGGCCAGGAAGGCGGCCATGGCCGCCCCCACGGCGCTGACCTCATGGGTCTGGGTGCGCTTGACGGGCAGGCCGAACAGATCGGACAGGATCTGGCAGGCCACATTGCTGCGGGCGCCGCCCCCCCTATCCGTCCGCCGGCCGGAGCAGGCCGCTGGCGGCGACCACGTCCACCCCCAGCCCCAGCACGTTTTTCAGGATCACGCCGCCCATGTCCACGGGCTGATCCACCGTCACGGCGCGGATCACCTCCATCACGGGGAAAATCTGCCCCTTGGGGATCTCCGCCGACAGCCGCACCGGCAGCACCGGCGCCTCCGGAAATACCGTGCGCACCGTGGTGCACAGGGTGCGCATGGGGGCGGTCTGCTCGGAGATGGCGAAGGCCTCCCCCCGTTTGCAGGAATTGCCCGTCACCCGGAAGGTATCGCCCTCCCGCCCTACCTGGAGGGTGCAGCCCCGGGGGCATATGATGCACACCAGCTCACTCATGGCCCGTCACCTCGATATCCAGCTCGATTTCGGAGCGTTCGCTCAGCTCAAATTGGGAGAAATCCATGTCCAGCCGCTCCATCTCCGGCGGGCGCAGGAAGGGGTAGCGTTTGGAAAACACCTCCCGCCCGTCCACCCGCAGCCGCAGGACGCAGCGGTCCAACACCTCCCGGCTCCGGAAGTAGAGGGTGGTCTTGCTGTTATCCCGGTTCAGATCCAGCCGCTGGGGGACGGCGTACAGCAGTGCCGGGGAGGCGCGCAGCTCCACCTCCCGCCTGGGGGCGGGGGCATAGCGGGCGGCGGCGCGTCCGGCCAGCTCCCCGCTCTCCGACACATAGTCCACCAGGTCGTTGACGTGCAGGGCGTTGCCGCAGGAGAACACCCCGTCCACGCTGGTCATGAGCTGACCGTCGCACACCGGGCCCTTGGTCTTGGGGTCCAGCTCCACCTCCAGGGACTGGGCCAGCTCGTTCTCCGGGATCAGGCCCACCGACAAAATCAGCCCGTCGCACTCCACGATCTCTTCGGTGCCGGGGATGGGCTTCATATCGCCGTCCACTTGGGACACCTCCACCGCCGTGAGCCGGTCCTGGCCCAGCACCCGGGTCACCGTATGGGATAAATACAGGGGGATATCAAAATCACGCAGGCACTGGTGGAGGTTCCGGGTCAGCCCGGAGGGGGTGGGCTTGGCCTCGTACACCCCCAGCACCTTGGCCCCCTCCAGCGTCAGGCGGCGGGCCATGATGAGGCCGATGTCCCCGCTGCCCAGGATGACGCATTTTTTGGTGGGGAGCTGGCCCAGCAGGTTGGTGAAGTGCTGGGCGGTGCCGGCGGTGAACACCCCGGCGGGGCGGGCGCCGTGTATGCCTATCTGCTTGGCCGTCCGCTCCCGGCAGCCGGTGGCCAGCACCAGGGTGCGGGTCAGGATGGTCTCCACCCCCTCCCGGTTCACCACCGTGACGGCAAAGCCGCCCGGCCTCCGCTCCAGCCGGGTGACGAAAGTGAGGGTGGACACGTCGAGGTCCCCCCGCTCCACCTGGTCGATGAACCGCTGGGCGTACTCCGGGCCGGTGAGCTTCTCCTGGAACCGCACCAGGCCGAAGCCGTCGTGGATGCACTGCTTCAAAATGCCGCCTAAGCGGGCCTC
>CATLEJ010000065.1 GCA_949916125.1 uncultured Oscillospiraceae bacterium
CTTCCCCGTGACTGCCTGAGCCGCCGGGGACGGGCCGCCGAGGGCGGCGGCCCCTACCGGAGTATGTGAGGTAAGATATCATGTTGGAAGAATTGAAAAAACAGGTCTGCGAGGCAAACCTGCTGTTGCCCGAGCACGGGCTTATCACCTTCACCTGGGGCAACGTCTCCGGCATCGACCGGGAGCAGGGCCTGATGGTCATCAAGCCCTCCGGGGTGGAGTATGAGGGCATGACAGCCGATGATATGGTGGTAGTCGAGCTGAAAACCGGGAAGCGGGTGAACGCCGTGGCCACCATCCTGTCCTCGGGCAAGGAGGTGCTGGTCACCGGCACCCCTGTCTTTGACGACGCGGGGAACATCCTGCTGGTGGTCACCAACACCCGGGATTTCCCGGAGCTGAAGCGGCTGGAGCAGCAGCTCCACGCCCTCACCGAAAAGCAGCGCCGGGCCAACCAGGAGCTGGCCTTCCTCCGCCGCCAGCAGGCGGGGGGCAAGGAGCTGGTCTACCGCAGCGAGGCCATGGAGTCGGTGATGGAGCTGGTGCGCACCGTGGCCCAGACCGACGTGACGGTGCTCATCACCGGCGAGTCGGGCACCGGCAAGGAGCTGGTGGCCAACGAGCTGTACCAGGGCAGCGCCCGCCGGGGCAGGCCCTTTATCAAGGTGAACTGCGCCGCCATCCCCGCGGAGCTGCTGGAGTCGGAGCTGTTCGGCTACGAGGAGGGGGCCTTCACCGGGGCCCGGCGCTCCGGCAAGGCGGGGATGTTCGAGCTGGCGGACACCGGGGTGATCCTGCTGGACGAGATCGGGGATATGCCCCTGGCCCTCCAGACCAAGCTGCTGCGGGTGCTCCAGCAGCGGGAGCTGATCCGGGTGGGGGGCAGCCGCCCGGTGAAGCTGGACCTGCGGGTGGTCGCCGCCACCAACCGGGACCTCCGGGAGGCGGTGCGGCAGGGGCGCTTCCGGGAGGACCTGTACTACCGGCTCAACGTGGTGCCCATCGAACTCAAGCCCCTGCGGGAGCGCAGCGCGGACATCCCTGTGCTGGCCCGGCACTTCTGCCGGAACTTCTGTAAGAAATACGGCCGGGAGATGAGCATCTCCCCCGAGGGGGTCGAGCTGCTCACCCAATACCCCTGGCCGGGGAACATCCGGGAGCTGGAAAACCTGATCGAGCGCATCGTGGTCACCAACGCCGGGGGCGGCGCCGTCACCCGGGAGCAGGTGCGCTCCGCCCTCAGCTCCAACGGCAGCTTCCCGGGGGACGCCCCCGCCCCGGGCACCCTGAAGCAGCAGGTGTCCGCCTATGAGCGGGAGCTGATTACCCAGGCCGTGGAGCGGGAGGGCTCCATCCGCCGGGCGGCCAAGGCCCTGGGGGTGGACCACTCCACGCTGGTAAAAAAATTCCGGCAGTACGGGCTGGCGGAGGCGGATTGAGCTGGTGAAAATTTTCACCTCATAGGTGATATTCTTCACCGGACATCAAAACCCCCACTGTCAGCGGGTTTTTGCCTCGCGCTGCCTGTGTTCCCCGCCCCCTGCCGTCCCGGCGGCGGCTCCGGCGGCCGGGATGGCACTCATGTATGGTGAACCTTTTCACCACCCCCTTTGCCCATTCCCGCCGCCGCACCTGCGGCGTCGGGCCCAACCCACTGCGCCTCAACGGCTTTCGCTTTTTTCGCGGCGGCGGTCACTTTGGCACGGCTCTTGCGTAATACAACCTGACAGAAAAGGGCGCAACGCCCAAACATGGAAAGGATGAGGTGTAAACTATGACCAAGACCATCATCACCGTGGCCACCACCGGCGCGTGGCCCAAGAAGGAGAACAACCCCAACGTCCCCATGACCCCCGCTGAGATCGCCGAGGACGTCTACGCCTGCTGGAAGGCGGGCGCCGCCGTGGCCCACCTGCATATGCGGGACGACAACGGCAACGGCACCATGAGCGCCGACAAGTTCCGCGAGACCGTGGAGCTGCTGCGCCGCAACCACCCCGACTGCGACATCATCCTCAACCTGACTACCTCCGGCGACCTGAACGCCACCGACGAGACCCGCCAGCTCCACCTGAAGGAGCTGCGCCCCGAGATGGGCTCCTATGACTGCGGCTCCATGAACTGGCTGCACACCAGCCTGTTCCTCAACCACCCCAAGTTCCTGGAGGAGCTGGGCAAGAATATGCAGGAGTGGGGCGTGAAGCCCGAGATCGAGGCCTTTGACCCCGGCATGATCGCCAACGCCGCCTACTACCTGAAGAAGGGCGTGCTGAAGGCCCCCCTCCATTTCCAGTTCTGCATGGGCTGCGCCAACGGCATCCCCGGCAGCATGAAGAACCTGGTGTTCATGAAGGAGACCATGGAGCAGCTGTGCCCCGGCTCCACCTGGAGCTGCTTCGGCGTGGGCCACTCCGCCATGGAGATGCTGTACGGCGCCATCGCCCTGGGCGGCCACGTCCGGGTGGGCATGGAGGACAACGTGATGTATTCCAAGGGCGTGCTGGCCGACTGCAACGCCCAGTTCGTGGAGCGGGCCGTCCGGGTGAGCCGGGAGTTCGGCCGCGAGGTGGCCACCCCCGACGAGGCCCGGGAGATTCTGGGCCTGAAGAAATGAGCTGGGGCTCCGGCTTTTTCTACTACCACTGTCCGGGCTGCGGGAAAAAATTTAAGTACGCCGTGGAGGACATCCCCGACTTCGGGGATCGCTTCGGCGCCTGCCCGGACTGCGGCGCGGCGGGGGAATACGAGCAGGACGGCCCCCGCATCCCCCAGGATTTGGAGTATTTTGAGGTAGAACGATAATTCAGATACACCTGCGGCAGGGCCCGCGGGCGGAAAGGAGCGCCAACCATGGACATCAAACATATTCTGATCTGCGGCGGCGGCATGATGGGCAAGAACATCGCCTTTGTGTTCGCCTCCAACCCCGATTACCGCATCGGCGTGTATGATCTGTACCAAACCGACGTGTACGCCGGCATCCGCACCAACACCCGCCAGCTGGTGGACCACGGCGTCATGACCGACGACGATGTGGAGGAACGCCTCAGCCGCATCGCCTTCACCACCGACCTGGACAGCGAGCTGGTGTCCAAGGCCGACCTGGTGATCGAGGCCGTGTTCGAGGACATGGACATCAAGCGGGACACCTTCGCCAAGCTGGAGGCCCGCTGCCGCCCTGACACCATTTTCTGCACCAACTCCTCCGTCATGAGCCCCTCCGAGATCAGCCGGGATCTGAAGCACCGGGAGCGCTTCGTGGGCACCCATTTCTGGAACCCGGGCCACCTGATCCCCCTGGTGGAGGTGGTCAAGTCCGACGCCTCCAGCGACGAGGTGGCCCAGACCGTCATGGACGTGCTGGCCAGCGTGGGCAAGGAGCCGGTGCTGTGCAAGAAGGACGTGCCCGGCTTCATCGCCAACCGGATGCAGCACGCCCTGTGGCGGGAAGCCATCTCCATCGTGGAGCGGGGCATCGCCGACGCCGAGACCGTGGACAAGGCCGTGAAGTACGCCTTCGGCCTGCGCCTGCCCCAGCTGGGCCCCATCACCAACTCCGACATGGTGGGCACGCAGCTGACCTACAACATCCACGACTACATCCTCAAGGACCTGGAGGACTCCCACGAGCCCTCCCCCCTGCTCAAGCAGATGCTGGACGAGGGCAAGCTGGGCTTCAAGTCCGGCGAGGGCTTCATGAAGTGGACGCCGGAGCAGATCGCCAAGGAGAACGCCGACCTCAACGAGTACCTCATCCGGATGCTGTACGGAAAATAATGCCATCCCAGCCTTTTTTCGACAAACCGCGGGCGCTGTCAGATTTTTGACAGCGCCCGGTTTTTTGTCTATGGAGTACGGACGGGCCGGGGCGTATTATGGCCACAGATGCAGGGAACAGGCCACCGGCATTCGCGGCCATGACGGATCAATCCGAACAGACAGAAAGGATCGTGTGACGTATGAGTATGATGGACAATGTGAAACGGGCGGGCTTCCGGGCCATGTACGGCTATCTGGACAAGGACCCCGACGCCAATATCCCCAAATTGATGGACTGGGTGGACCGCTTTGCCGGCAACGGTCCCAACAGCTTCCCCGAGCAGCGGGCGGCCTTCCGCAAAGTGATCGAGAACCCGGACAACAACTGGTACCGGCTGATCCGTTCCATGTGGACGGACATCGACGACGGGGTGCGCAAGACCTTCTTTGAAAACTTTATGCTCAACGGCAACCTCATCGGCTGGGGCATCCAGGAGGAAGCCCGGGAGCGGTACGGCTGCAACATCCCCTGGGCCATCCTGCTGGACCCCACCTCCGCCTGCAACCTCCACTGCACCGGCTGCTGGGCGGCGGAGTACGGCAACCGGCTGAACCTCACCTTTGACGAGATCGACGACATCATCACCCAGGGCAAACAGCTGGGGGTGTACATCTATATCTACACCGGCGGCGAGCCCATGGTGCGCAAGGACGACCTCATCGCCCTATGCAACAAGCACACCGACTGCGAGTTCCTCTGCTTCACCAACGCCACCCTCATCGACGAGGACTTCGCCGACCAGATGCTCCGGGTGAAGAACTTCGTCCCCGCCATCAGCGTGGAGGGCTTCCAGGAGGCCACCGACGGCCGCCGGGGGGACGGCGTGTTCCAGAAGGTGCGCACCGCCATGGAGATCCTGAAAGCCCGGAAGCTGCCCTTCGGCACCTCCTGCTGCTACACCAGCGCCAACCTGGACTCCATCAGCTCGGAGGAGTTTGTGGACCAGCTGGTGGAATGGGGGGCCAAGTTCACGTGGTACTTCCACTATATGCCGGTGGGCAACGACGCCGCCCCGGAGCTGATGCCCTCTCCGGAGCAGCGCGAGCAGATGTACGACCGCATCCGGGCCTACCGGAAGACCAAGCCGCTGTTCGTCATCGACTTCCAGAACGACGGGGAGTATGTGGGCGGCTGCATCGCCGGCGGCCGGCGGTATCTCCACATCAACGCCAACGGGGACGTGGACCCCTGCGTGTTCGTCCACTACTCCGACTCCAACATCCGGGAAAAGTCCCTGCTGGACTGCCTGCGCTCCCCCATGTTCATGGCCTACCATGACGGACAGCCCTTCAACGAGAACCATCTAAAGCCCTGCCCCATGCTGGAAAACCCGGAGAAGCTGCGGGAGATGGTGGAAAAGACCGGCGCAAAATCCACCGACCTCCAGTCCCCGGAGACCGTGGAGCACCTGTGCGCCAAGTGCGACGGCTACGCCCAGGCGTGGGACCCCACCGCTCAGCGGCTGTGGGCCTGCGGGGGCGGCTGCGAGGGCTGCGCCCAGACCTGCCCGGAGCACCGGCAGGCGGGCTAAGCGAGACGGAGCCGACACGAAGCCGGGCCGAAATTGCCTCTTGCAATTTCGGCCCGGTGTGTTACAATAGACCCCGACAACTGAATACTGACAGTTGCGAGAAATGCAGTAGAAAGGAAGAAGCAAAATGCCCAGGTTTGTCAAACGGGCCCTTTTGCTGCTGGTCGTGCTGGCCATGCTGCCGGCTTCACTGTACGGATGTACAGGAGGCACGGAGCCCACCCCCCCGGGGGCGAGCAACAGCGGGAGCCAACCGTCCGCTGCACAATCGGGCGAGTTACCCGACGGGAACTCAGTCACGGTAGGTATCGCACAGGATTTGAGCAACCTCGACCCCCAGCTTGCCGCCACCGCGGGGGTGCGCGAGGTGTTGTTCAACATCTTCGAGGGACTGGTGAAGGCCAGCCCCGACGGCTCGGTGACCCCGGCCGTCGCCAGTGACTACGAGCTCTCCCCCGACGGCAAAACGTACACCTTCACCCTGCGGGAGGGCGTCACGTTCCACAACGGGAACCAGGTCACAGCCGAGGATGTGGTCTATTCCCTGGAACGCTGCGCCGGATCGGAGAACGAAGGAACGCCTCTGGTCTCGGCGTTTTCTAATGTCTCCGTCATTACATCCCCCGACCCCTCCCATGTGGTGGTCACGCTGGCCGAGCCCAGCCTGGAGTTTATCTACTCCATGACCGCCCCCATCATTCCCAAGGATTCCGGCCCGGACATCGCCTCCACCATGGTGGGCACCGGCCCCTTCTGCTTTGTCTCCTATGCGCCCCAGGACAGCCTGGTCATGGAGAAGTATGACGGCTACTGGAACGCGGAGAAGGCCGCGCGGCTGGACAAGGTGACCTTCAAGATCATCACCGACACCAACGCCCTCGTCATCGGCCTGAAGGGCGGCACGCTGGATCTGGTGATCCACCTGCCCAACACGCTGGAAAATGAGGTCAAGGACCAGTTCACCGTCCTCCAGGACACCATGAAGCTGGTGCAGGCACTGTACCTGAACAACGCGGTGGAGCCCTTTAACAACGAGCTGGTGCGCCAGGCCATGTATTACGCCATCGACGTG
The DNA here is from genome assembly GCA_949916125.1 of uncultured Oscillospiraceae bacterium. GTDB lineage: Bacteria > Bacillota > Clostridia > Oscillospirales > Oscillospiraceae > Enterenecus. Next base: position 6,424 of record CATLEJ010000065.1, read on the forward strand.
CCTGCGATCATCGAATTCGTGTGCGACGGGGCGGGGGTGGCCACCGGCACCAGTATGTACCCCGCCCAGAGCAGGTATTTCCTGCCCGAGCTGGCGGAAAAGTACCCCCATGACGTGGAAAAGGCCAAGGAGCTGCTGGCCCAGGCGGGCTATCCGGACGGCTTTGAAATGAGCATCACCGTCCCCTCCAACTACACCCAGCACATGGAGACCGCCCAGGTCATCATCGAGCAGCTCAAGAAGGTGGGCATCACCGCCGAGCTGATCCCCGTGGAGTGGGAGAGCTGGGTGAACGACGTGTACCGGGGCCGGGACTACCAGTCCACCGTGTGCGGCATCGCCGCCGACGACATGACCGCCCGGGAGATGCTGGTGCGGTACATGAGCGACAACCGGAAGAATTTCATCGGCTTTGCGGACGAGGAGTACGACCAGGTGCTGGCCCAGGCGCTGGCCTCCCTGGACGAGGAGGAACAGACCGCCCTGTACAAGCGGGCGGAGGAGATCCTCAACGAACGGGCCGCCAGCCTGTGGATCCAGGACGCGTGCGAGCTGGTGGTGATGAACCCGGCATTGGACGGCTTCACCTTCTACTGTACCTACGTGCTGGATATGTCCGCCATTGGGTATAAATAATGGTATCCCCGCCTCCGGCGGGGATACCAAAAGGGACTGGATATGTCCACGATTGGCTATCAATAATTGCTGAGGGGCGAAAAGCCTCGCAGAGTTCGCGCCCGCAGGCGCGAAAAATATGGAATCCGTTTTCGGCGGCGGCGTGTACGTCGCCGAAAACACTTCTCGGCCCGAAAGTGTGCCCGAAGGGCGCGCGCAGCGGGCCGCAGCCTATCCGCCGGAAAAGGCTTTGCCTTTTCCGGCGGGTTTAGAAAGGGGGCTTCTCCCATGGGAAAAGCCTTGCTGAAGCGTCTGGCCCTGCTCATCGGCACGCTGCTGCTGGTGAGTGTGCTGGCGTTCATCGCCTTCTCCGTCATCCCCGGCGACCCCACCGCCTCGGTGCTGGGCATCGAGGCCACCGACGAGCAGGTCGCCGCCTTCCGCGCCCGGCAGGGCCTGGACCTGCCGGTGTGGCAGCGGTACTGGGCCTGGCTCACCGCCTTTGTCCGGGGGGACTTCGGCCAGTCCTTCAAATTTGATATGCCGGTCCGGGCGCTGCTGGCCACCCGCGCCCAGGTGACGCTGGTGCTGGCGGCCGCCGCGTTCGTGCTCATCGTGGCCATCTCCCTGCCGCTGGGGCTGCTGGCCGCCCGGCGGGGGGGCGGGGTGCTGGACAAGGCCCTGGACTGGCTGGTCACGGTGACCACCCAGATCACCATGTCTGTGCCCAACTTCGTGCTGGGCATCGGGCTGATGTACCTGTTCGCCCTGGTCCTCCACTGGTTCGAGCCGGAGTTCGTCCCGTTGGAGGATGGGCTGTGGCCCCACCTGCGCTTTATGGTATTCCCCGCCCTGGCGGTGGCCCTGCCCAAGAGCGCCATGACGGTGAAGCTCCTCCGGGGCTCCATTTTGGGGGAGCTGGGCCAGGACTATATCCGCACCGCCTACAGCAAGGGGAACAGCCGGGGCTCCGCCCTGCGGCGGCACGTGCTGCGCAACGCCATGATCCCGGTGGTGACCTTCCTGGCCATGGCCATCGGCGACATTATGGCGGGCTCCATCGTGGTGGAGCAGGTGTTCGGCATCCCGGGCCTGGGCCGCATCCTGATCTCGTCCATCGGCAACCGGGACTACCCGGTGGTGCAGGCCGTGGTGGTGATGGTGGCCTCGGTGGTGGTGGGGTGCAATTTCCTGGCCGACCTGCTCTACCGGGTGATGGACCCCCGGATCGAAAGGACATAGCCATGAAGCATAAAAGCTGGTATCTCACCATCGGCGGCATCCTCACGGCCTGTATGCTGGCCTTCACCGCCGCCGGCCTGTTCTGGACGCCCTACAGCCCCACCGCCATGAGCGCCCCGGACCGGAACGCCGGACCCTCCGCCGCCCACCCCTTCGGCTGCGACCAGCTGGGGCGGGACATCCTCTCCCGTACGCTGGAGGGCGCGGGCTCCACCCTGACCATCGCCCTGGCCGTGCTGGCGGTGGGCTTTGTGTTCGGGCTGCTCATCGGCGCGCTGTGCGGCTACTACGGCGGCGCGGCCGACGCCCTGGTCATGCGCCTGTGCGACGCCATTGCCGCCTTCCCCAGCGTACTGCTGGCCCTGGTGGTGCTGGCGGTGATCGGGCCGGGCAAATACAACGTCATCGGCGCCCTGGGGGTGCTGTTCATCCCCAGCTTTGCCCGGCTGGTCCGGGGGGAGTTTCTCAAATACCGGGACCGGGACTTTGTGCGCTCCGCCCGGCTGATGGGGGTGTCCGACCTGCGGATCATCTTCGTCCACATCCTGCCCAACACCTGGCCCACCCTGCTGTCCGGGCTGACCATCGGCTTCAACAACGCGGTGCTGGGGGAGGCGTCCATGAGCTATCTGGGCATCGGCGTCAACCCCACCGAGCCCAGCCTGGGCTATATGCTTAAGGAGGCCCAGGGCTTCCTGTTTACCACCCCGTGGTACACCGCCTTCCCCGCCGCCATTGTGATCCTGCTGATCCTCGGCGTGGGCCTGATCGGCGAGGGCGTCCGGGAACGCATGGGGGTGGCGTCATGATGCTGACAATCCGGGATCTCTCTGTGGTGTTTACCGACAGGGAGAAACCCTTTACAGCCGTTGACAAATTCAGTCTTGACATCGACCAAGGGGAAATTGTGGGGGTGGTGGGCGAGTCCGGCTCCGGAAAGTCCATGACCGCCCACGCCCTGATGGGCCTGATCCGCCGCTCGGAGGTGTCGGTGACGGGCAGCGCCCTGTTCGAGGGAACGCAGCTGCTCTCCCTGTCCCGGGCGCAGCTGCGGCAGTACCAGGGCCGGGATCTGTCCATCATCTTCCAGGAGCCCATGACCAGCCTCAACCCCACCATGCGCATTGGCAAACAGGTGGAGGAGGCCCTGTTCATCCACGAAAAGCTGTCCCCCGTGGAGCGTAAAGCAAAAGCCCTTGACGCCATGGCGCTGGCTGGCCTGCCCGACCCGGAGGGGATCTACCGGCAGTACCCCCACCAGCTCTCCGGCGGGATGCGCCAGCGGGTGATGATCGCGGCGGCGCTGGTGCTGCGGCCCCGGCTGCTCATCGCCGACGAGCCCACCACGGCGCTGGACGTCACCGTCCAGGCCCAGATCCTGGACACCCTGCGGGAGATCAACCGCAGGGAGGGCACCGCCATCCTGTTCATCTCCCACGACCTGGGGGTGGTCAAGGCGCTGTGCAGCCGGGTGGTGGTGATGAAGCAGGGGAAGATCGTGGAGTCCGGCCCGGCGGACGAGGTGTTCCGCCACCCAAAGGAGGATTACACCAGGCTGCTCATCGCCTCCCGCCCGTCCCGGAGGAAGCTGAGAGGGGGCGGGACGGATGGCTGAACCCATCGTGCGCATCGACCATCTGAACAGCTGGTACGGCCGGGGCAAGGGCCGCAGGCAGGTGCTGCGGGACGTGTCCCTAAAGCTGGCCCCCGGCGAGGTGCTGGGCATCGTGGGGGAGTCGGGCTCGGGCAAGTCCACCCTGGCCAAGTGCGTGCTGGGCATGGTGACGGATATCGCCGGCACGCTGGAGGTGAACAGCCCCCGGCCCCAGATGGTGTTCCAGGACCCCTACGGCTCGCTGAACCCGGCGAAGACCGTGGGCTGGATCTTAGAGGAACCCCTCCGGGCCGCCGGGGTAACAGACCGGGCGGAGCGCCGCCGCCGGGTGGGGGAGCTGCTGCCCCTGGTGGGGCTGGAGGTGGGCCACCTGGCCCGGAGGCCCGCCCAGCTGTCCGGCGGACAGCGGCAGCGGGTGGCCATCGCCGCGGCCCTCATCCAGGGCAGCAAGCTCATCTTGCTGGACGAGCCGGTTTCCGCCCTGGACGTGACGCTGCAGGCCCAGATCCTCCGGCTGCTGGCGGAGCTGAAGGAGAAGCTGGGGCTGTCCTACCTGTTCATCTCCCACGACCTGGCGGTGGTGTACCAGCTGTGCGACCGGGTGGCGGTGATGACCGGGGGCGAGATTGTGGAGGAGGGGGACGTGGACACGGTCTACGACCACCCCAGGCACCCCTATACGAAGAAGCTGCTGGACGCGTCGCTGGCGCTGGACTGAACAAAATGGAGCGCCTCTGTGAAAACACAGAGGCGCTCCTTTTTCACTTATTACAGGGCGTTAAAAATCAGGATGGCCCCGCCCAGCACCACCAGCACCACGCCGGTCACCCGGTTGAGGACGATGGGGCTGGCCCTGTTGGCAAAACGGGCGGCGATCCGGGCCCACAGCAGGGTGGACAGCACACACAGCGCCAGCACATACAAATCCGGTATCCCCCCAATGGCAAAGTGGCTCACCGAGCCGGTGAAGGCGGTGAAGGCCATAATAAACACACTGGTGCCCACGGCGGTTTTCAGCTCATACCCCAGCACGGTGGTGAGGATCAGCAGCATCATCATACCGCCCCCGGCCCCCACAAAGCCGCAGATGAAGCCGATCATCACGCCGCACACGACGGACTGAACCACCCGCTTCCGGGGGTCTACCGCCGCCATGGACTCCCTGGTGGTCATAACGGGCCTGACGATGAACTTGATCCCCAGCAGCAGCGTCATGAAGGTGGAGAAGCCGCCCATGGCGGCGGCGGGCACCAGGCTGGACACCCAGCTGCCCACCAGGGTGAAGGCCAGTACGGTGAACATCATCACCAGGCCGTTCCTGACGTCCAGGTTTTTGTTTTTTCCGTATGTGTAGGCGGATACGGCGCTGGCCAGCACGTCGCTGGCCAGCGCAATGCCCACCGCCGCATAGGGCTCCATATTCAAAAAGGTGATGAGCATGGGGCTGATGACGGCGGCGGCGCTCATGCCCGCAAAGCCGGTGCCCAGCCCCGCGCCGATTCCGGCCAGGAAACAAATCGCGAAGGTAAACATATTGTTATCCCCCGTTTTTCTGGGCCAGCCGCTCCATGGTATAGTCCAGGCAGCCCTCCACCAGGATGTCGAAATCGTCCATCCGCTCGATCACACTGGAGGGCATCCCCCGCTCCACCCAGCTCAGCACGGTACTGGCCAGCGCCTGGGTGAGCAGCTCCGTCATAAAGCCGATCTGGTCCTCCGTCACGTGGTACTTCCGGGCGGCCAGCCGGGTGCGGGCCTCCACCAGCGGCATGGCCCAGCGGCGCAGGTCGTGCTCCACATAGCTGCGCTCATAGGCCCGGTATACGTTGAGCACCACCGTGCGGTTCTCCCGCAGGAGGGCCAGCGTCCTCTCCAGCGCCTCCCGCCACTCCTCCGGATTGGCGACGCCCAGCTCGTCCAGCCAAATCTGGATGGCGTAATCCACCACCCCGTACAGATCGGAAAAGTGGTAATAAAACGCCTGCCGGGAGATGCCGCAGTGCTCCACCAGTTCGGTGACGGTGATATCGTCCAGCCGCTTGCTTTGCAGCAGCCTGCCCAGGGCGTTCATAATCTCGTTCTTGGTAGATTTAGGCATTTTTTGTCAATCCTCCCCCAGTTGTTGGGGAGTATTATACCGGGTTTTCCCCGGGGACGCAAGGGACGGTGTTTTGACACTTTTCAATGGTTGTCAAAGAGCTTTTGCGGCCGCGCCTCATTCCTCCTGGATCTCCCCCTGCCGTTTCAGCTTTGCCAGGGCGGCCTGATACCGGATCAGAAGCACCAGCGCCAGCCCCGCGAAAATCCCCGCCGGCCAGGAGCGCAGCACCACCGCCAGCGGCGCCATCACCGCGAACAGGAACAGGGCGGGCCTGCGCTGGGCCCTGTAATAGCGCGCCTTGTCCTCGCAGGTGGTGTGGAGCCGGAAGGGCTTCCCGTCGTTCCGTTTCTCCACGATGAGCAGCTCCCGGTTATAGGTGGTGGCGTTGGAGGCCAGCCGGCCCCCCGGCTCCGCCCAGGGGCGGGCCTCCACTTTGCCCACATTCCAGTCCAGGTTCACGTTCTTGAACCACACCCGATAGCCGCACTCTTCCAGGAAGCGGGCGTAGTCCTCCGCCTTCTCCCGGGACAGGTGGCCCACAAACTCCACACAGTAGCGGTACTCCCCCGGCCGGCAGGGCTCGAACTCATACAGCAGCTTTTCCGTCCGCACCAGCCGCAGGCCCCGGTCGGACATTTTGTCCAGCCAGCGGGCCTGGGCCCCCAGCAGGCTCCAAAAATAACGGTAACGCTTTTCCATTATGTCCCGCCTCCCATAATCTCCTCCGCAGTTTTTGCCAGCTCCCGCAGCCGTTCCAGCTCCCGGGCCGCCACCTCCCGGCCCAGAGGGGTGGCGGCGTACTCCTTTTTCCTGCCCCCGGCCTCCCCGCAGGGGGCGATCCAGCCCTTCTCCTGCAGGGCGTTCAGCGCGCCGTACAGCGTCCCCGCCCCCAGGGCCAGCCGCCTGGCCGTCTTTTCCTCGATGAACTGCATGACGGCGTAGCCGTGGCGCGGCTGGTGCAGGGCCAGCAGGATATAAAAGGTCACCTCGGTGAGCGCGCCGCCCTTTGCGTTGTCCCGCACAGGCCTCCCCCCTTATTACGTTTACTGTAATATAATATATCACTAACCGTAATAGCTGTCAAGGGGGCGGCGAAAAAAATTTCCAGCCTGCCCTCCCCCGGCGGAATAGCCCCCCGCCCCCTGCGGCATACTGGTATGGGTGATTGATGGTGAAACGGGACAATTCCAAGACCCTGTGGTATGCCCTCGCCGGGGCGGCCGCCGGGGTGGTCAACGGCTTTTTCGGCGGGGGCGGCGGACAGGTGCTGGTGCCGCTGCTGGCGGGCAAATGCGGGCTGGACCAGCGCAAGGCCTTCGCCACCTCGGTGGCGGTGATCGCGCCGCTGTGCGCCCTGTCCGCCGGGATCTACTGGTTCCGGGGGGATCTGGATCTGGCGCTGGCCCTGCCCTACCTGGCTGGGGGGCTTGTGGGCGGCTTCGTGGGGGGGAAGGTCTTCCGGAAGCTGTCCATGGTGTGGCTGCGCCGGGCGTTTGCCCTGCTCATCCTCTACGGCGGCGTGAGGGCGTTTCTATGACGGACTGGCTGATCGCCGCCCTGGCCGGGGCGGTCACCGGGGTGCTGTCCGGCTTTGGGGTGGGGGGCGGCTCCCTGCTGCTGATCTATATGACCAGCTTCGCCGGGGTGGCCCAGAACCTGGCCCAGGGGATCAACCTGGCCTACTTTCTGCCCACCGCCGCCACCGCCCTCCCCGCCCATCTGAAAAACGGCTATGTGGAAAAGAAGGCACTGCTCCCCGCCGTGGCCGCGGGGCTGGTGTGCTCCGCCCTGACGGCCTGGGCCGCCACCGCCCTGGACGTGGAGCTCCTGCGCAAATGCTTCGGCGGGTTCCTCATCGTCATCGGCCTGCGGGAGCTGTTTCGGAAAGAACAGAAAACTGGCTGATTTTTCTTGCGTTTCCGCCGCTTTCGTGATACCATAGGTCTGCCGGACAGGCCCCGCGGCCGGTCCGGCATATTTTTGGGACTTTCCATGGAACGCCCCCCGCGGCGCCCCGTTCTGGCGGCTGAATCGGTTTTTCCACTGGAAGTCCCTCTCTTTAGGAGCGCGTATCCATGAATCCTATCCTGTTTATCATTTTACTCACCGCCGCCACCGGGGTGGGCGGGCTGGCCCTGGGCGGCGGCCTGGCTGTCCTCGTCAAGCGGGAGTCGCCCCAGGCCACCAGCCTGCTGCTCAGCTTCACCGCCGGGCTGATGCTGTCCATTGTGGCGCTGGACATGGTGCCCGAGGCCATGGAGGCCACGGGGGACGGCGGCCCCCGGCTGCTGATGGTCCCATTGGTGCTGGTGGCGGGCTTTGCCGTCACCTGGCTGCTCAACTGCTGGATCGACAAAAGCGCCCACCACGAGGATCAGAACAACCCCCACCACTGCGCCTGCGGCCACCACGACCTCCACACGGCGGGCATCGTGCTGGCGGCGGCGGTGGCCCTGCACAACGTGCCGGTGGGCATGGCGGTGGGGGCCA
>CATLEJ010000066.1 GCA_949916125.1 uncultured Oscillospiraceae bacterium
CTGGGGCCCCAAGAGGATTTAACTTGCGCGGGCGAAGTGAATTCGCCCTTGCGCCAAGGTTTTGCCGCAGGCAAAACACTTGTACGCGCCACTTGGCGCGCGCACTGTCGTGCGTAGCGGAGCAGGTCGTGCCGGAGGTGAGCGTACAATGAAACAAAAATTCAACGTCACCGGCATGACCTGCTCCGCCTGCTCCGCCCACGTGGACAAGGCGGTGCGCAAGCTGGACGGCGTGTGCGAGGTGAACGTCAACCTGCTGGGCGGCTCCATGACGGTGGACTGGGACGGGGCGCTGACCCCAGATCAGATTGTGTCCGCCGTGGAGAAGGCGGGGTACGGCGCGTCCCTGCCCGCCGCCCCGGGGGAGAGGGCGGCCCCGGCCAAGCCCGTCGCGGACGCCATGGAGGACGACCTCAAAAACATGAGGGCGCGGCTGATCGCCTCCTTCGTGTTCCTCATCCCCCTGTTTTACCTGTCCATGGGGCACATGATGGGCTGGCCCATCCCCCACTTCTTCCACGGGGCGGAAAACGCCATGATCTACGCCCTGACGCTGTTCCTGCTGACGGTGCCCATTATGGTCATCAACCAGAAATACTACCGGGTGGGCTTCAAGACCCTGTTCCACCTGTCCCCCAACATGGACTCCCTCATCGCCGTGGGATCCGCCGCCGCCGTGGTGTACGGCGTCGCGGCCCTGTACTGCATCGGCTGGGGCCTGGGCCACGGGGATAGGTCGCTGGTGGAGCACTACTCCATGGATCTGTATTTCGAGTCGGCGGGGATGATTCTGACCCTGATCACCCTGGGCAAATATCTGGAGACCCGCTCCAAGGGCAAGACGGGCCAGGCCATCGCCCGGCTGATGGATCTCACCCCCAAGACCGCCACGGTGCTCCGGGACGGCACGGAGGCGGAAGTGCCCGTGGAGCAGGTGCAGGCGGGGGATCTGGTGCTGGTGCGGCCCGGCGGGTCTGTGCCGGTGGACGGCGTGGTGGTGGAGGGCGCGTCCAGCGTGGACGAGTCCGCCCTCACCGGCGAGTCCATCCCGGTGGACAAAGGCCCCGGCGACACGGTGATCTCCGCCTCCATCAACAAGTCCGGCGTCCTCACCCTCCGGGCCACCCGGGTGGGCCAGGACACCACCCTGGCCCAGATGATCCGGCTGGTGGACGAGGCGGCCTCGTCGAAGGCCCCTATCGCCAAGCTGGCGGACAAGGTGGCGGGGGTATTCGTCCCGGTGGTGATGGCCATCGCGCTGATCACCGCCGTGGTGTGGATGATCGCCACCGGCTCCATTGAGCGTGCCCTCACCTCCGGCGTGGCGGTGCTGGTGATCTCCTGCCCCTGCGCCCTGGGCCTCGCCACCCCGGTGGCCATCATGGTGGGCACCGGCAAGGGGGCGGAGCACGGCATCCTGGTGAAGTCCGCCGAGGGGCTGGAGCACCTGCGCTCCGTCACCACGGTGGTGCTGGACAAGACGGGCACCGTCACCGAGGGCAAGCCCAAAGTCACCGACGTCTACCCCCTGGGCAAGACCACGGCGGAGGAGCTTTTGTGCGTGGCGGCCTCCCTGGAAAAGCCCTCCGAACACCCCCTGGGCGGGGCCGTGGTGGAGGAGGCGGAGCGCCGCAATATCCCCCTGGCCCCGGTGACGGGCTTTGAGGCCGTCCACGGCAAGGGGGTGCGGGGGAGCATCCAGGGCGCGTCCTACCTGGCGGGCAACGCCGCCATGCTGGCGGACGCCAGGGTGGACTTGGGCCGGGACGCCATGATCGCCGACGGGCTGGCGGGGCAGGGCAAGACGCCGCTGTTCTTCGTGGAGGACGGCAAACCCATCGGCATCATCGCCGTGGCGGACACGGTGAAGGAGACCAGCCGCGCCGCCATCGAGGGCTTCCAGAAGCTGGGGCTGAAGGTGGTGATGCTCACCGGGGACAACAAACGCACCGCCGAGGCCATCAGCAAGGAGCTTGGCCTGACGGACGTGGTGAGCGAGGTGCTCCCCGCCGACAAGGAGCGGCAGATCGCCGCCCTCCAGGAGCGGGGCGAGAAGGTGGCTATGGTGGGGGACGGCATCAACGACGCCCCGGCCCTGGCCAGGGCGGACGTGGGCCTTGCCATCGGCGCGGGGGCGGACGTGGCCATCGAGAGCGCCGACATCGTGCTGATGAAGTCGGATCTGGCGGACGCGGTGACGGCGGTGGAGCTGTCCCGGGCCACCATCCGCAACGTGAAGCAGAACCTGTTCTGGGCATTTTTCTACAACGCCATCTGCATCCCGGTGGCGGCGGGGGTATTGGCCATCTGGGGCGGGCCCCAGCTCAACCCCATGATCGCCGGGGCCGCCATGAGCTTCAGCTCGGTGTGCGTGGTGTCCAACGCCCTGCGCCTGCGGTTCTTCAAGCCCAGCATCCAGCACAAGGCGGAAGTCAAAACCGGCGGGGAGCCCGCCGTTGAAGTGAAAGGAGAACAAAAAGCTATGGAAAAGAAGGTTATCATTGAGGGCATGATGTGCCAGAACTGCCGCGCCCATGTGGACAAGGCGCTCAACGCCATCCCCGGCGTGTCCGCCACGGTGGATCTGGACAGCAAGACCGCCGTCGTCACCGGGGACGTGACGGACGAGGCCATCCGTGCCGCCGTGGAGGAAGCCGGGTACAAGGTGGTGTCCATTCAGTAAAAAACCCCCTCCCCCGCGCAAGCGGGGGAGGGGGTTTTTTCATTCCCGCGAAAGAAACGGGAACTTGCTTTTCAGGAAGTGCCGGTATTCAGGGTGATCCCCCGCACCGTCGTACTCCTCCCGCATGGTGCGCCGGATCCACGCCCGATTTTGTTCCGTCAGCTCCCCGTACCGGGTGAGGGCCAGCAGCCCGGCCCGCTCCGCCGCAAGGATCGCCTCCAGTGCGTCCGGGATAAACTCCGCCCCGTCCACCGGCACGGGAAGGCTGGACGCGGCGGCGTCCGGTATGCCGATGTCCCGGGGCGCCTCCGGAAGGGCGGCCGCCCGGTAGACGTACCCGGAGACGCCCTGGTAGGTGTCCTCCAGTGCGCCGGGGTAGTATTCCTCCAACAGCAGCACCCCGTCCCGGAAGCCGTAGGGGCCCCATTTCGTCCACGGGCCGGCATGGGGGAAGCCCGTCTCCCGGCAGAATTTTTCCACCGCGTTGCTCAGGTAGACCAGCACGTTTTCCCGCTTTGTGGAGAAGTAGACCAGGGGGACGCCGTGGTTGGAGCGCCGGGGCTCCAGCACGGTGATCCCAGGTGTGGGGGGCGCGTGATAGTACATGGAAGCTCTCCCCGCCTTACAAAATAAAATTGACCATAGTGGAGATCAGATGGCACGCCGCAAAGCCGCCTGCCGCCAGCAGGGCGGGGGCGTTTTTCCGCCCTGCGGAATGAAGCAGGAACGCCCCGCAGGGGGCGAGGCAGAGGGTCAAAACCACGGCGGCGCCTGTGAACCCGGCGTAATAGGCGGCCCACCCGGCAAAGTACAGCACCACACACAAAACAGCGCCCGCCGCCGATCTGCGCTTCATGGATCCGCCGTCCGCCGGATTGACCACCCCGCACAGCGCCGCCGCCAGCACAATTTGAAGAACCTGGCCCAAGTTGTCAAGGGGCGGTGTGATCGACTCCGTCCGGAGGATATCATTGGGCGCAGGAAAAGCAAACCACACGAGATTGGGGAGCATGATCAGCAGAAACAGCCCCAGCCCCCAGGGGTCGAACCCAAACCTGTAGCTTTTGAGGTTCCACATCCTTCACCCACCCCACTTGCGGACATACATCCGGGAGGGCCGCTCCTCCCCGTCCCCCTGGGCCATGCAGAAGAATTCCCAGCCGTACCGCTCATAAAAGGACGTGTGATCGGTGAGCAGATACAGGGTGTCCACCCCCAGCCCCGCCATATCGGCGCAGGCGTGCTCCAGCAGCGCGCCGGCGATCCCCCGGCAGCGATGGGCTTCCTCCACGTAGACGGCGCACACGTTGGGGGCCAGATCCTTCCGGTCGTGGAAGTCGTTCTCAATGATCCCCAGCCCGCCGAGGATGGCGCCAGCCTCCACCGCCATGTACCACTGGGGCACGGGGCTTTTTCCCTCAATGCATTCCGCCATGCTCTCCTGATAGGCGGCCAGGGGGATGCCCCATTTCTCGTGGAACCACGCCGCCGCCCGCTCCAGCCATTCAGGCCGCTCCCGCAAATTCAAAATCTCCCAGCCCAAGGCTATTCACCCCTTCGGAAAATATTCCTCCACAAAGTCCACGTCCTCCACCGTCCATTCCTTGCCGTTCAGCGGCTCCAGGCAGCCCGCGTCGGTGGTGAAGGCGAACCGCAGCTTGTAGGAGTACAGCGCCTGATACCGCCGCCCGTACCGCTTGTCATCCCGTTCCCGGCCATACTTGCCGTCCCCCAGCAGGGGGTGACCCGCGGCGGCGAACTGGGCCCGGATCTGGTGGGTGCGCCCGGTGATGAGGTCGCATTCCACCAGCGACAGCCCGTTGCGCGTCTCCAGCGTGCGGTACAGGGTCACCGCCGTCCTGCCTCCCGGTACAGGCTTGTCGAACACCCGCACCTGGGCCCGGTTCTCGTCCTTGAGAAGATAGCCCTTCAGCTGCCCCTCCCGGGGGGCCATCTCCCCGTGGATCACGCACAGGTACAGCTTTTGCAGCTCCCGGTCCCGGATCTTCTGGTTCATCACCCGCAGGGCTTCCGCCGTCTTGGCAGCGATGACGATCCCCCCGGTGTTCCGGTCGATGCGGTTGCACAGGGCGGGGGCAAAGGCGTGCTCCCGGTAGGGCGACCACTCCCGCTTCTGGTAGAGGTACGCCTGCACGTGGGTGATGAGGGTATCCACCTGCTCGGTGTCGTCGGGGTGCGCCACCATCCCCGGGCGCTTGTCCAGCAGGAGCAGGTTGTCGTCCTCGTACAGGATGTTGAGCCGGGGCCTGGCCACCCGGAGGAAGGCGTTGTCCGGGGTGGGCGCGTCGAAAAACTCGTCGTTGAGGTAGAGCTGGAGCACGTCCCCGGCCTGAAGCCGCTCGTCCCGCTTGGCGGGCTTTCCGTTGCGCTTTACCCGTTTCAGGCGGATATACTTCTGGGCCAGCGGGGCGGGAAGGAGGGGCACCGCCTTGTCCAGCCAGCGATCCAGCCGCTGGCCCGCGTCGTTGGGGCCGATGGTGAATTCCTTCAAGTGAACGCCTCCCCGCGAAAATATGATTTCCGAGTCATTGATTCGGAAATCATATTTGCCATGTTTTGCGGTTGCCGCCGTGTTGCGGCGGCGAGCAAAACGGCTTAAATCAGATGGATTCTTTCCGAATTCTCAATTCGGAAAGAATACCTCCGCACGCCCCGGAAAGGGAGTGCGGAGGTATTTTATCACAAAGCCGGGGGAGACGCAAGGCCGCTCACACGGAGCCCAGGAACCGGAGGAAAGCCTCCTTGCCCTCGGGGGTGCGGGCGTACACGCCGGCGTGCTCCAGCACCTTGGCGAACACCAGCCCCGTCTCCTTCTTCACGATGTCCAGGGCGTTGTCCGCCGTGATCGTGTAGTGCTTGGCGAAGCCCTCCGCCCAGTCGGCGTGCTTGGCGGTGCGTTCGTCCGAGCGGAGATCCGCGCCGGACGCCAGGGCGTCCGCCACCGCCGCCAGCTCGTCCTTGAGCCGGGCGGGAAGGACGGCCAGCCCCATCACCTCGATGAGGCCGATGTTCTCCTTCTTGATGTGGTGGAGCTCCGCGTGGGGGTGGTAGACCCCCAGGGGGTGCTCCTGGGTGGTGATGTTGTTGCGCAGCACCAGGTCCAGCTCGAATTTCTTCCCCCGCTTCCGGGCGATGGGTGTGATGGTGCTGTGGGGCTCGCCGTCGGTCTCGGCGAAGATAAAGGCGCTCTCGTCGGTGTAGCCCCGCCACGCGGTCAGAATCCTGTCCGCCAGCTCCACCAGCCGCTCAGGCTTTTCGGAGGCAATCCGCACCACCGACATGGGCCACTTCACGATGCCCGCCTCCACGTCCTCAAAGCCGGGGAAGGTGAAGGGAGTCTCCACCGGGGCCTTGGCCATGGCGAACTCGTACCGCCCGCCCTGGAAGTGATCGTGGGCCAGGATGGAGCCGCCCACGATGGGCAGGTCGGCGTTGGAGCCCACAAAGTAGTGGGGGAACTGGCCCACGAAGTCCAGCAGCTTGCCGAAGCAGGCCCGGTCGATCTTCATGGGCACGTGCTCACTGTTCAGGCAGATGCAGTGCTCATTGTAATACACATAGGGGGAAGACTGCAAGAACCAGGGGGAGCCGTTGATGGTGATGGGCACGATCCGATGGTTTTGCCGGGCGGGGTGGTTGACCCGGCCCGCGTAGCCCTCGTTCTCGGCGCACAGCTGGCACCGGGGGTAGGCGGAGGCGGGCAGGTTCTTGGCCGCGGCGATGGCCTTGGGATCCTTCTCCGGCTTGGACAGGTTGATGGTGATGTCCAGCTCGCCGTACTCGGTGGGGGATTTCCACTGCACGTCCTTGGCAATCCGATCCCGGCGGATGTAGTTGGTGGACTGGCTGAATTCATAGTACCAGTCGGTGGCCCGTTTGGGGTCGCGGGCGCAGAGCTTCTGGAATTTGTCGATCACCTCGGCGGGGCGGGGGGTCAGGCGGCCCATGAGCTCGGTGTCGAACAGGTCGCGGTAGACCACCGAATTCTCTGTCAGCACGCCCCGCTCGTAGGCGTCGTCCAGCAGCGCCTCCAGCACGGGGGCCAGCTCCACCTGCTTGTAATCCCAGGGGACGGGGGTGTAGTCGTCCAGCTTCAGCACGTCCAGGATGGTGTTGACGGCCCAGACGCATTCGTTTTCCTCAATCAGCCCTTCCTGGACCGCATAGGTGACCAGCTTGGATATGGCTTCATTTCGATCCATCTTGTTTTCCTCCCTTATTCCGCCACCACACATCCGCCAACCGGCCGGATGTGCAGGATGTGGCACTTGCCCGCCCCGAACAGGGTCTCCATGCCGTCTCGGAACAGCGTGAGCCGTTCCTCGGGCACCCACGCCTGGATGGTGCCCGCGAAGCCGCCCCCATGCACCCGGATGGCCCCCATGCCGTCCAGCAGGTACTCCCCTACGGTCAGGGCCAGGGGGATGGCCTGCTGGCTGGGGTCGTGAACCGACCATGTGTTTTGCAGACGCAGGGATGAGGACAGGCCGGAGGCGTTCACCATGTTCAGAAACGCCTCAAAATTCCCCTGCTTCAGGGCGCCGGCCTCCTGGGCGGCCCGGCGGTCGTCGGCGAAGAAGTGCATGGAGCGCAGTACCGCCCGGTCACCGCACTCCTGCCGCAAGGCGGGGAGGGCGGCGTGGAACTCTTCCAGGGGCACGTCCCGCAGCACCGTTTTGCCGAAGTGGGCGGCCACCGCCCCCATCTCCCGGGTGACGGCGGCGTAGTCGTCCGTCAGGTCGCCGTGGCTGGAGCCGGTGTCCACGATGCACAGGGCATGGCCGGACTTGCTGAAATCGTAGTCCACCCGCTCCACAATGGGATCGGCGGGGTCGTTGAAGTCGATGAACACCGCGCCCCCCACCGACGAGCCCATCTGGTCCATCAGCCCGCAGGGCTTGCCGAAGTAGGCGTTTTCCGCGTACTGGCCGATCTTGGCGATGGCGACGGGATCCAGCTTGTCCTCACAGCAGAAGTGGTTGAAGATGTTGCCGATCAGCGTCTCATAGGCGGCGGAGGAGGACAGCCCGGAGCCGGACAGCACCGTGGAGGTGGCGCAGGCGTCGAAGCCGGACAAGGGATAGCCCAACTCCTTGATCTTAGCCGCTACCCCCCGCACCAGGGCGGCGGAGGTGTTCTCTTCCTCCTTTTTAGGGGCCAGGTCGCCCAGATCGATCTCCAGGGCCGGGTAGCCCTCAGATATGATGCGCACCGTATTCCGCCCGTTGGGGGCGGCGCAGGCCAGCATATCCAGGTCTACGCTGCCGCACAGCACCCGGCCGTGCTGGTGGTCGGTGTGGTTGCCGCCGATCTCCGTGCGGCCGGGGCCGCTGAACAGGGCCGCGGCCGGGGCGTCCCCGCCGAAGCGGGCGGCAAAGCTCTCCGCCGTGCGGACGGCCCGCCCGCGGGCCTCGTCCAGCCTGGCGGCGCTTCCGTCCAGGGCATAGAGGGCGGACAAGGCCTTATCGTGCGCCCCGCCGCGCAGGGCATCCAGAAGCTGGGAACAGGTTGACATTGTGCTCACCTCATGTAAGGAGCATACGTGGGCAGGCGCTCCTGAAATATTCTTTACAATCATACCACAGGGGCCCGGCTTTTTCAAGGGAACCGACGATGAAATTCAACCGGCCAGACAGGCAGGTAGATTCTCCCGTTGCTGGAACCCGCGGCGCAGGGGCCGGGCCGCAAAACCCCCGGCCCATAAGCGTGCGGGCCGGGGGTATCCTTTGACGGGGGCTATTCTTCGCCGTCCCGCTTTTTGTTTTTTCTGGCGCGCAGCGCGGCCTCGAGGTCCTCCCGGCCCTGGTCCATCACGTCATCCATGGAGCCGCGCCTGTTTTTCAGATCCCGCCACAGCCGGGGGTTGCACAGGGCCAGCACAATGATCAGCACCACCGCGCCGGTCAGCAGCCACTCCATTGCGCCGTCCCCGCTCAGTTGGACGCGGTATCCAGGTCGCTGTCGCCGCCCCTCGTCGGGGCAAAGTCCGCTCTGCTGCGCTTCCGCCTGCGGCGAAAGCTCCGCCCGCTCCCTTGCCCCTCCTCTCCCCACAAAGCCTGAGAAACGGCTTTGCGGGGGCCCCGGTTTAGTTGGAGGCAGTATCGAGGTCGGAATCCCCGCCCCAAATCATATTTTTCCTGAGCTCGCCGCCCACGATCTCCATCTGGTGCTTCTTGAGCTGCTGGCGCTTGGAGTTGAAGAAGGTGCGGCCATTCTTGTTCTCCGCGATCCACTTGCCCGCGAAGGTGCCGTCCTGGATGTCGGACAGCACGGCGCGCATACGCTCCTTGGTCTCCTCGTGGGGGATGACACGGGGGCCGCTGACGTACTCGCCGAACTCGGCGGTGTCGGAGATGGAGAAGTTCATGGCCGCCACGCCGCCCTTGTTGATGAGGTCGATGATGAGCTTCATCTCGTGGATGCACTCGAAGTAGGCGTTCTCCGGCTCATACCCGGCCTCCACCAGCACCTCGAAGCCGCAGCGCATCAGGTCCACCACGCCGCCGCACAGCACCGTCTGCTCACCGAACAGGTCGGTCTCCGTCTCATCGTGGAAGGTGGTCTCCATCACGCCCGCCCGGGCGCCGCCGATGCCGGCGATGTAGGCCAGGGCGATCTGGTAGGCGTGGCCGGTGGCGTCCTGCTCCACCGCCACCAGGCAGGGCACGCCCTTGCCCGCCACATAGGTGGAGCGGACGGTGTGGCCCGGGCCCTTGGGGGCGGCCATGAACACGTCCACCCCGGCGGGGGGGACGATCTGCTGGTAGCGGATGTTGAAGCCGTGGGCGAAGGCCAGGGCCTTGCCCTCGGTCATGTAGGGGGCGATGTCCCGGTTGTAGACCTCGGCCTGCACCTCGTCGTTGATGAGCATCATCACGATGTCCGCCCACTGGGCGGCGGCGGGCACCGTGCGAACCGCCAGTCCGGCGGCCTCGGCGGCGGCGCGGCTCTTGCTGCCCTCCCGCAGGCCTACGCACACGTCGCAGCCGGAGTCCTTCAGATTCAGGGCGTGGGCGTGGCCCTGGGAGCCGTAGCCGATGATGGCGATCTTTTTGCCCTTGAGATAGCTGAGGTCGCAGTCCTTCTCGTAATACATCTTTGCCATGGTGAAACACTCCTCATAAAATATATAGAATTGAAGCCAATAGATTTGCTTTCGAAACATCATATCACAGCATGGAGAAAAAGAATGATAACCGTGATACAATCACAAAATGTTTTTACCCAGGTCGAACTCGTCCCGCACCTTGTTGCCGGAGTTGTTGCGGATCGTCGCCTCGCCCCGCTCCAGGGCCACCATGCCGGTGCGCACCAGCTCGAGTATGCCGAACTCGGCCAGCAGCTTCTCCAGCGCGTCGTCCTTGGACTCCTGGCCGATGATGGCCAGGGTGAGGCTCTGGGTGGACACGTCGATGATGGAGGCCCGGAAGATGTTGGCGATCTGGATCACCTCGTTGCGCACCTCCCGGCTCTCCGCCTTGACCTTGATGAGCACCAGCTCCCGGCGGATGGATTGCTCCGGGGGCAGCAGGCGCACGGAATAGACGGAGAACTGCTTGCGCAGCTGGTTGATGATCTGGCTGATCTGCTGCTCGCCGCACAGCACCTCGATGGTGATACGGGACACCGCCGGGTCGTCGGTGGTGCCCACCGCCAGGGACTCGATGTTGTAGCCCTTCCGGGAGAACAGCCGGGACACCTGGCTGAGGACGCCGGCGGTGTTCTCCACCAGCACGGACAGGGTGTGGCGTTTAATCACAGTTAACATGGAGATCTCTCACTCCTTCTCTGAAAAATTTAAACAACGTCGGTTGTCGTGGGAAAACCTTCCGAATTGGATCGCTTTGGTAGCGAATTCAAGCTCTTTTTGGTTACTTTTTCTCTCGAGAAAAAGTAACTCAGTGTAACAGGAAATCGGTGACGGGGGTGCCGCCGTTCACCATGGGGTGCACCATGGCGTCGATGTCGATGGCGCAGTCGATGACGCAGCCGCAGCCCGCCGCCAGCGCCTGCCGGAAGGCGTCCTCAAATTCCGCCTGGTTCTTGGCCCGGAAGCCCCGCAGGCCGTAGGCCTCCGCCAGCTTCACGAAGTCGGGGCCCCGGTCCAGGGTGGTCTGGGAAAACCGTTTGTTGTAGATTAGGTTCTGCCACTGGCGCACCATGCCCAGGGTGCGGTTGTCGAAAATCACGGTGATAACCGGGATGTTGTAGTGCTCCACCGTGGCCAGCTCGTGGCAGTTCATGCGGAAGCAGCCGTCCCCGGTGCAGTGGACCACCACCTTGTCCGGGCAGCCCACCTTGGCCCCCATGGCGGCGCCCAGGCCGAAGCCCATGGTGCCGAAGCCGCCGCTGGTGAGCAGCTGGCCGGGGCGGGAGAAGTGGTAGTACTGGCAGGACCACATCTGGTGCTGGCCCACATCGGTGGCGATGATGGCGTCGCCGTCCGTCAGGTCGGAGATGGTCTCCAGGATCTCGTGAGCGTGGAGGATATTGTCCTTTTTCAGGGGCAGCTCCTTCCGGGCGAACACCTGGGCCTTCCAGGCGGCATAGTCGTGCTGGGGCAGCTCCTCGTTCAGCAGCTCCAGCACCCGCCTGGCGTCCCCGATGATGTGGTGGTAGGTCTGGACATTCTTGTCAATCTCGGCCCGGTCGATGTCAATGTGTACAATTTTCGCGTTTTTGGCAAAGGAGGGGGGATCGGTGGCCACCCGGTCGGAGAACCGGCAGCCGATGGCGATGAGCAGATCGCACTCGGCGGTGGCCATGTTGGAGGCGTGGGAGCCGTGCATCCCCACCATGCCGGTGAACAGGGGGTGGTTGCCGGGGCAGGCCCCGCCGCCCATGATGGTGGAGCCCACGGGGGCGTCCAGCCGCTCCATAAATTTGCGGAATTCGGGCACCGCCCCCTTGGAGCGGATCACGCCGCCCCCCACCAGCACCATGGGCCGCTGGGACTGGGCGATGAGCTCCAACAGCTTGTGGATGTCCTCCCGGTTGGGCTCGGGGTTTTTCAGGTCCCGGTTGGAGCGGCGCAGCAGGGTGGCCAGCCGGCCGTGGTTGGGGTGCTCCGCCAGGGGCAGGTACTCGTACTCCCCCTCGATGGCGGTGACGTTCTTGGCGATGTCCACCAGCACCGGGCCGGGGCGGCCGGAGCGGGCGATGGCAAAGGCCTCCCGGATCACGTCCGCCAGCTCGTTCACGTCCTTCACCAGGAAGTTGCACTTGGTGATGGGCATGGTGATGCCGGTGATGTCCACCTCTTGGAAGGAGTCCTTGCCGATCAGGTTTTCACTGACGTTGCAGGTGATGAACACCACAGGCGAGGAATCATAGTAGGCGGTGGCGATGCCGGTGACCAGGTTGGTGGCCCCGGGGCCGGAGGTGGCGAAGCACACCCCCACCTTCCCGGTGGCCCGGGCGTAGCCGTCGGCGGCGTGGGACGCGCCCTGCTCATGGGCGGTGAGGTAGTGGCGGATTTTCTGATTGTAGCCGTGAAGCTCGAACTCGTCATAGATGTTCAAAATGGTGCCGCCAGGGTAGCCGAACACCGTGTCCACCCCCTGCTCCAGCAGGCACTCCATGACAATTTGGGATCCGCGCATCAGCATAGTGGAACCTCCTTCTGGATTGCGCATGACAAAAAAAGCACAGCCGCGCCCCATAGGACGAGCCATGCTCCGCGGTGCGTCTTGAAACGCGCATACATAATTTAACGTATTGAAGCTATGATATCGTTTTGAGGGCGGTTTGTCAATGTAAAAAGTTTGGTGGGGCGCAAATTTCCCTGCTTTGACGGATTCCCGTCGGTTTTCGCCGCGTTTTTGGTGGAAATATCAAGAGGCGGGGGGTTCAAAGCCCTCCCCGCCTCTCCGCGCTTCCCTGTTGTCACGCTGCGAAGCCTCCGCGACGCGCGCTAAGCCCTCCGACTACGCTAAAATCTTCCGGGGCCTGCGGCCCCTCCTGATTTTCGCTCCGCTCCGGCCTTAGCACGCTGCTCCCGGCTTCTCCGCGCTTCTCAGTTGCACCCGCAGGTGGTGCCGTGGTCGCCCAGCTTGAAGGACGCGCACTCGGTCTCCTTGCAGTCGCACACGCTGTTCTGGCAGTGGCCCACCTGGATCTCGTTCAGGGTGCAGTGCTGATCCTTGTGGTAGGAGCAGCTGTTCACCGTGCACTTGATGCTGGGATTGGTCTGGTTGAGCATAATCGTTACCTCCTTGTCGCTTTGGGCGGCGCAAGGCCCCGCCCCGGTATTCCCAATACCGGGAAGCCCTGAAGCAGATCCCGCGCACAGACATGGTGCGCGCCGCTTCAGCCCTTCCCTCGACATGGAGTATGCCCCGTCCGGCCGGGCGCTATTCAGCCCCGGCGTCCCCGTCTTCCGGGGCGGGCGGCTCCGCTTTGGCCGGCCTGCGCTGGAAGCGGGGAATAAAACGGGTGGCAAAATTTCCCTTGCCCCGGCCCTTCACATAAAAATAGCCAATGGCGGAGAATACCACCGCACCGATAAAGTTGACAAACAGATCCTTCATGGTGTCCACAATGCCCACGTCTAAGTACCCGCCCAGACCCAGGGGCATCCGGGTCCCGTCCTCCAGCACCAGGATCACGTCCTGAATGCCCTTCACAACCACCGCGGTGGTCCCATGGTTGGGGTCCAGATTGACGGTGGAGATGGTGTTGATCACCGTGTCCTTCTGCATATCGAACAGCAGGAACCGGTCCATGGAAAATTCAAAGAACTCCCACAGCACGCCGATGGTCATGGAGAAGCAGAAGGCGGTCACCGCCATGAAGAACGGCGACAGGTGGAGGGATACCTTTTCCTCCCGGTTGAGGATATCCACCAGGGCGAAGCCGATGGCGGCGCACAGAAAGCCGTTCATGGTGTGGAGCATGGTGTCCCAGCCGTGGAAATGGGTGTAATAGGACTGAATTTCACCCAAAATCTCGGCGGCGTAGATGAACAGGAGGATGATGACCTCCAGCGTGTCCGGCAGGTCGATGTGCAGCCGCCGCTCAAAGGCGGAGGGCAGCATAAACAGCACCAGTGTCAGGATGCACAGGAGCACATTTTCATAATTTCGGTTGAAAAACTGGGCCACCAGCATGAGCACCACCGACAGCCGCAGGATAAAGTATACGGTGTATACCAGCTTCTTGTTCTCAATGTGCCGCCACTCCTGGCCCTTGAGCTTTCTTCTTCTGTTTTTCTGCATGATGGCTCCTTTCGTGTCAGTCCGCGCCCCCCGGCGCATAGTATAAGGGCGGAGGTGAAATACCATGGATCTGCGTGAAAACAAGATCACCCTGGGCGAGCTGTGGGACAATCCCAAAAGCCGGGCCGTGTTCCAGAAGCGCATCCCCATGCTGGCCAAGCACCCGGTGAAGGGCGCGGCCCGCACGGTGACGCTGGAGCAGCTCAGCGATTTTATGACCGGCTGGGTGCCGGGCATCATGATCAACGGGGTGATGCAGGAGCTGAAACGCCTGTAAGCCCGCTTCTGTACATGAAATAAAGCATACCAAAAAAAGAACCCGCTGTCAATTCGCAGGGGGGTGGGGGGGGGGACGAGAAAAAAAACAAAAAACAAACAAAAAAAAAAAAAAAAACAATAATGGGTGGGAAAAGTAAAAAACGAATTACTGGATGAAAAAGACAGGAAGAAAACACGAACCAAAAACAAAAAATAAAAAATCAA
>CATLEJ010000067.1 GCA_949916125.1 uncultured Oscillospiraceae bacterium
TCCCCGCCAAGGTGGCGGGGGTGAGGGAGATCGTGATGATCACGCCCCCCACGGAGAACCTCAGCGACGCGGTGCTGGCGGCGGCGAGGCTCGCGGGGGTTGACCGGGTGATCGCCGTGGGCGGGGCCCAGGCGGTGGCGGCGGTGACCTACGGCGCGGGGTTCATCCCACGGGTGGATAAGCTGGTGGGGCCGGGGAACGCCTACGTGGCGGCGGCCAAGCGGCTGGCCTACGGCGCGCTGGACATCGACATGGTGGCCGGCCCCTCCGAGGTGCTGGTGATCGCGGACAAGACCGCCAATCCCAAGTACGTGGCAGCCGACCTGCTGAGCCAGGCGGAGCACGACCGGCTGGCCTCCGCTGTTCTGCTCACCGATTCGATGGAGCTGGCACAGGCGGTGGATGGGGAGATCGCCCGGCAGACGGGCTACCTCAGTCGCTCCGAGATCATGGAGGCGTCCCTGCGGGATTTCGGCTGCGCCATTGTGTGCGGGGATCTGGCCCAGTGCGTGGAGCTGGCCAACGAGATCGCGCCGGAGCACTTGGAGATCGTCACGGAGCAGCCCCGGGCGTTGCTGCCCCTGGTGAGGAATGCCGGGGCGGTGTTCCTGGGGGCGTACACGCCGGAGCCCCTGGGGGATTATCTGGCGGGGCCGGATCACGTGCTGCCCACCAGCGGCACGGCCCGGTTCTTCTCGCCGCTGAGCGTGGACAGCTTCCTGAAGTCCATGAGCGTGCTGGAGTTCAGCCGGGAGGCGTTGGAGCCCATTTCCGGGGAAATCATTACATTGGCCCAGGCGGAAAAACTCACCGCCCACGCCAATTCTATCCAGGTTCGATTCCGTTCTTTTTCTTGAAAGAAAAAGAGCCAAAAAGAACTTGAATTTTTCACCAACGGGACAAATTATGCAGGCTTTTGCTCGGCAGAAAAAGGGTATGGAACCTGATACAAGGAAAAGGAGAATGGGCTATGCGTCAAGCGGCAATTCAACGCACCACAAAAGAGACGGATATCACCCTCACCCTCTGCCTGGACGGGGGGGAGGTCAGCGTCTCCACCGGCATCGGCTTTTTTGACCATATCCTCACCGCCCTGGCCTTTTACGCCGGGTTCGGGCTGGAGCTGTCTGCCCTGGGCGATCTCCACGTGGACGGCCACCACACGGTGGAGGACGTGGGCATCGTGTTGGGCCAGGCCCTCCGGGAGGCGCTGGGGGACAAAAAGGGGATCCGCCGCTTCGGGACGGCGCTGGTGCCCATGGACGAGGCGCTTTGCCGGACGGTGCTGGACTGCTCCAACCGGCCGTTTCTGGTGTTTGACGCTCCCATGCCCCAGCCCGTGATCGGCGGATATGACAGCTGTCTCACGGTGGAGTTTATGCGGGCGCTGGCGGTGAACGGGGGAATCACTTTACACCAGAAATGCGAATATGGAGATAATGCCCACCACATCACTGAGGCGCTGTTTAAATCCCTGGGGCTGGCGCTGAAGGAGGCCGTGCGGGTGGAGGGGGACGTTGTTGTCTCCACCAAGGGGGCGCTGTGATGAAGACCACCGCCATTGTGGACTACGGCGTGGGCAACCTGAAAAGCGTGTCCAACGCCATGGCCTACCTGGGCCAGCAGACCCTGATCACTGGTGACCCGGCGGAGCTGGAGCGGGCGGACGCCATCATGCTCCCCGGGGTGGGGGCGTTTCCCGACGCGGCGGAGCGGCTGCGGGAGACGGGGCTGGACGGCGTGCTGCGCCGTCAGGCGGGGCGCAAGCCCATCTTGGGCATCTGCCTGGGGATGCAGCTCCTGTTCGACTGGGGCGAGGAGGGCAGACACTGTGAAGGATTGGGCCTTGTCGAGGGAAGCGTGGCGCGGATTCAAACCGACTTCAAGCTGCCCCACATCGGCTGGAACAGCCTGAGCTTCCCCAACCCGTCGCCCCTGTTCCGGGGGCTGGACGAGGGGACGTATGTGTATTTTGTCCACACCTACTGCGGCCGCGCCGCCCAGCGGGAGGACGTGATCGCGGAGACCCAGTACGGCCCAACCGTGACGGCGGCGGTGGCCCATAATGGGGTGTATGGCTGCCAGTTCCACCCGGAAAAGAGCGGCGAGGCGGGCCTGCAAATTCTAAAGAATTTCGGAGAGTTAATCCAATGATACTGTTACCTGCCATCGACATGAAGGACGGGCGGTGCGTCCGCCTGAAAAAAGGGGAGTTCTCTACCGTCAGCCAGGTGGCGGACAGCGCCCTGGAGACGGCCCGGGCCTTTGCCGCCGCTGGGGCGATGTGGATCCACATGGTGGATCTGGACGGCGCCCGGGACGGGGTGCGGCAGAACTTCCCCACCATTTACGGGGTGATCCAGCAGTCCGGCCTGTCCGTGGAGCTGGGCGGCGGGATCAAAAATGAGCTGGACGTGATCACCGTCGGCGAGGCCGGGGCGGCCCGGATGGTGATCGGTTCCGCCGCCGTGACCAAGCCGGAGGTGGTGGACTACGCCCTGAAGCAGTACGGCCCGGATCGGGTGGCGGTGGGCATTGATTGCCTCAACGGGCGGGTGCGCACGGCGGGCTGGGAGCGGGACTCCGGGCTGGACTACCTGGAGCTGGCCCGGCGGATGGAGGAGAAAGGTGTAAAGACAATAATCTTTACGGACATCGCCACCGATGGGATGCTGTCCGGCCCCAGCTTTGAGCAGCTGGCCGCCCTGCAAAGGGCAGTGGGGTGCGACATTGTGGCCTCCGGCGGGGTGACCACCCTGGACGATGTGAAGCGGCTCCGGGATATGGGGCTGTACGGGGCTATCATCGGCAAGGCGTACTACGCCGGGACGCTGGATCTGGCGGAGGCGATCCGGGAAGCGGGGCCGCAATCATGAAGATCGCCGTGCTGGGATACAGCGGGGCGGGGAAGTCCACCCTGGCCCGCGCCCTGGGGGAGCGGTACGGCATCCCGGTGCTCCACTTTGACACGGTACAGTTCACGCCCAACTGGGAGGAGCGGGATCGGGCGGAGGCCCGTCGGATGGTTCACGAGTTTATGGAGAATTCCGAATGGGTCATCGACGGAACCTACTCAAATTTTGAGTATGAACGCCGTTTGAAGGAGGCGGACACCATCATTTTCTTGAACCTTCCACGGCTGGTGTGCTTTTGGCGCGCGTGGAAGCGCTACTTCCGGTTTCACGGCAAATCCCGGCCGGATATGGCGGATGGCTGCTGCGAGAAGATGGACGGGGAGTTCGTGTGGTGGCTGCTCTGGAAGGGCCGAACCCGGCGGAGGCGGGAAAAATTCCAACGGGTTTTGGAGCAATACCCCGAGAAAACGGTGGTTTTGAAAAGCCAGAAGGACATTGACCGCTATTTGGAGGGCATTTCATGTTAGCCAAGCGTATCATCCCCTGCCTGGACGTGCGGGACGGCCGGGTGGTAACGGGGGTCAACTTTGTGAACATCCGGGACGCCGGGGATCCGGTGGAGCTGGCGAAGTTCTACTCGGATCAGGGGGCGGACGAGATCGTCTTTCTGGACATCACCGCCACCAGCGACGCCCGGGACACCGTGGCTGACGTGGTGGAGCGCACCGCCGCCCAGGTGTTCGTCCCCCTGACGGTGGGGGGCGGCATCCGCACGCTGGACGACTTCCAGCGCCTGCTGCGGGCGGGGGCGGACAAGATCTCGGTGAACTCCGCCGCGGTGAAGGACGAGACGCTGATCGCCCGGGCGGCGGAGCGGTTCGGCTCCCAGTGCGTGGTGCTGGCCATCGACGCACGCCGCCGCCCCGAGGGCTGGTACGAGGTGGTGGTGGCCGGGGGCCGAACCCCCACCGGCATGGACGCGGTGGAGTGGGCCCGCCGGGGCCAGGCGCTGGGGGCGGGGGAGATCCTGCTCACCTCCATGGACGCGGACGGCACCAAAGCGGGCTTCGATCTGGACATGACGAGGGCGGTGACGCAGGCCGTGTCCATTCCGGTGATCGCCTCCGGGGGCTGCGGCAGCCTGGAGCATTTCGCCCAGGTGTTTGAGGAGACGGACTGCGACGCGGCGCTGGCGGCCTCCCTGTTCCACTTCGGGGAGCTGACGGTGCCCCAGGTGAAGGAGTTTCTCCGGGCGCGGAATATCCCGGTGAGGTGACGGATATGTTTAATTTGGATGTGTTGTTTCAAAAATCGGAGCTGATCCCGGTGATCGTCCAGGACGCGGACAGCCGGGAGGTGCTGATGCTGGGGTTCACCAACCGGGAGGCGGTGGAGCTGACCCTGAAGACCAAAACAGCCTGGTTCTGGAGCCGGAGCCGAAAAAAGCTGTGGAATAAGGGGGAGACCAGCGGAAATTATCTCCATATCAGGGAGGTTTTTACTGACTGCGACACGGATACGCTGCTGTACCTCTGCACGCCCGACGGCCCTACCTGCCACACGGGAGAGCGCAGTTGCTTTTTTCGGCGGATTGCGTTATAATATCAGCAGACGGATCGCCGCGCCCGCGGCGGGTTATCAGGAGGGGTGCTATGAACGACACGTTGAAATCGCTGTATGAGGTGGTGCTGGAGCGCCAGGCCAACCCTTTGGAGGGGTCGTATACCTGCTACCTGTTTGACAAGGGGCTGGACAAAATCCTGAAAAAGGTGGGGGAGGAATGCGCTGAGACCATTATCGCGGCAAAAAATGACGTCCCTGCCGATACGGTGGGGGAGATCGCAGACCTGATTTACCATTTGATGGTGATGATGGCGGAGAAGGGCATTCCGCTGGACGACGTTTTGGGTGAGTTGGACCGCAGGGCGCAGAAGATCGGAAACCTGAAGCAAATGAAACAAGTGGATAAGGAGAGCTGATTATGGAAGAACGCAATGTAAACCGCTACGACTTTGACAGCGATTACGCCAGGGCGGAGCTGACGCTGAACCAGTACGTGGCCCGCACCTACGGATGGATGTTTGTGGGGCTGATGATCACCTTTGTGCTGGCGGCGGCGCTTGCCTACACGGGGACGGTATTTTACCTGTTTTCCATTCCCTACCTGCCCATGATCCTGCTGATTGCGGAGGTGGCGGTGGTGCTGATCCTGTCCGCCGGGATCCAGAAGCGGTCGGTGGGGGTGACGCGGGCGCTGTTCGCGCTGTACTCCGTGATTAACGGCATGGTGTTCTCCGTGTACTTTGTGCTGTATGAAGTGGCCAACCTGATCTTTATCTTCGGCCTCACCGCTCTGTTCTTCGGCGCCTTCGCGCTGTACGGGCGGTTCGCTAAGACCGACCTGTCCCGGCTGCGTCCGCTGCTCGTCGGCGGGCTGATTTTCCTGGTGATCGCGGGTCTGCTGACCATGTTCATCGATTTCACCACCCTGGAGCGGATTGTCTGCATGGTGGGCATCGTGGTGTTCCTGTGCTTCACCGCCTATGACAACCAGAAGATTAAGGCGAACTATGAGTATTTCTATGGCGACGAGGTGATGCTGCAAAAGGCGTCCATCTATTCCGCCCTCCAGCTGTATCTGGACTTTATCAACCTGTTTTTGTATCTGTTGCGGTTCCTGGGCAGGAACAGCCGCAGGTAAGCGCAAAAAACCCGGCCGTCTGTCAGGCGGCCGGGTTTTTTACAAAATAAAAACGTCCCCATAGGGACGAGACGTCTTTGCCTGTGAAGTTTCCGTTTGCGCTCAGCGATCGCTGGGAACGGTAATCTCTCCGGCGAAGATCAACTCGTCGATATCAACGGGAACAGTGCAGATGACCTTCATTGCCATCGCCTCCTTTCTTCTTTGTTTGATATAGTATAACAGTTTTGAGCTGGATTGTAAAGGGTTTTTTGTAATTTTTATGAATTTACATAATCTTTACAGGATTTCATATAATTGGAAATATGGAGGTGAGACCTCCCGCTACACCCCGGTTGGGAATAGGGTTTGACAAAGGGGACGGAGTATGGTATGATGCTGGCAGCGCGAGGATGAGGATCAGTACCCATCGGCCTCCTGCCCAGAGAGCCCCCGGTTTGGTGGAAGGGGGAGAGGAGCCCCTGGCGAATACCCCTCGGAGCGGCCGCCTGAACGGGAAGATCCCCAGTAGGGCCGGACGGGTGCGCCCGGTACAGCGCCGGGGTCCTGCTGGGGACCCCCTGAGGCCGTTTTTGCGAGAAAACGGCAAAACAGAGGTGGTACCGCGAGCTTTCGCCCTCTGTCCCTAAGGGACAGGGGGTTTTCTGTTCCAAAAACTGAAAAAGGAGAAAGAAGTATGACAATTTACGACGAACTTGTGGCCCGGGGCCTGGTGGCCCAGGTCACCAGCGAGGACGAGGTGAAAGACCTCATCAACAACGGCAAGGCCACCTTCTATATCGGCTACGACTGCACGGCGGACAGCCTGACGGCGGGGCACTTTGTCACCCTCACCCTGATGAAGCGGCTCCAGCAGGCGGGCAACAAGCCCATCGCCCTCATCGGCGGCGGCACCACCACCATCGGCGACCCCTCCGGCCGCACCGATATGCGCAAGATGCTCTCCCGGGAGGACATCGACCACAATGCCCAGTGCTTCAAGCACCAGATGGAGCGGTTCATCGACTTCGGCGAGGGCCCCGGCAAGGCCATGATGCTCAACAACGCCGACTGGCTGCTGGATCTCAACTACGTGGAGCTGCTGCGGGAGGTGGGGGCCTGCTTCTCGGTAAACAATATGCTCCGGGCGGACTGCTACAAGCAGCGCATGGAGAAGGGCCTTAGCTTCCTGGAGTTCAACTATATGATCATGCAGTCCTACGACTTCTACCATATGTTCCAGACGGTGGGCTGCAACCTCCAGTGCGGCGGCAACGACCAGTGGAGCAATATGCTGGGCGGCACGGAGCTGATCCGCCGCAAGCTGGGCAAGGACTCCCACTGCATGACCATCAACCTGCTCACCGACTCCCAGGGGAACAAGATGGGCAAGACCGCCGGCAACGCCGTGTGGCTGGACCCCAACAAGACCAGCCCCTACGATTTCTACCAGTACTGGCGCAATGTGGGGGACGTGGACGTGATGAAGTGCATCCGCTGGCTCACCTTCCTGCCCCTGGAGCAGATCGACGAGATGGATCATTGGAAGGACGCCCAGCTCAACCAGGCCAAGGAAATCCTGGCCTGGGAGCTGACCAACATGGTCCACGGCAAGGAGGAGGCGGACAAGGCCCAGGCCGCCGCCCGGGCGCTGTTCTCCGGCGGCGGGAACGCGGCAGATATGCCGTCCACCCAGCTCACGGACGCCGATTTCACCGACGGCTCCATCGGTGCGCTGACGTTGCTGGTGAAGTGCGCTCTGGCGGCCTCCAACGGCGAGGCCCGGCGGCTCATCCAGCAGGGGGGCGTCGCTGTGGCGGACGAGAAGGTGTCCGACCCCGCCGCCCAGTTCCCCAAGGAGAGGTTTGCCGGGGAGGGCGTTATCCTCAAGAAAGGCAAGAAGGTGTTCCACCGGGCGGTGCTGGCGTGAGGACACCCAAATATCTGCGCATCCAGGGCCGGAAGACCGCCTTTCTGCGGCGAGAACAATAACAACCCACGCGAAAGGGCCGTCCCCATTGGGGACGGCCCTTTTTGACAGGAAATTCAGGCGAAGGCGGTCAAATCCAGCGCAGTCATGTCCATCACGGTGATCACAAAGCCGCCGTTGGTGTAGAATACCTCGAAGTCCACATGGCCCATGGCGGGGCTGGTCACCGTTCCGTTGGTCAGATGGATGTTAAGCCGGTACCAGAACCCGCCGTTGGGGCCGTTGGTCCCCTGGATGGCGTGGGGCTGGGCCACGACAGTCAGCGGGTCGTCCCTCAGCGCCTCGCGTCCATCAAAGAAGCTGTCGGGCAGGACGGTATGGGCGGTGAGAACGCGGCGGGTGGCCTCGTTCAGCGCACCCCAGGAGTAGGTGACGGTTACCTCTCCGGTGTCCGCGCGGTAGCCCGCCACGGTGTTGCGGCTGAAGTCGGCGTACAGGACATTCCAGTCGAAGGAATGGGAGACCAGCTGTCCGCCTACCACGTCGTATACGGTAAAGAGCTGGTAGCAGGAAAACAGGGCCTCAGGGCTGCCGTCCCCATCCAGATCCTCGATCCAGGGCCGCAGAAAGAGGTTGTCGGAAGTGATGGAGGGATCCACCGGATAATCCCGGCCATTCACGCTCACCAGGTAGTGGTAGCCGTCCTGCGCCTGTAGGATAGTGAGTTCGCCAAAGGGGGCGACAGAATGTGCGATCAGCCCAGGCTGGGGCGTGGCCGGGACGGTGGGCAGGGGTTCCGACGTCGGCGTGGGGGCGGCTGTCGGCTCCGCCGTGGGCTGAACTGTGGGCTCCGGGGCGGGGGAGGGGCTGTTCTCATCCTGATAGGCCATATCCAGCTGATCCGGCTCCTGCAGAACCCACTTCGCCCCATCGTAGCGCAGGGTGAAGGCGGTATAGCCCACAATCTTGTCCGCCATGTAGTGGAGGCTGTGGTCGCTGTTCAGGAGGGTGTCCACGCGGTTCAGCTCCTGCATAGTTTCGTCCGCCAGACAGAAGTCGAACTTGAAGCAGAAGGCGTCCCCCTCGATCCCGAACTGGCTGAACTGGTTGGCGTAGGCGTAGGTATAGCCGTCCCGGATATGCTCGTATCCGTCAAAGAAATCCTCCGGGAGGGTGCAGCTGCCGGTGACATAGTGGCGGTAGTAATCCGCGCTGTCCGGGTCGCCCTCGGTGTGGGCATAGGTGACGGTGAGGCCCCGGCTGTCCTTGTTGTAGCCCGCCACATTATTCTGGTTGAACCGCAACAGGAGGTCCTCGCTGTCATAGCTGTCGGCAAAGCTAAGCTGGCCGTTGTTCCACTCGTACAGGTCAAGCTTCAGGAACCCGTTCAGGAAGTAGGTGATGAGCACTTCGCCCTGCCCGTCGCCGTCGAAATCCTGGGCGTACAGCATGGGGGACTGGGCGGGGGTGATAACGGGACCCAGCTGGGAGATGATGCCGCGCCACTCCAGCCAGGGGTATTCACCGCCCTCCAGCCACAGTGTGGGGCCGTTGGGGTCGTCGGCGGTGGCGCATACCGCTTCCGAACCTGCGGGGAGGTAAGGCTGGAGCAGGCCGCCGTCATAGGTGTACCACGCCGGGTCGGGCTTCAGCTCCTGCCAGCTTGAGGCGGCCTCAAAATCCTCCCGGGCGGCTTTGCGTCCGTCCACAAAATACAGCTCGCTGCCGTCTTCGGCGGCCTTGCAGTAGGTGATGTTGTCAACGGTTTCGGCCTTGCCGTCCTGCGCGAAGCGGAGGGTGCCATAGCCCCAGTCCGCCGCGCCGCTGGAGTAGCTGAAGGTGCCGTCGGATTTCAGGTGTCCAAAGCCCCGGTAGCCCAGGGAAGCGCCGTAGATCTCGTCCCCCTGCCGGTGGAGGATCAGATAGCCGGTGACATGGACAAGCTGCGTAGTGGGGTCCGGCTGATTCCAGGCGGGCCATACCACCATCTCATTGACGCCGTCCCGGTCCAGGTCGATGACGGCCAGCCGTTCCAGTTTTACCTCCCTGCCGAGATTCTGGTCGTCCCCATAGAAGAACGCCCTGAGGTCGTTCATGTAATAGGCCTGGGCACTATAGGGGGAGACGAAGGTGCGCTCCCCGTCCAGCACCTCCTTCATCCACGGATCCAGCACCGCGTCCGGGGACAGGGAAGAGGAAGCGCCGGGGCCGGGACCGTCTTCCAGGTTCTGCGCCGCCACCGGGTCGGTGAGCAGGCACACCGCCGCCACGACGGCCATCACTACACTCACCACGATCACCCACAGGGCGGGGCGGCGGTAGCGCAGCACATTTTTGATGCGCCCCTTGGCGTCCCCCTCGTCAAAGGCCAGGGGGCAGGGCGCGGGGGCCCGCCGCCGGGTGGCCAGGGCCAGCAGGGTATAGGAGTAGTCCGCTTTGACCTCGTTTCCCAATCGGCGCAGCACCGCCTCGTCGCAGGCGGCCTCGATATCCCGGCTCATGAGCACAAACGCCGCCCACACCAGGGGGTTGAACCAGTGGAGGGCCAGCGCCACCCAGCACACGGGCTTGACAATGTGGTCCAGCCGGCGCATATGGGCCCGCTCATGGCACAGGATGAACGTCCGGGGCTGGCCCACGAGCCCTGCGGGGAGATAAATCCGGGGCCGCAGGATTCCAAGAATAAAGGGGGAGTCCACGGCGGGGTGCTCCCAGGCCCCGTCCTGGGCGCGGATGGCGTCGAACAGGCGGCGGCGCAGCCGGAGATAGGAGAGCAGGCCGTAGCCGCCCATGGTCACGGTCCCGGCCAGCCACACCCCGGCGGCGACGGCCTGCCAGGGGAAGGCGGGGGGATCGGGCTCTGGGTTGGTCACGCTGGGGGTGACGCCCTCAGGCAGGGTGAGGGAGGGTTCGCCGGGGTTGGGATTGCTGATTACGGGGTTGGCCACGGTCCCCGGGGCCTGCCCCTGGGCGGGGTTCTGGATGGTGGCGGTGGGGGTGACGGGGTTCGCGGGGGCCTGCCCAACCGCATCCTGCCGGGGGGAGTAGAGCTGCTCCTGCACCGAACGGGCCTCCGGAACGATGGACAGGGGGCTTTCCAGCGACAGGGGGAACAGCAGGCGGGCGAATACCACCAGCCACAGTAGGCAGATCACCTGGCGGGGGGCCCGCCGCTTGAGCAGCAGCCGCAGGACAATGACGATGGCGGCGGCATAGGCGGCGGTGAGGCTCATCCCCCACAGGGGGGAGATGGAGCGGAACAGGCCGTTCAAAAAGTCAAGCATGGTGATCCCCCTCTCGGAAGCGGTCAATGACGGCCTTCAGCTCGTCGGCCTCGGCGTCGGAAAGTGTTTTGCCCCCCATGAAGTGGGCCAGGAAGGAGGGCAGGGAACCCTCAAAGGTGCGGTCTACCACGGCGCGGCTTTCCTCCCGCAGGATGTCCTCCTTGGGGATGACGGCAGACACCATGGCGTTTTCATTGCGCAGAACGCCGCGCTCCACCAGTTTTTTCAGCACCGTGTAGGTGGTGGATTTCTTCCAGCCCAGCTCCTGCTGGGACAGTTCCACCAGCCTGCCGGAGGGCAGGGGCTCGTGCTCCCAGACGATGCAGGCGAACCGGTATTCCCCTTCGGCCAATCTTGTATGGTTCATAAGTCGATCCTCCTTTCTTGGGTCTACTGCTATCGACCTCTGTATGGTAGTCTACTACAATAGACCCGTCCTGTCAACCCCTTTTTCCAAAAAACTGTAAAAAATTTTGGGCCCAGGCGGGCTCCGAACGGCTTCTTGGAATGCGGGCGATGCAGGCGGAGAAGCAAACGCCCCCCGCTATGAGCGGGGGGCGTACTTCTTAAAACGCGCGGCCGATATCGGTGCGAAAGTGCATATCGGCAAAGGAAATGGGCTTGGCGGCGGCGTAGGCGTTGTCGATGGCCTGCTCCAAGGTGTCGCCCAGGGCGGTGACGCCCAGCACCCGCCCGCCGTTGGTGACGATCTGCCCGTCCTGTTCGGCGGTGCCGGCGTGGAACACCAGGTTGGATTTCCCCGCTTCCTCCAGCCCAGAGATAGGATAACCCTTCTGGTACTCCAGCGGATAGCCCCCGGAGGCCAGCACCAGGCAGCAGGCGGCCTTGTCCTTCCAGCGGATGTCCAGCTTGTCCAGCGAGCCCTCCCGGCAGGCGGTGAAGATCTCCATCAGATCGCTGTCCAGTAGGGACAGCACCGCCTGGCACTCGGGGTCGCCGAACCGGGCGTTGTACTCCACCACCTTGGGCCCCTGGGGAGTGAGCATCAGGCCGAAGTAGATCACGCCCTGGAAGGGCCGGTCCTCCGCCTTCAGCGCGGCAATGGTGGGCAGGAAGATCTCGTCCATGCACCGCCGGGCGATCTCCGGGGTGTACTGGGGCGGGGGAGAGATGGCCCCCATGCCGCCGGTGTTGGGGCCCCGGTTGCCGTCATAGGCCCGCTTGTGATCCTGGCTGGCGGGCATGGTGGACACGTGCGTCCCGTCGGCAAAGGCCAGCACCGTCACCTCTGGGCCGGTCATGCACTCCTCGATCACCACCGTGGAGCCGGATTCACCGAATTTTTTGCCCTCCATCATCTCCCGGGCGGCGGCCTTGGCCTCGTCCACGGTGGCGGCCACCACCACCCCTTTGCCCAGGGCCAGCCCGTCCGCCTTCACCACGATGGGCGCGCCCTGCTCCTCGATATAGGCCAGAGCCTTGTCCAGGTCGGTAAACGTCTCGTATTTTGCAGTGGGGATGTGGTACTTTTTCATCAGCTCCTTGGAAAACGCCTTGCTGGCCTCAATGACGGCGGCGTTTTTCCGGGGGCCGAAGGCGGGGATGCCTGCCGCCTCCAGGGCGTCCACCATGCCCAGGGCCAGGGGATCGTCCGGGGCCACCACCACGAAGTCCATGGCGTTGTCCCTGGCCCACTTGACCATGCCGTCCACGTCGGTGGCCTTCACGTTGACACATTTTGCGACCTGGGCAATGCCCGCATTGCCGGGGGCGCAGTACAGCTCCGCCACTTTAGGCGATTGGGCCAGCTTCCAGCAGATGGCGTGTTCCCGGCCGCCGCTTCCTACCACTAAAACCTTCATAAAAACCTCCTGACCGCAAGTCAAAGCAGTTTCAAGTTCTTTTTCTTGCTTCTTCTTTTTCTTTCAAGAAAAAGAAGAAGGCCCTTGACCTTAATGGTGGAACAGCCGCATCCCGGTGAAGGCCATCACCATGCCGTGCTTGTCGGCGGTGGCGATGACGTGGTCGTCCCGGATGGAGCCGCCCGGCTGGGCGATGTACTTCACGCCCGACTTAAAGGCCCGCTCCACGTTGTCCCCGAAGGGGAAGAAAGCGTCGGAGCCCACCGTCACCCCGGACTGCCTGGCGATCCACTCCTTTTTCTCCGCCTCAGTGAGTACCTCGGGGCGCACCTTGAAGGTGTTCTGCCATACGCCGTCGACCAGCACGTCGTCGTGCTCGTCGGAGATATAGATGTCGATGGCGTTGTCCCGGTCAGGGCGGCGGATGCCGTCCACAAACTGGAGGCCCAGCACCTTCGGGTGCTGCCGCAGCCACCACGTATCCGCCTTGTTCCCGGCCAGCCGGGTGCAGTGGATGCGGCTCTGCTGGCCCGCGCCCACGCCGATGGTCATGCCGTCCTTCACGTAGCATACCGAGTTGGATTGGGTGTACTTCAGCGTGATGAGGGACAGGATCATGTCGTGCTTGGCCGCCTGGGGCAGTTCCTTGTTGGCGGTGACGATGTTTTCCAGCAGCTTCTCGTCGATGGTGAAGTCGTTGTAGCCCTGCTCAAAGACGATGCCGAAGATGCTGCGCCGCTCCACGGGGTCGGGGATATAGTCCGGGTCGATCCGCACCACGTTGTAGCCGCCCTTGCGCTTGGTCTTGAGTATGTCCAGCGCCTCGTCGGTGTAGCCCGGGGCGATGACGCCGTCGGACACTTCCAGGGCCAGGTAGCGGGCGGTGTCGGCGTCGCAGGGGTCGGACAGCGCCGCCCAGTCGCCGTAGGAGCAAAGCCGGTCGGCCCCCCGGGCGCGGATGTAGGCGCAGGCGATGGGGGACAGGTCGCCATCCGGGGCAAAGTAGATCTGCCGCTCCACGTCGGTGAGGGGCAGGCCCAGGGCGGCCCCGGCGGGGGAGACGTGCTTGAAGGAGGCGGCGGCGGGCAGGCCGGTGGCGGCCTTCAGCGCCTTCACCAGTTGCCAGGAGTTCAGCGCGTCCATGAAGTTGATGTACCCCGGCTTGCCGTTGAGGACGGTGAGGGGGAGGTCTCTGTCTCCCTTCATGAAGATGCGGGCGGGCTTCTGGTTGGGGTTGCAGCCGTATTTCAATTCCAGTTCGGTCATGTTCATGCCTCCCAGTGTTTGTTGATGATGGAAGTCTCGTCGTCCCCGGTCTCGAGGTCGATGTACCGCACAAACAGCGACACCTTGTTGTCGTCGTTCAGCGCCAGCCACAGATCCCCCGCCAGCGTCTCCGCGTCGGGGGCGGTGACGGCCACCCGCCGGGGCTCCCCCTCGAAGGAGGGCAGGGGACTGCCGTCCCCCTCGTAGGTGTGGATGAAGTGTCCCACCCCCGCCTTGGGGGCGTCATACTCGTAGAAGTACCGGCAGGCGCAGGCGGGGTCGCCGTCCAGGCTCTTGAGGATGGACAGGTTGTAGGCCCCGTTAGGCTTCACCACGCCGGAGATCCGGGGGGTGTAGTTGGGGGGATCCGGCTCGAAGGTGCGGGTGTTCAGGGCGTGGCGGTAGCAGTGGCCCGCTAAAATGTTGTCCCGGATGGTGTCGGTCTGGTCGCCGTTGGTGACGATGGTGATCCCGTTGTCCATCCGCCGGACGGGGTGGTAGATGATGAGGGAGGGGTCGGTCATCTTGCTCTCGTCAAAGGCCCGGGTGC
>CATLEJ010000068.1 GCA_949916125.1 uncultured Oscillospiraceae bacterium
CTACTACTCCATCGTCATGGGCACCGCCCAGGATTTCGGCATAGGGGCGGAGCCCTTCCCCTCCCGGGATGTGGCCGACCTGCGGGCCGCCCTGTGGGACGGCAAGCTGCTGGTGGCCCTAATGGGGCCCGGCCACTTCACCAAGGGCGGGCAGTTCATTCTCATCCGGGGCGTCACCCTCGGCGGGGACGTGCTGGTGGCGGACCCGAACAGCCCGGAGCGCAGCCTCATGCTGTGGGATCCCCAGATCATCCTGGACGAGCTTTCCTCCGCCAGCAGCAACGGCGCGCCGCTGTGGGTGCTGTCCAAGCCGGATTCATAATCCATCAGATTTTCGCGGAATATCGGCCCGGTGTTCACCGGGCCGATATTTTACGCTTCGCCGTGCTTCCCACTCCTGCCTGCATGGCTCCTATTGGTACGCTGATTTTTCCCGGCCCAGCCGCTGGCTGAGCACCCGGTCCAGCTCCATGATCTGCTTCAGGCGCCGCCGGTTTACCGCAACCTGCTCGCACAGCATCTGCTGTGTCCGCTCCGCCGGCTCTGCCGGGGGGCCGCCGTTGAGCATGGCGGCCAGCAGCGCGGCCTCATCCCGGTCGGGCAGCAGCTCCAACTGATCCCGCAGGGCCTTGTCGGCGTCCTGGAGTTTGCCCAGCGGCTCTTCCCGCATGGCAATGAGCATCTGGGTGCTCACCTGGTCGTTCCTGTCAATGGATTCGCCCAGCTGGCGGGTGAGGTCCTCCAGCTCGTTGAGCAGATTTCCCGTGCGCTTCATCTGCACCAGGGCATCCATCACCACTTTTTCGGTCATGCCTGCCCCCCGGCGGTATCCGCCGCCGCGGCAGCGGCCGCCGCCTCCTGCTGGCTGTTTTTGTTGGCCTCGCGGAAGGTGTCCCGCAGCTCGCTCACCATGGTGCGCACCCGATCCAGCTCCGTCTTGTTCCGGCCGGCCTTCACCCGGTTGAGCTCATAGCTGAAGTAATCGTACAACCGGTTCAGGTTGCGGCTGATGGGGTACTGCATATCTAAGGTGTCGTCCAGGTACCGGACAATATCCAGGGCCCGATCCACGCTGGCTTCGAATAGGTCATAGTCCCCCTTGTCCAGGGCCAGCCCGGCCCGCAGAAGCCGCTTCACCAGCTCATCGTACAGCAGCAACAGCAGCTCCCCGGGGGTCATCTCGTTAACGCCCTGCTCCTTGTACCCCTGGTAGCCCTGGTACCCTTTGATATCCATTTCTGACTCCTTCTTGGTCTTGTGATTAGTAACCGCTGGAGCCGCCCATCAGGCCCGCGAAAGCGGAACTCTGGGAGTTCATCTGGGCAATGAGCTGCTCCAGACGGCTGAACTGGGTGGTATAGCGGTCGATCTGGTTGGACATCTTATCCTGCCAGCGGTCGATCTGCTTGTCGATGCTGTCGATCTGGGTCTTGAGGCTGTTGTTGTTCAGCGAGGTATAGGCCTTGACGGAGCCCGCCCGCTGGATCAGAACGCCCTTGGGCTCGCCGGTGGTCTTGACGTAGGTGTTCAGGGTGTTCTGCATCCGGGTCATCAGCCCGTCGGTGCTGGATCCGCCCTCCCTGGACTTGGTAAAG
This sequence comes from uncultured Oscillospiraceae bacterium, assembly GCA_949916125.1. Lineage (GTDB taxonomy): Bacteria > Bacillota > Clostridia > Oscillospirales > Oscillospiraceae > Enterenecus. The sequence continues at coordinate 1,596 of CATLEJ010000068.1, forward strand.
GCGTTCTTCACCTTGTCGGGGTCGCTCTCCAGGGCGGCGCGCAGCTTATCCTCGTCCAGGCTCAGGGTGGTCATGCCGTCGCTGTAGCTGGTGCCGATACCGATCTCCCGGAGGGTCTGGCCGTCGGTGCCGCCGGGGGCGATGGCGGACAGCAGCTTGCTGTACATACTGGACAGGGTGGAGTCCCCAAAGAGGATGCCCTGCTTGGCCTTCTCGTTGTAGGCCTTCAGCTCGCTCTCGGAGTACTTTTCCTCCTCCTCGGCGGTGAGGGGCTCATACTTGGCGCCGTTGGAGTTCTGGGCGGGCAGGGTGGAATAGGCGCTCTTCAGCTCGGTGGCCATCTCGTTGTAGTCGTCCACGAAGCTCTTGATGGCGTCCACGATCTTGTCGGTGTCGGTGGTGGTGGTGAAGGTAATGGGCTCATAGTCCTTGCCGTCCTTCCCCTCCGCCTTGAACTCGCCCTTCACGTTGACGGTGAGGCCGTCGATGTCGAAGCTGTTGGAACTGCGGGTCAGGTCCTCGAACCGCGTGCCGTTGATCTCCACGTCCATGACGGCGTCCTGGCCGCTGACATAGGAGGCGCCGAACTCAGGGCGCTCATATTCCTGATCTTGGGAGTTCAGCATTTTGAAATCCACCGTCTTGCCGGTCTTGTCGTCGGTTATCATAATCTGGCCCGAGTTTTCATCAAAGGACGCAGTCATGTGGTGATTTGTATTCAACGATTTGTTCAGCCTGTCCAAAACGTCCTGCACCGTGCTGTTCTCATCAAAGGCATTGGGATAGCCGTAAGTGCCCACACCGTCGATCTTGAACTTCAGCTTGCTGTCCAGCGTAATACCGTACATCTCGCCGAACTTGTCGTCGGCGCTGCGGCCGTGGGTCACAAACAGATCCTTGGCCAGCCCGCCGAACTCGATTTTGCTGTTGGCCCCGGACTCGGTGGCGGTGAACTTGAACTCGTTGGTGAGCTTGGAGTAGCTCACCTTCACCCCCGCCTCGGCGCTGGAGTTGATGGAGTTCATCAGGCTCTCCAGGGTGGTGTCCTCGTTGACGGTGATGGACGCGCCGTTCACCTTGAAGTCATAGAGGGCCTTCCCATCGCTGTTCACCCGGTAGTAGCTGCCGTCCTCGGCCTGCTTCACCCGGTTGCCCGCCGCGTCCATCATCCTGCTGGTGTCCACCTCGCCCACAGCGGCCAGGCGGTTTTTCTGGAAGAACTCGTGGTCCTCGCCCAGGATATCAGACAGCTTCTTGCCGGGGTTGATGAAGTTGGAATCGCCGGTCTTAAAGCCCAGGGCCTCCACCGCGGAGCCGCCCAGGCTGAGGGTGGAGCCCTCGGCGGTCTCGAAGGACAGCTTGCCGCCGTCATTGTCCACCTTGACCTTCCCCTTGCCGAAGGCGTCGTCCAGCTCCGCCTGGAGGGCCTCTTTGAACTGGGTGTTCTGATCCTTCCCGGCAGCGGTGTTGGCCTCATAGTTTTCGTTGACCCGGTTGAGCACATCGGACATATTGATCTTCTTGGTGGTACCGTTGAAGGTGACGCCCAGCTCCTTGCCGCCGGACCATTTGCCGTCGGTGCCCTGCTCGCCGCCCAGGTACTCATAGGCGCTCTTCTTGGCGGTCAGCACACCAGGGCCCGCAAGGACATTCTCCCCCGCCAGACTCTCGAGCTTGCCGGAGGAACTGCTGATCTTCACCGTGTTCCCGTTGCCCAGCCCGTCCTCAAAGTAGATCCGCCCCATCTCGGTCTTGACCGTGATGGCCTTGTCGGCGGTGGTGGTCTCCTGGACGCCGTTCTTAGTGTAGTTGTAGGTGATGTCACCCAGCTTGTTCCGGATGGCCTGGGCCAGCTTTTCCGTCTCCCCGGCGTCCTCATTGACGGTGCCGTCGTCGTTATACACCACAACGTCGTTCAGGTTCTCCAGCTCGTCGAAGCTGATGGTAAAGGAGGCGCCGTTGCTGCCGCCATACTGGAAGGACAGGGAGCCGGACACGGTGCTCACATCCAGATCCTTGTTGATGTCAAACTCCTTGCCCACGACGGAGGACACGTCGCCCCCCAGGTCACCCAGGCCGGACATCGTATAGGTGGCCGCCTTGGCCATCTGCTTCACCGCGTTGATCTTGATGTCGCTGGAGGTCTTGCCGCTGGCGGTGATCTTGTCGGAATAGGTGCCGTTGACGGCGGTGTTCACCGCGTTGCTGAAGAAGCTGGCGCTGAGCAGATTGGTCTTGGATGCGTAGGAAGTGTACTTGTTGTTAAAGTTCACCGCCTTGTCGATGATGCTGCGGTAGGCCTCCTGCTGCCACTCCACCTTAGTGCGCTTTTTCACCAGGTTCTGGATCTTCAGCTTGATGCCGGACACAGCGTTTTCGATCATGGACTCGGTATCCATGCCGCTGGCCAGGCCGCTGAGGATATTCCGGTTGCCATAGATGCTGCTGGTGTTGTAGCTGCTGTTGCTCAAACTGGTAATAGATGCCATAATTTGAACCGCTCCTTTCTGAAAACTCCAGGGGGCAGAGGCCTGCCCGAAGTATATCCGGAAAATAATTTTCAAAAATTTTCAGAGTTTTTTCGTTCTACCTCTGTTATTTTTTATCGACCTGTAGTATAGTAAACTTAAGACTTTTCCCCAAGTTTTTGTATCATGCAGAGGGAGGGAACCATCCTTGACGCAAATTATTACCGTCACCAATCAAAAGGGCGGGGTCGGCAAGACCACCACCGCCGCCTCGCTGGTCTGCGGCCTGCGCCAGCGCGGCGCCCAGGTCCTTGGCGTGGACCTGGACCCCCAGGGCAACCTGGGCTTCAACCTGGGCCTGGATATCGGCGAGTGCAAGACCATCTATGATGTGTTGAAGGGCGCCTGCTCCATTGAGGAAGCCATCCAGTCCACCGAGTACGGCGACGTACTGCCCTCGGACATCATGCTGTCCGCCGCGGAGGTGGAGTTTACCGCCCCCCGCCGGGAGTTTATGCTCAGTGATTTTCTCACCGGCATACGTTCCCGGTACGACTTCGTCGTCATCGACACGCCCCCGGCCCTGAACATCCTCACCGTCAACGCCTACGTGGCCTCCGACGGCCTCATCGTCCCCATGGAGGCGGAGGTGCTCAGCCTGGTGGGCATTACCCAGCTCCAGGAGACCATCGAGACGGTGCGCTCCACCTTCAACCCCCACCTGAAGGTGCTGGGCATCCTGATCAACAAGTTCAATGGCCGGCTCACCCTGTCCAAGGACATCCTTGAGCTGGCCCAGGAGGTGGCCGAGCAGCTGGACAGCCAGGTGTTCCAGGCCAAGATCCATCGGGGCGTCGGCGTGGCCATGGCCCCTGCCCATGGGCAGACAGTGCTCACCTACCAGCCCGACTCCCGGCCGGCCCAGGACTTCCAGTCCATCATCGACGTGGTGGCGGGGCCGCGCTTCCCCCGGCCCAAGCCCAAGTCCAAGCTGAAATATATCTCCCAGCTTTTTAACGGCTGACCCCAATATTCCAACAGGAAATCTTAGTAAGGAGAATCTGCAATTATGGCCAAGGACAACAAAACCAGCAAAACCGCGCGGGTGATGAACCTGCTGAGCAAAAAAACCGAGCCCGCCGTGGAGGAAGCCGCGGGTGCCCCTGCCGCCCCCGCGGCGCCGGTGCCCCCCATCGTCACCTCCATGGCGCCGGACGCCGCCGTGTCAGTGCAGATCAAAAACGCCTTGGAGGACGCCCTGGACAGCGAGCTCGGCGTCAGCCGCCCCGAGCCGGAGCCTACCCCTGAACCCGTCCCGGAGCCCGCCGCCGCGCCCGAACCTGCCCGGCAGCCCGCACCACAGCCCGAGCCCCAGCCCGCCCCCCAGGAGGACGACCCGGCAGTCCGCTTCAAAGAGCCCCTGGTCCCGGAAAATCCCGGCTACATCAACGTGATGCAGGTCCTGGTGGAGGAAAAGGCCCCCAAATATGTCCAGATGTTCGGCCTGTGCCAGTGTGAACGGTGCCTGGCCGACGTGAAGGCCTATACCCTGAACCACCTGCCCTCCAAGTATGTGGTGGTGGAGCGGGGCGACCTGATCCCCCGCCTCACCGTATACGAGGGCAAGCTCACCAGCGACGTCACCGCCCAGCTTCTCCAGGCCTGCAAGGTGGGCATGGAGCGGCCCCACCACGGCCGCTGATCCGTCCCCCAAAACCAGAAACCCCGGCAGGCGCGGTGCGTCTGCCGGGGTTTTTCCCGCCATAGCGTTTGATTCGGTGTCTTGTGCCGCGCCCGTCAGGACACAGGCTCCCCCTCCTCCATGGCCCCGCCGTCCTCCTGGCGGGGGTAGGGGTTGGTCAGCTGCTCCCACAGGGTGTTTACGTTTTCCATGCAGATGAAGTATACGCTGGTTATCATATTGTCCGGAATGCCCAGCTCCTCCGCCAGCACGGTAATCTTCTCCCAGTCCGCCGACTCATAGCTGAGCACCAGGTCATACAGCTTGCCGCAGCGCCCCTCGTGGTGGAGCAGGGCGGCCTTCACCTCGTCGGCCACCGGCACCTCCGCCAACAGCTCCTCCATGGGGGCGTCGATGAGGTAGTTCAGGGTGGAAAACATCCCCATCAGATAGCCCTCCGCTTTGGAAATGGGCATATTCTTGGCGTAGTTCATCAGCTCGCTGCAAAAATTGGCCCGCATAAAGGAACGCTTGAGGAATTCCTCCGAGCCGGGATCCACCTCATTCTCCGCGTTGCTGGCGCTGAGCAGATAGATCCATTGTTTGAGCTGGCCCAGGCCCAGGGTCATGATGGCCTGGGTAATGGTGGTGGCCCGGTGGCGCAGGGCAAAATAGGCGGAGTTGACCATCTTCATCAGTCCGTAGGACAGGCTGGCGTCGGCGGCAATCATCTGCTCGATTTCCTCCACGTTGGGCTCGTCCTTGGTAACCGCCACCATAAGCTGGAAGAAGTTGCTCTGAATGTAGGCGCTGCTGTGGGCCTGGGTGGTCATCTTGGCGGCCACGTAAGGCCCCTCCAGCCCGTCCGCCCCCAGGGCCACCGCCCGCTGGTACAGCTTTTCCTCGTCAATATTGGTGACAATGCACTTGATGTTCATGCTGTGGGCGATCTCCACCGTATTGCGGATGGTCACCTCACTGGCGGTTTTGGCGTTGATTTTGATGAAGTGGATATCGTCCAGCAGGGACAGGTACCGGGGGGTAAACTGGAACTCATTTACCGCGATCCGGTAGCCCTCCCGGGCGAACTGCTGCACCAGGTGCATAGACAGCGGGTGGATGATCACCGCGTCGTCGATCTGGATCACCAGGTCGCTCTTGTCAAACAGCCGGGGCGTCTTCTTCATCAGCAGCATGGTGGTAAAGGTCATGAAATTCAGGGTGCCCTTCAGCACCTTGGGGCTGTTTTGGGTCAGAAAGCTGTAAATCGTGTTGGCGGCGGCAAATTCTGCGCTTGATGTCGAGCTGTCGCTGCTGAATGCCTGGTTTGCGCCGTGGTACAGGATCTCGTTCCCAATGGTATTCCCAGCGGCGTCCTTGATGGGCTGCCGCACAATGTATTTGCCGCTCATAGCTGCCTGCCTCCTATTACTTCGCGTGCTGTCTGTCAAAGCGCTCCAGCAGCTGGTCCATCACGTCCACCAGGTGCCCGATCTCAGGTTTGGTGAGCTGCTCGTCCGCACCCAGGTCCCTGCCCTTCCGGCGCATTTCCTCGCTGATCAGGGACGAGAAAATGATCAGCGGCACGCTCTTGAACCGGCTGTGGTCCTTCACCAGCTTGGTCAGCCGGTGGCCGTCCATCTGGGGCATTTCGATGTCGGTGATAATCAGCGCCACATCCCGCTCCAGCACGTCGTCGGTGGGCAGCGCGCACAGGGCGTCCCACAGCTCCTGCCCGTTGGGGAACATATGCAGGTTGACATAGTTGGCCTTGCGCAGGGAGTCGGCAATCATCTTGCTCAGCAGTACGGAGTCCTCCGCCACCCAGATCGGCCGGTCGTTCCGGTCCCGGGGGCCAAGGCTCTCCACCTCGGACATCTGGATGGAGGTCTCCGGGGCAATCTCCGCCACAATGCGCTCAAAGTCCAGGATGGTAACCAGCTCCCCTTCACACTGGGCAATACCGGTGGCCACGCTCTCCGTCCCGCCGGACACGGTTTTGTCCGGCTTCTGAATGTCGGTCCACGAAATGCGGCTGATGCGGTCCACGGTGTGGACACGGAAGGCGATAAACATCTTGTTGAAGTTGGTGATGATAAAGATGTCCTTAGGGTCCTTGGGGCTCTCCTCCCCAAGGTACTTGGGCAGGTCCACCACCGTCAGCACCGCGTCCCGCGGCTTGAAAATGCCCTCCACCGCCGGGTGGGCATGGGGCATGGGCTTCACCGGCTCGGAGATCATGATTTCCCGCACCTTGGCCACATTGATCCCAAACAGGTTCCCCCCGATGGTGAACTTCATGATCTCAATTTCGTTGGTTCCGGATTCCAGCAGGATCCCCTGCTTGTTTTCTTCCATCATTTCCAATACACTCCCTTTCATCGCGCCCGCTGTGTTATATAATCAGCTCTTTGCGGCCATAGCTGCGGATACACGCCAGCCCGCTGTTGACATCAAAGAGCAGGGTACGCGCTACGCCGCCCCCCACATCCTCCTTCAGCAGGCGGATTCCCTCTTTTTTCAGGTTCATATGGACGCTCTCAATGTTCCGCTGGCCGATGTTTCCCAGCGAGTTGCTGCCCACCTCGAACATTTTTGCCCCGCCGGCGATCTTGGCGGTGATCCTTGAACGGCTGGCGCCTTTGGCCTCCATCTGCTTCAAGGTCTCCCGGATCCCGGTATCTCCATACTTCATCGGGTTCTTCCGCCCCGCTTCCATATTCAGCGGAAGCATGATATGCACCAGCGCGCCCAGCTTCAGCGCCGGGTCATGCAGGCAGATGCCGATGCAGGACCCCAGCGCATAGGTGACCAGCATACCCTCCCCTCTGGCCATCTTCATGTCCGCGATACCGATTACCAGCTTGTCACTCATCGCTTACGCCCAGCTTCCTCAATAAAGCGTTCAGCGACCGAAGGTCGGGCGACATCAGCAGGCGGCAGGGAACCTGCTTGTTGTCGCATACAAAATTTCCGCCGATGGTCATAATGTAGTCGGACTGTCCGCCGTACTCCGCCATGGGCACCGCCAGGATAGCCCCCTGCATATCCACCGTAAAGGCGGGCACCGTCAGGGTCACGTCCATCCCGGCCAGGCCGCTCAGGGCGTTGATGAAGGTGGAGATCATGATGTTGCCCACCTCAATGAGGCAGGAGTTCTCCAGCTCCGCCAACTGGCTGTAGTCCTCAATGTGCTGCTGGAGCACGCTGTCCAGTACCAGGTTGACGAACTCCAGCTGCTGGCAGGAGAGCATGATGCCGTTGATCTGTCCCCCCATCTTGACCAGTACGCCGGCGGTGATCTCCTCCGGGCCGCCGATCCACTCAATGGCCTCGTTATAGCCCATGATCCGCACCTCGGGCAGCGTGATGCGCACCTCCCGCCCCAGCATCTGGGACAGGGCTGTGGCGGCGTTGCCGGTGCCCATGCTGCCGATCTCCCGGAGTGTGTCCAGCTCCATGGAGGTCAGCTCGTCATAGTTTTTGATTGCCATCCCGTTCCCTCCAATCAACTGCGCAGATTATTGATGGTATTCTCAATCTCATCAGAGGTCAGCACCATTTTCAGTGCCGCGCCGTAGGCCCGCTGGGCCTCGATCACCTTGGTCAGCTCATCGCCCAGGTCGGTGTTGGACATCTCCAGGCAGCCCTGGATCAGCTTCCCGTCCCCGTACCACAGGTTCCCGTTCTTGTCGATGGGCAGGTAACGGGTGCTGTCCAGCTGGGCCATGCCGTCATAGTTGGCATAGTCAAAAATCCCGATGGGCAGCTGGTCCGAGGGGTTTTCCACCCGGATCAGGCCCCCCCGCTCACTGAGCACAAAGCGCCCCTCGTTGTCCCCCAGGAAAAACACGTTTTCCATAATGGGCTGGCCGTTCTCGTCCACCTCGCCGGTGGGCCGCTCCATCTGGGACATGACGAAGGCCCCGTTGCGGGTGAAGGACACCTCCCCGGTGTCCAGGTCCACCAGCCCGAAAAAGCCCTCCCCGTCGATGTAGTAGTCCAGCTTCCGCCCGGTGTCCGACGGCGCGCCCTGGGAGTAGTCGGTGGAGGTCATCAGCATCCGGGTGCCCACGCCCATGGGCAGTTCCTCCTCCACCCCCCGGTGGTTCTGGTACATCAGGGCGGAGAAATAGGAGCGATTGGCCTTGAAGCCGAAGGTATTCACGTTGGCGATGTTGTCCCCGTGGACATTCAGGTGATAGAGCTGCTGCTGGGCGCCCCCCGCGCCGATATAGAAGGATTGGTTCATGGATTCTGCCCCCTTACATCCGGCCAATGTCGCTGGCGGCGTGGTTCATGACCTCGTCGTACATCTTGGTCACCGAAGCGCAGCTCTGGAGGGCCCGCTGGCAGGTGATCATGTCGGTCATCTGCCGGATCAGCTCCACGTTGGACCGCTCCACGTACTTCCACAGGAGCTGGGGGTTCTCCGCCGCCTGGGCCCCATCGCCGGTGAAGAAGCCGTTGTCATTGTGTTCCAGCGCCCCGTTATCCGCGAAGGTATACACCCCCAGCCGCCCCATGACCCCGCCGTTCTCGTTATAGATATAGCCCTGCTCGTCGGCGGTGATCTTATCCGTCTCCAGCAGGATGGGCTGGCCGTCCGGGTCCATCACCCGGCCCACGCCGGGGAAGCACAGGTAGCCCTCCTCGTCCAGGGAGAAGCTGCCCGCCCGGGTGTAGGACAGCGCGCCGTCCTCCCCCTGCACGGCGAAAAAGCCGTCCCCCACGATGGCAAAGTCCAGCGGGATGTTGGTGGGCTCCGGGATGCCCTGCTCGAAGTTGGTATACACCGCGCTGTTGGCCCGGATATAGCTCTGGCGGCCAATCTCGGTGTAAATCTTCTCCTTGTTGCCCACCCGGGCATACATCACGTCGTCAAAGGTGGTGGCGGTGTACCGGCTCTCCTTGAAGCCCGCGGTGGAGACGTTCACCATGTTGTTGCCCACCACGTTCAGGTGGCGCTGCTGGGTGAGCATACCGGAGGTGAGGTTATAGAAGCCTTTGAACATACTGCATCATACCTTCTTCCGCTTTTTAGAGGTTTTCGGGGTGGACCCGCTGTTCATGTACTCGCCCATATGCTCCCGCAGCTTTTGGATGGCCCGGGAGTGGATCTGGGAGATGCGGGGCTCGCTCACCCCCATCACCTGGGCGATCTCTTTCATATGGAGGTTCTTTTCATAGTACAGGGAGAGCACAATCTGCTCGTTTTCTTGGAGGGAGGCTATCCCCTGGGCCAGGGTCTCCTGGAGCTCCCGGTCCTCCAGCACCGTCTCGGGCTGGAGTTTGGGGTCCTGGTCGGACAGCTCGAAGCGGTAGCCTTCCATGTCCCGGGCGTCCATCAGCGCGTCCAGCGACAGGGTGTTGGACAGCGCCACCCGGGCAGCCTCCTTCTGGTACTTGTCGGTGGGGATGCCCAGGTGCCCCGCCACCTCCTGGTCAGTGGGGAACCGCCCCAGCTCGTTGGCCAGGTGAGACACCGCCGCGTCGATCTCCTTGGCCCGCTGGCGGATGTTCCGGGGCAGCCAGTCCTGCTTCCGGGCCAGGTCGATGACCATTCCCCGGATGCGCTTGGCCACATAGGTCTCAAACTTGATGCCCTTCTCCGGGTCGAACTTGTCGATGGAGCTGAGCAGGGTGAGGATTCCCTCGCTGACGATATCGTCCACCTGGGCGAAGCTGCTGTACACCCCCCGGATCTGGAGGGCGGCGCTTTTAATCAGCCCCTCATAGCGCAGCACCAGGGGCCACTTGAGGGCCTCGTCCCCCGTCCGCTTGTAAAGGGCCAGCAGGTCGGGCGTGGCCATGGCCTCGATCTCGGCCTGCGTATACTGCCGCTCGGCCAAGCCTGTGCTCATACGCCCACCGCCTTTCGCTGGGTCATGGCGGGCGACTCGGCGGTGATGTTGCCCAGGGCCTGGATCTGCACGCTGTTGGTGATCTCATTGAAGGACAGCACGTAGACATTGGGGTAGAACTGGGTGATCATCTTGCTGAAATAGCCGCGGATCACCTGACTGACCAAAATGACCGGTGTCTGGGACAGGTCGCTGAATTTCTTCAGATGCTCCGCCAGCTGGGAAATGATGGACTGCATCAGGTCGGGGCCCATGGCCAGGTACACGCCCTGCTCGTTGCGGGTGAGGGAGGAAATGATCCGCTTCTCCACCTCGGCGTCCAAGGTGATAACCCGCAGCTGCCCGTCCTCGCAGAACCTTCTGGTGATGGTGCGGGCCAGGGCGCCGCGCACCTGCTCGGTGGTCATGTCCAGGTCCCGGCCCTGGGAGAAGGCGTCGGACGCCGTCTCCACAATGGTGGACAGGTCCTTGATGGGCACCCCCTCCTGAAGGAGGTTGCGCAGCAGTTTCTCCAGCTTGGCATAGGGGATGATCCCCGGCACCGCTTCCTCCACCAGCTCGGGGGAGGACTGCTTCAGATTGTCCACCAGGCGGATGGTCTCCGCCCGGTTCAGCAGCTCGTAGGCGTGCTTCTTCACCGTCTCCGCCAGGTGGGTCAGCATGACGGACAGGGGGTCGATGACGTTGTAGCCGTAGATCTCCGCCATCTCCTTGTTCTCAGGCAGGATCCACCGGGAGGGGATGCCGTAGGCGGGCTCGATGGTCTCGATGCCGTCGATCTCCCCCAGGGGGTTGGGCGGCTCCAACGCTAAGTAGTAATCCACCAGGATCTCGCCCTCCGCCACCACCTCGCCCTTGATGCGGATGGCGTACTGGTTGGTGCCCAGGGAGGATGAGTCGTGCAGGCGGATGGAGGGGATGACGAAGCCCATATCCTGGGCATACTGCCGCCGGAAGATGGTGATGCGGCTGATGAGCTTTCCGCCGTGGCTCTCGTCCACCATGGGGATCAGGCTGTAGCCGAACTCCATCTCCACCGGTTCCACCGACAGCAGGGAGTAGACGTTGTTGATATCCCGGTAGTAGTCCGTCTCGCTGGGGGCGGCCAGCTCCGGGGCCTCCTCGGGGGCCTGGGCCGCGGCGGCCTCCGCCTGCTTCTGGGCGTCCATCTGCCGCAGCAGGAAGAACCCGCCGGCGATCAGCGCCGCGCCGCCCACCGCCAGGGGGATGGTGGGCGTGCCGGGGATGACGGCCAGGATGGCCAGCACCACGCCGGTGGTCAGGATGGCCCGGGGCTGGGCCTTGAACTGGTTCAAGACGTCCAGGTTCAGGCTGCCGTCGGACACGGACCGGGTGACGATCATGCCCGTGGCGGTGGAGATCATCAGGGACGGGATCTGGGACACCAGGCCGTCGCCGATGGTGAGGATGCAGTACTGCTGCATCACGTCGCCGATTTCGCCGCCGTTGACCACCACGCCGATGATAATGCCGCCCACCAGGTTGATGATGGTGATGATGATGGACATGGTGGAGTCGCCCTTGACGATCTTGGTGGCGCCGTCCATGGCGCCGTAGAAGTCGGCCTCCTTCTGGATCTTCTCCCGGCGCATCCGGGCCTGCTGCTCGTCAATGAGGCCGGAGGACAGGTCCGCGTCGATGGCCATCTGCTTGCCGGGCATGGCGTCCAGGGTGAAGCGGGCGGCCACCTCGGACACACGCTCCGCGCCCTTGGTGATGACGATGAGCTGCACCAGCACGATGATGAAGAAGATCACGAAGCCCACCACGATATTGCCCTGGGTGATGAGCTGTCCGAAGTTGCGGATGACCACGCCGGGGTCGCCGGTGGTGAGGATCATCCGGGTGGAGGACACGTTCATCCCCAGCCGGAACAGGGTGGTGATCAGCAGCAGGGAGGGGAAAATGGACAGCTCCAGCGCGTCGGAGATGTTCATGGTGATCATCAGGATCATAATGGACAGGCCGATATTGACCACCAGCAGAATATCAAGAATCTCGGGACGCAGCGGGATAAACAGGAACATGACCACGACCACCACGAACAACGCTATGCTGTTGTTTAAAATGCGCTTGAGCACAGGTGGTCACCTCCTTCACCGGAGCACGCGGTCTGCTCTGTCCTGCTTCCCCGCCCGGGGAAGCAGGCTCATTGCGTTCTTTTTCTCTCCTGCAAAGCCTGAAGGGCGGCCCTGCGGGACGTTCCTGTCTCCGTCAGGCTTTCGGGCGTTACTTTACAATCTTCTTTCCGTTCAGTTTGAAAATGTATACCAGCACCTCCGCCACCGCCTCATACAGGTCGGGCGGGATCAGCTGGTTCAGCTCGGTCTGGGCGTACAGCGCCCGGGCCAGCGGGACGTTCTCGATCACCGCCACCTGGTTCCTCTCGGCGATCTCCACAATGCGCAGGGCCACATTGTCCTGCCCCTTGGCCAGCACAATGGGGGCTTCGTCCACCTCCGGCTTGTAGCGCAGGGCCACGGCGAAGTGGGTGGGGTTACGGATGACCACATCCGCCCCGGGCACCTGCTGCATCATCCGCTGCTGGGCCCGGCGGCGCTGGATCTCCTTGATCTTCCCCTTCACCTGGGGGTCGCCTTCCATCTGCTTGTATTCCTCTTTGACCTCCTGCTTGGTCATCTTCATGTTCCGCTCGTAGTCCCACCACTGGTACAAGAAGTCCAT
>CATLEJ010000069.1 GCA_949916125.1 uncultured Oscillospiraceae bacterium
TGCGGCTGCCATGGACCTGTTTTTTGCCAGCGCACAGCTGTGTGAGGCGGATAAGCAGTGGCGGTTCCAGATCCCGTCCTATCTGAAGGAATACGCCAAGATTGACAAGGACGTGGTGGTAACGGGCAACAACGACCGGGCCCAGATCTGGAGCGCCGACAACTGGAAGGCGAAGACCCGCCAGCAGCTCAACCCCGAGACCATTGCCAATCTGATGAAGAACCTGGGTATCTGAGTATGGAATACACCCACAAACCGGTGCTTCTGCGGGAGTGCCTGGACGGGCTGGAGATCCGGCCCGGTGGAACCTATGTGGACGGCACCCTGGGCCGGGCGGGCCACTCGCTGGAAATCGTCCGGCGGCTTACCACCGGACGGCTGATCGCCATCGACCGGGACAAGGCCGCCCTGGACACAGCCCCCGGTCGGCTGGAGGGCTTCATGGACAGGGTGACCCTGGTGCGGGGCAATTTTGGGGACATAAAGGCCATCCTCGCCGAGTTGGGCGTGGACGGGGTGGACGGGATCCTCCTGGACCTGGGGGTATCCTCCCCGCAGCTGGACGATGGCAGCCGGGGTTTCTCCTACTTGCAGGACGCGCCCCTGGATATGCGTATGGACCAGTCCGCGCCCCTGACCGCCCGGGATGTGGTGAACGGCTGGGATTACGAGGAGCTGCGCCGCATCCTGTGGCAGTACGGCGAGGAGCGGTATTCCGGCCCCATCGCCGCCGCCATTGTCCGGGCCCGGGGACAGGCTCCCATTGAGACCACCGGGGAGCTGGCGGAGCTGATCCGCGGCGCCATGCCCGCCAAGGCGAGGCGGGAGAAGCAGCACCCCGCCAAACGGTCCTTCCAGGCCATCCGCATTGCGGTGAACGATGAGCTGGGCGAGGTGGAACGGCTGCTGGGCAGCGCGCTGGACGTGCTGAACACAGGCGGGCGGCTGGCGGTCATCTCGTTCCACTCACTGGAGGACAGGCTGGTGAAGACCGCGTTCGCAGACTGGGCAAAGGGCTGCGTCTGTCCGCCAGATTTCCCAGTGTGCGTGTGCGGCAGGAAGCCGAGGGCCAGACTGGTCGGTCGGCGCCCTATTGTGGCGGATGCCGGGGAAGTAGACGAAAACCCGCGTGCCCGGAGCGCTAAACTGCGGGTGGCGGAAAAGCTGTAAGGTAAAAACCCTGCACAGAGGATCACACAACAGAGGAGCGTGTCCAACATGGCGGAGCAGAGACGGAACACAAGAAAATACCGCACCGACGGCAGCGTGGCCTATCAGCCGGAGGTGGAACGGGAGCCTGTCCGCCCCTCTTCCCAGCGGGGGCAGATCCAGGGCAATACCGTCCGCCGCCCGGAGCCTGTCCGCCGCCCCCAGATTGAGCCCCGGAAGCGCCCGGCCGCCCGGCCCAGTGTACAGGTCCGGACCCAGAGCGCCGTGGCCCCCTTTGCCGTAGTGGGCATTTTTGCGGTGCTGGTGTGCTCATTGCTGCTGGTCATGAGTATCGCGAAGCTGGCGGTGGCCAACAGCGATATTGTGGATATGCGGGAGGAGCTGGCTGAGCTCCAGGATGAGAACCGGGCGCTCCAGGCCAAGTATGAGCTGGTGTTTGACCTGGACGCCATCGAGAAGCAGTTCCTGTCCAACGGCTCCATGGTGCGGGCCGGGTCGGGGCAGACGGTATACCTGGACCTGTCCGCGCCCAACAGCGTGGTCTACTATGACGGGGCGGGGGAGGGCCTGTCGGCCCTGCTCCAACGGGCGGAGCAGTACCTCACCAATTTGCTGTCATAAGCGGTCAAGCCCGGCACATAAACTGCCATAAGAGAAACACCAGGGGCGCGAGGAATGCTACGTTTCCCGCGCCCTTCTTTCCCATATCCATCGAATCAGGAGGACGCCATGCAGGATCCAAAGCGCAAGCCCCGCAGGGGGGATCACGGAAGAAGCAACCGGAGCCTGTTCCGGCGCACGATATTTCTTATGGTGACGCTGGGGATCGGCATTTTCCTGCCCCTGGTGGGCCAGCTCTACAAGCTTCAGATTGTGGAGCATACCCAGTGGCAGGAGCGCGCCGCCAACCAGCAGACCAACGAGGTGAACGTCACCGCCAGCCGGGGGACCATCTATGACCGGGAGGGCAGGACCATGGCCATGTCGGCCACGGTTTACAAGCTGATTCTGAACCCCATGGGGGTATACGGCTCCGTAAAGGAGGAGAACTACGACACCGAGGCGGAGTATAAGCAGGCTCTCTACGACAAACGCAAGCTCATTGTAGACTGGCTGGTGGACACCTTTGGCTATGATGAGGAGCGGATGTGGAAGCGTATTGAGAACACCAAAAACCAGTATGCGGAGCTGGCTACCGAACTGGAGGACGAGGATGCGGAAAAGGTGCGGGCTTTCATCAGCAAGGAGAAGCTCTCCAACCAGCTGTATCTTACCCCCTCCAGCAAGCGGTACTATCCCTTTTCCAGCGTAGGGTCCCATGTTCTGGGCTTTATGTCCCAGAATGAGAACAGCGGCGGCAACAAGGTAGGCGCCCAGGGGGTGGAGGCGGCCTATGAGGATGCCCTGTCCGGCGAGCTGGGCAAGGTGGTCACCTCCAAGAACGGCATCGGCATGGAGATGATCTCCGGGTATGAGATGTACTTTGACGCGGAGAACGGGTGCGACCTCACCCTCACCATTGACGAGCGCATCCAGGCCATGCTGGAACAGACGCTGGCCGAGGGCATCGAGCGGTACTATGTGCAGAACGGGGCCTTTGGCCTCGCCATCGATCCCCAGACCGGGGCGGTGCTGGCCATGGCCAGCAGCCCGGACTTCGACCCAAACCACTATGACCAGATCATCAACCAGGATCTGACCCAGGAACTGGAGGAAATCGCGGCGGAAAAGGGCGAGGACAGCGACGAGTACGGGAACGCCGTCAGCACGGCCCGGGGGAAGCAGTGGAAAAACCGGGCGCTGTCCGACTCCTATGAGCCCGGGTCGGTGTTCAAGCCCATTACGGTGTCCATGGCGCTGGAGGAAGGCGCGATCTCCATGGACGACCACTTCTACTGCGGCGGCTCCATGTCGGCGGGGCCGGGGCTGAAGCCCACCGGCTGTCACAACAGGAACGGCCACAAGGACCAGACCCTCACCCAGGCGGTGGAGAATTCCTGTAACGTGGCGTTGATGAAGATCGCCCAGAAAATCGGGGCGGAGACCATGTGGAAGTATTTTGAGGACTTCGGCCTGCGCTCCAAAACCGGCATCGACCTGGCGGGGGAGGGCGACAGCATTTTCTGGCCGGGGGGGAAGGACTACTTCACGGGTCCCTACGGGGTGCAGTCGGTGGCGTCTTCCTCCTTCGGGCAGACCTTTACCGTCACGCCCCTCCAGATGATCTCCGCCTTTGCCGCCGTCATCAACGGCGGGCACCTGCTCCAGCCCTATGTGGTGCAGTCCGTTGCCGACGGGGACGGCAACACCGTGTATTATCATGAGACCACCGAGGTGCGCCAGGTCATCAGTGAGGACACCTCCGACAAGGTGCGGGGGATCCTGGAGAGCGTTGTGGCCAACGGTTCCGGCCACAACGCCAGCATGAACGGCTACCGCATCGGCGGCAAGACGGGTACCTCGGAGAACATCGCCATCAAAAACATCGACCCGGACAACGACGACGTGATGTGCTCCTTCATGGGCTTTGCCCCGGCGGACGACCCCCAGGTGCTGGTGCTGCTGGTGTACGACACTCCCCAGCGCTCTGCGCATGGGTCCAATCTGACTCCCGGCGGAACCTACATCAGCGGCGGCAATATCGCCGCCCCCATGGCGGGCACGCTCATCGCCAATATTCTGGACTATATGGGGATCGAGCGGCAGTACTCGGAAGACGAGCTGGCCGGGGTGGACACCATGATGCCCAAGGTGACGGGAAGCGAGCTGACGGTGGCCAAGGGCGCGCTGCAAAAAGCGGGCTTTGAGTGCCGCACAGTGGGTACGGGCAGCATCGTCCAGGGCCAGGTGCCCGCGGCAGGCGTATCCATCCCGGGCGGGTCCACCGTGGTGCTCTACCTGGGCGAGGACGCTCCTTCAGAGCAGGTGGAGGTGCCCAGCCTGGCGGGGCTGACGCCCACCCAGAGCAAGAACAAGCTGGAAGAGCTGGGCCTGTTTATGCGGGCCGTCGGCGTGGTAGATTACAACGACCCCGATGTGGAGGGGGCAAGCCAATCCATAGACGAGGGCACCATGGTGGCCGTCGGGACAGTAGTGGAGGTGCGGTTTGTGAGCAGTATTGCATATGGCGACCATCAGTAGGGACAATGGAGCGGTGGCGGTGGTGGGCCGGGGCGGCACGCTGACGGCCCAGCTGCTGCGCAGGCTGCTGCCCCATCCGGTGGTGGAGCTCACCCCGTGCCAGGCGGCGCTGGAGGAGGGCCGATACCGGGCGGTGGTGGTGGAGAACTTTGAGCCGAAACGCCCCGGCGCCCTCACGGGCTGCGCCGCGGCCCGGTGGGGGCTGTCCCGCCGGGCGGGGGTGACCGTGGTGGGCCTGGACGACCCGGAGGGGCGGCGGTTTGCCGCCGCCGCGGCCGGGACGGTGTACGCTTATTCCGACGGCAGGCCCCAGGCCGATCTGACGGCAAAAAACGTCCGCCTGCGGGGGGAGCGGCTGGAGTTCGAGGCCCTCACCGACCGGGAACTCCTGCGGGTGCGGGTGCCTGCGGGGGGGAGCCCCCGGCTGTATGACCACCTGGCGGCGCTGGCGGGGGCGCTGGCGCTGGGGGTGCCGCTGGAGGAAGCGGCGGCGCGTCTCGGCGGGAGCTGAGCGGCGGCAGATTCTGGATGAGAAAAGGGAACACAAAAGAACGTTGGAGGGAGAACAATGCGGATATTGCTGGCGGCGCTGACCGCTTTCGTGATTTCGGCGGTGGTGGGATGGTTTCTGATACCCGCCCTGCGGGCCCTGCACGCGGGCCAGTCCATCAAGGAGATCGGCCCCAACTGGCACAAAAACAAGGAGGGCACCCCCACAATGGGAGGGCTCATGTTCATCGCGGCCGTGATCGCCGCGGTGCTGGTGTTCGGCTGGCGGGATATGGCGGAGGGGAGCTGGCAGGCCCTGTTTGTGCTGGCCTTCTCCCTGGTGTGCGGCGCCATCGGCTTTGTGGACGACTACGCCAAAATTCGCAAGCACGACAACACCGGCCTCACCGCTGGATGGAAGTTCCTGCTCCAGCTGGCGGCGGCCATCGCGTTTCTGACTTTGCTTCACAGCACCCATCACCTCAGCCCCAACCTGTACGTCCCCTTCGTCAACGTGACTGTGCCGCTGAACTGGGGCGTATACCTGGTGTTTGCCGCCTTCGTCATGGTGGGGTGCGTCAATTCCGTGAACCTCACCGACGGGCTGGACGGCCTGGCGGGGTCGGTGACCCTGGTGGTGTGCGTGTTCTTCGCCGTCCTGTCCAAGTGGTGGGAGATGGGCGCGGTGGGCGTGTTCGCCGGGGCGCTGGCGGGGGGGCTGCTGGGCTTCCTGCTGTATAACTTCCACCCTGCCAAGGTGTTTATGGGGGACACCGGCTCCCTGTTCCTGGGGGGCGCGGTGTGCGCCATGGCCTTTGCCATGGATGTGCCGCTGGTGCTGGTGCTGGTGGGGATTATCTACATCGCGGAGACCATGAGCGACATTATCCAGGTGACCTATTTCAAGCTCACCCACGGCAAGCGGATTTTCCGTATGGCGCCCCTCCACCACCACCTGGAGCTGGGCCACTGGAGCGAGGTGCGCATTGTGCTGACCTTCACGGGCATCACCATCGCCTTCTGCCTGCTGGCCTTTGTGGGCGTGATGTATCGGTACGCCATCTGAGCGCGGAGAAGCGGTCAGCGAGGGAGCTTGGAGCGGAGTGAGGATGAAAAACCAAGATTTGCGGAGCAAATCTGTTTTTGATCCGAATCGCAGTGAAAGCGACCGAGTGACCTGGCCGCTTCGCAGCGTGACAACATCTGAGCGCGTTAGTTCAAGCAGAAGAGGGGATACCCATGGCCAGAAAAGCGAAGCGCGACCTGACGATCCGGCAGCAGCTGGCCCGCGGGCCTATCGACCTGCCCTTCCTGGCGCTGGTGATGCTGCTCACCGCCATCGGCCTGATTATGGTGCTGTCCGCCTCCTTTGCCTCCGCCATGTATAACATGACCGCGGGCATTAACACCAAGGGCGACCCGCTTTACTATTTCAGGCGGCAGGCCATGTTTGCGGCCGCGGGCGTGGTGGCCATGTTCATCATCTCGAGGATCGACTACCAGCACTTCCGCTGGATGTCCGTATTTGTGCTGGGGGCCTCCGTCGTACTGATGTTGATGGTGTTTATCCCGGCGTTCGGACGCAGGGGCGGCGGCGCGCTGCGCTGGATTCAGTTTGGGTCCCTCCGCTTTCAGCCGTCGGAGATCGCCAAGGTGGGCGTGATCCTGTACTTTTCCGCCCGACTATCCAAGCGAAATGTCCAGATGGGACCGCCCAAAAAGTGGAACCGGCGCACTTTAGTGGGGCGGATCGGGGAGAAGCTGGACAATGTCGGTTTTCTGGAGCTGGTGCCCTATGGGGTCGCGCTGGGGACGGTGCTGGGGGTCATCGGCCTGCAAAAGCATATGTCCGCCATGATTCTGGTGATCGTTGCGGCGGGGTCGGTGCTGTTTGCGGCGGGCATACGGCTGTACTGGTTTGTGGGCGCGGGAGCGGGTGTGGCGGGCCTTCTGTGGTTCATTATCACCCAGACCGACTATATGAAGGCCCGTATTGAGATCTGGCAGAACCCCCTCAGCGACCTCCAGCATGGCGGTTACCAGCCTTGGCAGGGCCGGATTGCCATCGGCTCCGGCGGGCTGCTGGGGGTGGGGCTTGGACAGAGCCGCCAGAAATACCTGTTTCTCCCGGAGGAACACAACGACTACATTTTCGCCATCGTCTGCGAGGAGCTTGGCATGGTGGGGGCGTGCGTCATTATCGCCCTGTTCGCCCTGCTGATTATCCGGGGGTACTGGCTGGCGCTCCACGCCCACGACCGGTTCGGCACCCTGCTGGTGGTGGGGATCACCTCGCTGATGGCGTTCCAGACATTTTTCAATGTCGGCGTGGTCACAGGTTTCCTGCCGCCCACCGGAATTTCCCTGCCCTTTTTCAGCTATGGCGGAACGGCGTTGATGATCACACTGGCGGAAATGGGCATGATATTAAGCGTGTCACGGCAGATCGCCGCCCCAAAGGCGGAATAGGAGGAAAGGTAGAGGCAAAAGAATGGAGCATATGAGACAAACAGGGGCCCCTGCAAAACCGGCCTTTGGTTTTGCGGGGAGAGGAGAAGCAAGGGAGCGGGCGGAGTTTTCGCCAAAGGCGGAAACGGAGCCAAGCAGACTTTGCTTCGGCGATGTGAGGACGATATGAAAGTGATTTTTACCTGCGGTGGCTCGGCGGGCCATGTCAACCCGGCGCTGGCGGTGGCCCAGGTGTTTGAGGAAAAGCACCCCGGCTGCGAGATTTTGTTTGTGGGCGCGGAGCGTGGGATGGAACAGCGCCTGGTGTCCCAGGCGGGCTACCCCATCGAAACGGTCAAGGTGTCCACCTTTGAGCGCGCCTGGAGCTGGAAGGTGATCAAGCACAACGTGAGAAGCGCGTTCAAGCTCCCTGCGGGCCAGCACGAGGCGGCGGCCATCCTCAAGCAGTTTAAGCCGGACCTGGTGGTGGGTACGGGGGGGTATGCCTCCTATCCCGCCGTCCACGAGGCGGCGAAGCGCCGCATCCCCTGCGCCATCCACGAGTCCAACGCCTATCCGGGGCTGACCACCCGGACGCTGGCCAATAAGGTGAACCTGGTGATGGTGGGTTTCCCTGAGGCGGCGGAGTATTACCAGGACGCGAAAAAAGTGGCCGTCACCGGTACGCCGGTGCGGGGGGAGTTCTTCTCCCTGGACCGGGAACGGGCCAGGCTGGAGCTCGGCCTGACGGACAGCCAGCCGCTGGTGATCTCCTTCTGGGGCTCCCAGGGGGCGGGGCACATGAGCGCGCGGACGGTGGACTTCGTGGAGCGCTGGGCGGCGGAGGGCCGCCGGTTCCACTATATCCACGCCGCCGGGCGGGACTATGATGAGATGCCAGGCGAACTAAAAAAACGGGGAATCCAGGTCTCAGAGAGCGAGGTGCGGCCCTATATCGACAATATGCCGGTGGTGATGGCGGCGGCCGACCTGGTGATCTGCCGGGCAGGGGCGTCCACCATCGGGGAGCTCACCGCCCTGGGCAAGCCGGCCATCCTGGTGCCCTCCCCCTTTGTGGCGGCCAACCACCAGTATAAAAACGCCAAGGTGCTGGCCGACCGGGGCGGGGCTGTGCTGATCGAAGAAAAGGACTGCACCGGAGAGGAGCTGTACCGGACGGCGCTGGAGCTGCTGGCGGACGGCAGCCGCCGCGCGACCATGGGCCGGGCCCTGCGGGAGCTGGCCTCCCCCAGGGCGGCGCAGGATATCTATGAAAATCTGATGACTTTGCTGAAATAACGGCCCAACGGCCATCCGCATAGAATGAAGCGACATTTCTTTCTATGGGGAGGCTTTGCCATGAGTGTGATGTATATTCGCGGCGGAAATCCGCTGGAGGGCGAGCTGGCGGTTCATGGGGCGAAAAACAGCGTGCTGCCCATTTTGGCGGCGTGTCTGCTGGCGCGGGGGCCGGTGACCCTCACCAACTGCCCCCGGCTCACCGATGTGACCACCGCGCTGGGCATCCTGCGGTGCCTGGGCTGTCAGGTGGAGCAGGAGGGGCGCACCATCGTGGTAGACCCCACCGGGGCGGTGGGGAGCACGGTTTCCGAGGAACAGATGCGGGCCATGCGTTCCTCCATCATCTTTTTAGGGCCGCTGCTGGCCAGGACGGGGGAGGCCCACCTCACCTATCCCGGCGGCTGTGAGCTGGGCCCCCGGCCCATCGACCTGCACCTGGCCGCCATCCGGGCCATGGGATGCGAGGTGCGGGAGGACCGGGGCATCCACTGCCAGGGGCGGCCAAAGGGCGGCGAGGTCCAGCTTGCCCTGCCCAGCGTGGGGGCCACGGAGAACGCCATCCTGTGTGCCGTGGGGGCCGACGGCCCCACCACCATCATCAACGCCGCCCGGGAGCCGGAGATCGGGGATTTGCAGAGCTTCCTCAACACCTTGGGGGCCAACGTCCGGGGGGCGGGCAGCTCCACCGTCACGGTAGAGGGCGGGCGGCCCCTGTCCGGCGGGGAGTTTGCCATTATGGGGGACCGTATTGTGGCGGCGACCCTGCTTTCCGCCGCGGCCTCCGCCGGGGGCAGGGTGCGTCTGCGCGGGGTGGACTGGCGGCACCTGGCCACCGTCCTGTCCGTATTCCACCAGGCCGGGTGCCGGGTGGAGAGCAGGCTGGAATACGTAGAGCTGAAGCGGGATCGGGCGAAGCCCCTGAAGGGGGTGCCCACCATCCGGACCGCCCCCTATCCCGGCTTTCCCACCGACGCACAGGCCCCCGTCATGGCGGCGCTGGCGGCGTCCCAGGGGTGTACGCTCTTTGTGGAGACCATGTTTGACAGCCGCTACCGCCATGTGGCCGAGCTGATGCGCATGGGGGCGGACATCACCACCGAAGGCCGGGTGGCCCTGGTGCGGGGGGTGGAACGGCTGCACGGGGCGCGGGTGGAGGCGTCCGACCTGCGGGGCGGCGGCGCGCTGGCCGCGGCGGCCCTGGGGGCGGAGGGAGCCACCGTCCTGTCCGGCCTGAACCACATTGACCGGGGCTATGAGGGGTTGGAGGAGATGCTCCGTGTCCTGGGGGCAGATGTGGAACGCAGGGAAGAATGAACACAGCCGCGGCGGATCGGCGGCGCTCAGATAGATCAGAACGGAGATGATGCCCGTGGCACGACAGCGCAGACACAGCAGGCCCAAGCGCCGGAGGGGCCGATTCAGCGGCCTTTACAAGGCGCTGTCCATTCTGGTCATGGCGGCGGCGGTGGCGGTGGCCTGCGTAGTGTTTTTCCGGGTGAACTCTGTTGAGGTGACGGGCAATGTGCGCTATACTGCGCAGGAGATCATCGAGGCCTCGGGGATTAAGCTGGGAGACAATCTGATCACCCTGTCCCGCAGCCGCGTATCCGCGTCCATCTGCACCCAGCTTCCCTATGTGGAGGGGGTGGCCATCAGGCGGACGCTGCCCGATGGCGTGGTGCTCAAGGTGACGGAGCGGGTGGCGGCGGCGTCGGTGGAGTCCGCCGAGGGCCGCTGGCTGGTATCTACCCAGGGCAAGCTGCTGGAGCGGGACGGCGGGAACGTCCAGGCGGTGCGGATCACCGGGCTGACGGCGGTGGGGCCCTATGCCGGAGGCACTATCCAGGTGGAGGAAGGGGAGGAAGCCACCCTGCGCTATGTGGGGGAGCTGCTGAAGGTGCTGGAGGACAGGGGGCTGCTGCCGGAATGTACGGCGCTGGATTGCTCCGCCGCCACATATTTTACGCTGGACTACGGCATTTATAAGGTAAAGCTGCCCCGGGGCGGGGAATATGACTATTATATCCGTCTGACGGAGAGCGCCCTGGCCAGCGGCAAAATCCCGGAAGGGGTGGGCGGATCACTGGACCTTACGGTGGTAAAAGGAAAGGTGTATTTCAAGCCGGGACAGGAAAATTAGGCCGGAAAAATTTTCCCTCACGAAAAAGTTGGGATTTTCTATTGACCAGTTGGAGAAAAAAGGGTACAATAAACAAGATATAGACATATGGATTTTGCATAACAGCTATTACTTGTTTCACATAGGAGGACGTAGGTATGGCGTTTTTAATGGATTCCGCCGCGAGCAACGATGATGTTCTGAAGGTAATCGGCGTGGGCGGCGGCGGCAATAATGTGGTAAACCGCATGGTTCGCGCCGGGATGCAGGGTGTGGAGTTTATCGCGGTGAACACTGACCGGCAGTGTCTGAATGCCTCTGAGGCCACCCAGAAGCTGGCCATCGGGGAGAAGCTCACCGGCGGCAAGGGCGCGGGGGCCAACCCCGAGGTGGGCCGTGAGTCCGCCCGGGAGAGCAAGGAGCAGATCACCGCCCTTCTGGAGGGGGCGGACATGGTGTTCGTCACTGCCGGCATGGGGGGCGGCACCGGCACCGGCGCGGCCCCGGTGGTGGCGGAGATCGCCAAGGAGAAGGGTATCCTCACCGTGGGTGTGGTCACCAAGCCCTTCAATTTCGAGGGCCGCCGCCGCATGGAGCAGGCCGCCCGCGGCATTGAGGAGCTGCGCCAGAAGGTGGATTCGCTGGTCATCATCCCCAACGACCGGCTCCAGTATGCCACCGACGAGAAGATCACCTTTGCCAACGCCTTTGCCATCGCCGACGACGTGCTGCGGCAGGCGGTGCAGTCCATCTCCGACCTCATCAAGACCACCGGCCTCATCAATTTGGATTTTGCCGACGTCACCGCCGTCATGAAGGACGCGGGCCTGGCCCACATGGGCGTGGGCCGGGGCTCCGGAAAGAACAAGGCGGAGGACGCCACCCGCATCGCCATCAACAGCCCCCTGCTGGAGACCTCCATTCAGGGGGCCAAGGGCATCATTGTCAACATCACTGGCCCCATGGACATGGGGCTGGAAGAGGTGGAGCTGGCCGCCGAGATGGTCAAGCAGGTGGCTGACCCGGACGCCCTGTTCATGATGGGCACCGCCTTCGACGATACCCTGGAGGACGAGCTGCGGGTCACCGTTATTGCCACCGGGTTTGGAGAGGTGGAAAACCCTGTGCCCGGCGAGGAAGCCAAGCCGGAGGCCAAAGGCCCCCAGGCCGCGCCGAAGGAGGACAAGCCCGACTGCGTACCCGCCGGGGTGGGCGCGGTCATGCCGCCCAAGCCCCTGACCAGCGCGGCGGCGGAGCCTCCCGAGGCCGACCCCTTCGACGATATCTTCCGCATTTTTAACAAGAAGTGAGAGACACCCCCTCCCGGGCCAGCGCCTGGGAGGGGGTTGCGCCCATCAAAGGGGTGAGGGATGTGGAATATATACCCGCCAGGCATCTGCTGCACCGGAGCCGATCCACCGAATGGTTCGGCACCGACCACACCATGAACCTCTACCGGGGGTGCTGCCACGGCTGCCTGTACTGCGACAGCCGCAGCGACTGCTACCGGATCGAGGGGTTTGATACGGTGCGGGCCAAGGCGGACGCCCTGCGCATCCTCCGGGACGATCTGGCCCGGAAGGTGCGGCCCGCCTTCATCTGCACCGGCTCCATGAGCGATCCGTACAATCCCTTTGAGCGGGAGCTGGAGCTTACCCGGCACGCACTGGAGCTCGTCGACGCCTATGGCTGCGGCACGGCCATCGCCACCAAGAGCGACCTGATCGTGCGGGATATCGACATTTTGGCCTCCATCCAGGCCCATTCCCCGGTGATCTGCAAGCTCACCGTCACCACGGCGGACGACGCGCTGGCGGCTAAAATCGAGCCCAACGCCCCCGCTCCCAGCCGCCGGCTGGCGGCGCTGAAGAAGCTGAGCGGGGCGGGGCTGTTCGCCGGGGTGCTGCTCATGCCGGTGCTGCCCTTCCTGGAGGACAGCGACGAGGGGGTGCTGGCGGTGGTGGAGGGGGCGGCCCGGGCCGGGGCGCGGTTTATCTACCCCGCCTTTGGGGTCACCATGCGGCAGGGCCAGCGGGAGTATTTCCTGGACGGCCTGGAGCGGGCGTTCCCCGGTGAAGGGCTGAAGGAGCGCTATCTCCGACAGTATGGGGAGCGGTACCAGTGCGCCAGCTCCAGGGCGGGCCGGCTGTGGAATGTGTTCACTGCCGCCTGCCGGGAGCGCGGGATCTTATACGATATGAAATCCATCATTCGGGCGGCCACGCTTGGTTACGGGGATCGGCAGCTCACATTTTTTGATTGACGGGGGGAGTGCGCATGGGTGTGCGGGGACGGTTTGCCCCCACCCCCAGCGGGCGGATGCACTTGGGCAACCTGCTGGCGGCGCTGCTGGCGTGGCTGGACGCGCGCAGCAGCGGGGGAGCGCTGGTGCTGCGCATTGAGGATCTGGATACCCAGCGGACAAGCCCGGAGCTTGCCGCTCAGCTCATGGATGACCTGCGCTGGCTGGGGCTGGACTGGGACGAGGGCGGCCTGGAGCCCGCCTATATGCAGAGCCGCCGCACGGCCTATTACGAGGAGGCGTTCCGAATGCTGGGGGAGAAGGGACTGCTCTACCCTTGCTACTGCTCCCGGACGGAGCGGATGGCGGCCTCCGCCCCCCACCGGGAGGATGGCGCGGTGGTATACAGCGGAAAGTGTTTTCACTTGACGGAAAAGGAGCGGGAGGCGCTGGAGCGGCAGGGCCGCCGCCCGGCGTGGAGGGTGCGGTGCCCCGATCTGGCCGTCACTGTGGAGGACGGGAACTGCGGGACATATACTGAAAACCTGGCCCGGGACTGCGGGGACTTTATCGTCCGGCGCTCCGACGGGGTGTTTGCCTACCAGCTGGCGGTGGTGGTGGACGACGCGCTGATGGGGGTGAACCATGTGGTGCGGGGCCGGGATCTGCTGTGCTCCGCCCCCCGGCAGGCGTGGCTCCACCGGGTGCTGGGGTATGAGCCGCCCCGGTTCTTCCATACGCCGTTGCTGCTGGCCCCCGACGGGCGGCGGCTGGCCAAGCGGGATCACGATCTGGATATGGGCGCCCTGCGGGAGCGGTACACGCCCCAGGAGCTCACCGGGCTGCTGGCCTGCTATGCGGGGCTGCTGGACAGGCCGGAAAAAGTCACAGCGCAAGAGCTTGTCCGGCAGTTCTCATGGGCGAAAGTGCCGAAAAATGACGCTGTAGTTGGTTGTCCTTGACAGAAGGACAGGTTGAGCGTAAAATGAAAAAATCCAAATGATAGGAAAATGGAGGAGTGGAATATGGCCCAATTCACGTGGAATGAAAAGTTTGTCAAGACCGGCCTCACCTTCGATGACGTGCTGCTGATCCCCGCGGAGAGCAACGTGCTCCCGGCGGACGTGGATCTGCACACCCGGCTGACCAAAAAGGTCACCCTGAACATCCCGGTGATGAGCGCCGCCATGGACACGGTCACCGAGTCCCGTATGGCCATTGCCCTGGCCCGGGAGGGCGGCATCGGCGTGATCCATAAGAATATGTCCATCGGGGCGCAGGCCGAGCAGGTGGATATTGTAAAGCGCAGTGAAAACGGCGTCATCACCAAC
>CATLEJ010000070.1 GCA_949916125.1 uncultured Oscillospiraceae bacterium
AAAAAGTCTTTTCGCCACGCTGAGTGCGACTTTTTGGAACAAAGAACGTTCCAAAAAGTCGTTGATTGAACGTGAAAGACACCCCTCCTGGGTTTCTTTCACCCTATCTTCCTTCCCGATGGCACAGCGCTCCGCATTTGGTCGACAGTCTGAAATTCGGCCCAGGGGCAACGCCCCTGGGCCGCCTTTTTATAAAAGCGTCAGCTCAATTTCGTCCCGCACCCCGCGCAGAACCGGGCGCCCTCGGCCACCTCGGCGCCGCAGCCGGGACAGGTGCGCCCGGCCCGCACCGGCGCGCCGCAGCCCGGGCAGAACCTGGCCCCGGCGGGGAGGGGGCCGCCGCAGGCGGCGCACACGGCCGTGTTGGGGGCAAAGTCCATAATGTCCAGAGCGGGCTGCCCATGGAGCAGGGTCAGCCGCTCCACAAAGCTGAAAATCTCCTGGGGCAGCTTGTCCTGCCCGATGGCGCCGATGGCGGCGGTGATCATCAGCGGCGCGAAGACCAGATAGCCCACGGTGGCCGCGCCCAGCTTGTCCACCCACCGGCCCGCGCCGATATCCACCGTCAGGCAGCCCTCGTGGGCGGTGAGCTTGACCTGGACGGCCTTGTCCATCCCGGCGAACTTTTTCCAGCCCTCGGTCTGGCGGGCCTGGATGAAATAGATGTTTTCCGCCTGGGCCACGCCCTCGGTCTCCAGGTTTTTCTGAAAACGCAGGTAGTCCTCCAGCTCCCGGGCCACGTCGGTCAGGGTGAGCGTCCCCAGCTTATATACTTTCGCGTCTGCCATGCCGGTTCCTCCGTCCTTAAGAAATGGGGCCCGATGCCGCATCGGGCCCCACAAGGTGTTTTAACGCGGAGCTTTACGCCAGCGCCGCGGTATCCAGCGCGATCATCAGCTCCTCGTTGGTGGGGATGAGCAGCACCTTCACCTTGGAGTCGATGGCGGAAATGATGGCCTCCTTGCCCCGGACGTTGTTGGCGTCCGCGTCCATTTTCACGCCCATGAACTCCAGGCCGGAGGCGATGTTCATGCGCTGCTGGGCGTCGTTCTCGCCCACGCCGGCGGTGAAGATAATGGCGTCCACCCCGCCCATGGCGGCGGCATAGGCCCCGATGTACTTCTTCACGCCGTAGCTGAACATATCCAGGGCCAGGGCCGCCCGGGTGTTGCCCTGCTCAGCGGCGGAGCCCAGATCCCGGAAATCCGACGACACGCCGGACACGCCCTGCACGCCCGACTTCTTGTTGAGCACGTTGAGCATCTCCTTGATGTCCATGCCATACTTGTTCATCAGGAACTCCAGGATACCCGCGTCCAGGTCGCCGGCGCGGGTGCCCATGGGCAGGCCGGCCAGGGGGGTGAAGCCCATGGAGGTGTCCACGCTTTTCCCGTAGGCCACGGCGGCGATGGATGAGCCGTTGCCCAGGTGGCAGGAGATGAGCCTCAAAGACTCGATGGGCTTGCCCAGCATATCCGCCGCCCGCTGGGTGACGTACTTGTGGCTGGTGCCGTGGAAGCCGTAGCGGCGCACCTTGTCCTTCTCGTAGTACTCGTAGGGCAGGGCGTAGGTGTAGGCCACGGGGGGCATGGTCTGGTGGAAGGCGGTGTCAAACACGGCCACCTGGGGCACATCGGGGCCCATGACCTTGGTACACGCCTTGATGCCGGTGATGTTGGCGGGGTTGTGCAGGGGGGCCAGGGGGATGCACTCCTCCAGGGCGGCCATCACCTTGTCGTCGATCTTCACGGAGCTGGCGAAGGTCTCGCCGCCGTGGACGACCCGGTGGCCCACCGCCTCGATCTCCTTCATGGAGGACACCACGCCGTTGGCGGGGTCCACCAGGGCGTCCAGCACGGCCTGAATGGCCTCCGAATGGGTGGGCATGGCCACGTCCTTGGCGTCGATGGTCTCCTTGCCGGGGGCCTTGTAGGTGAATTTGCCGTCGATGCCGATGCGCTCGCACAGGCCCTTGGCCAGGACGGCCTGGCTTTCGGTGTCCAGCAGCTGGTACTTCAGGGACGAGCTGCCGGCGTTGATAACAAGAACTTTCATGTTCCGCACTCCTTTGTCGCAGGGCGCACAGGGGCGCCCCAAAGATAAACGGTTAGACCGCGCCGCACAACCCTCTCTCTTTTCGGAATTATGCGGTTTTGCTTTACTTCGACCCGCCTTTGGGATTATAATGGAAAACGGTCGAAGGGGGACGGCCCCGCGGCCGCCCGATAACAGACATATTATACTACGGGAACGGCGATACCGCAAGTATTTTTCTCGTTTCTCACAAGAAAGCCGGACGCGGGGAAGTATAGGGGGGAGACAATGGTCGCGGCAGGCATTGTGGCGGAGTACAATCCCTTCCACGGCGGGCACGCCTACCAGATCGCCCAGACGCGGAAGCTGCTGGGGGAGTGCGCCATCGTGTGCGTGATGAGCGGCCATTTTGTCCAGCGGGGGGAGTGCGCCGTGCTGGACAAATGGACCCGGGCCCGGGCTGCGCTGGAGGGCGGCGCGGACCTGGTGCTGGAGCTGCCCACGGTGTGGGCGGCGGCCTCGGCGGAGTCCTTCGCCCGGGGGGCCATCGACCTTCTGGAGGCGGCGGGCGTCATCACCCACCTGTCCTTCGGCAGCGAGTGCGGCGACGTGGACGCCCTCCAGCGGGTGGCCGCCTGCCTGGACAGCCCCCGCTACCCCGATGAGCTGCGCCGGTTTCTGGACCAGGGGCTGCCCTTCGCGGCCTGCCGCCAGGCGGCGGTGTCCGGGCTGCTGCGGCCCGGGCTGGCCGAACTGCTGGCCCAGCCCAACAACAATCTTGGAATTGAGTATATCCGGGCGCTGAACGCCGCGAAAAGCAGCATCCGGCCCATCACCGTCCCCAGGTTTGGGGCGGGACACGATGGCGGGGGTCACCCGGACTATCCCTCCGCCTCCTTCGTGCGGGGGGAGATCCTGTCCGGGCGGCTCCCGGCGGACAACCCCGCCAGCCTGAGGTATGGGGAGCGCTGGGTGCTGGCCCGCCTGCGCGCCATGGACGAGGAAGACTTTGCCGCCCTGCCCGACTGCGGGGAGGGGCTGTCCCACCGGCTGTACCGGGCGGCGCGGCAGGGGCGGACGCTGGAGGAGGTCTGCGATCTGGCCAAGACCAAGCGGTACGCCCACGCCCGCATACGGCGGGCGGTGCTGTGGGCCGCCCTGGGCCTGACGGCGGGGGACAGGCCGGACGGCCCCCCCTATCTCCGGGTGCTGGGGGCCAACGGGCGGGGCCGGGCGCTGCTGCGGGAGATGAAGGGGAAGGCCGCCCTGCCCATGATCACCAAGCCCGCCCACGGCCGGGGGATCCCCCTGCTGGAGCTGGAAGGGCGGTGCACCGACCTGTACCAGCTGTGCCGGGAAACCCCCGGCCCCTGCGGGCTGGAATGGACGACGAACCCGGTGATGCTGTAATCTTTACCCGAAAGGAAGTTATTTTTGATGAGAGCCTGTGAACGTCTGCTGAAATATGTGAAGGTCAATACCGAATCCTCCCCGGAGACGGGGGCCACCCCCTCCACCCCCGGCCAGTGGGACCTGGCCCGCCTGCTGGTGGAGGAGCTGACCGAGCTGGGGCTGGAGAACCCCTCCGTCAACGAGTTCTGCACCGTCACCGCCTGGCTGCCCGCCACCCCGGGGCTGGAGCACCTCCCCGCTCTGGGCCTGCTGGCCCACCTGGACACCGCCCCCGCCTTCTCCGGCAAGGACGTGAACCCCATCGTCCACGAGAACTACGACGGCGGGGATATCGTCCTGCCGAAAGAGGGCCGGGTGATCCGGGCGGCCGACTTCCCCTGGCTGTCCCGCTTCCAGGGGAAAACCGTCATCACCGCCGACGGCTCCACCCTTTTAGGGGCGGACGACAAGGCGGGCATTGCCGAGATCATGACCCTGTGCGAGCGGCTCATCTCCGAGGGGACCCCCCACGGGCGGCTGTGCGTGGCCTTCACCCCCGACGAGGAGATCGGCGAGGGCCCCGACCACTTCGACGTACACGCCTTCGGGGCCAAGTACGCCTACACCGTGGACGGCTCCGCCCCCGGCGTCATCGCCTACGAGAACTTCAACGCCGCCTCCGCGGTGGTGGACATCACCGGCGTGTCCGTCCACCCCGGCGCGGCCAAGGGGATCATGGAGAACGCCCTGCTCCTGGCCCAGGAGTTCAACGCCCTGCTGCCGGCGGACGCCATCCCCGGCAAGACCGAGGGCTACCAGGGCTTCTTCCACCTGGACGCCCTGACGGGCACCGCCGCCGCCTGCCGGATGGAGTATATCGTCCGGGACCACGACAAGGGGGAGTTCACCGTCAAAAAGGCCCTGCTGAAGCGGGCCGCCGCCCAAATCCAGGCCGCCCACCCCACCGCGAAGATCGAGGTGGCGCTGACGGACAGCTACTACAATATGAAGGAGAAGCTGGCGGACTGTATGCACCTGGTGGAGCACGCCAACAAGGCGGCGGAGCTGGCGGGGGTGGC
This sequence comes from uncultured Oscillospiraceae bacterium, assembly GCA_949916125.1. Taxonomy (GTDB): domain Bacteria; phylum Bacillota; class Clostridia; order Oscillospirales; family Oscillospiraceae; genus Enterenecus. The sequence continues at coordinate 4,506 of CATLEJ010000070.1, forward strand.
CCCCGCCGCCGAGGCCATCCGGGGCGGCACCGACGGGGCCCGGCTGAGCTATATGGGCCTGCCCTGCCCCAACCTGGGCACCGGGGGCTATAACTTCCACGGCCCCCTGGAGCTGGCCTGCGCGGAGGAAATGGACACGGTGGTGGAGATCCTGCGGAACATCGTCCGGCTGTACGCGGAATGATTCACAGTTTATTGATTATTTTCCCAGGGGAAAGGGCTATAATAGCCAAAACGCCACCGCCCCGATAAGGAGGGATTTCCTTTGATGTACCGGAACGACCACTATGGCCCCATCGAAAAATTCTGCTCCCGGCACCCCAGGTTCGGCATCCCCAACCTGGCCATGTACATCGCCATCGGCCAGGCGGCGGTGGGCATTTTGCATCTGCTGATGCGGGAACGGCTGATCCCCATGCTGGTGTTTTTCCGGCCCTTCATCGCGCCCCCGCTGTTCCAGGTGTGGCGGCTCATCACCTTCATCCTGGTGCCCCAGAGCACCAACCCCTTCTATCTGCTGCTGGGCTGCTATGTGGTCTACTGGACGGGGCAGATGCTGGAGCGGGAGTGGGGGTCGGCCAAGTTCACCCTGTTCTACCTGTGCGGGGTAGCGCTGTCCATTGTGGGCGGGCTGCTGCTGGGGACGGCCGAGATCTACTACATCCACCTGTCCTTCTTCCTGGTCATCGCCACCATGTACAGCGAGATGCAGGTGCTGTTCATGTTCGTGCTGCCCATCAAGATGAAGTGGCTGGCCATCCTGGACGTGGCCCTGATCCTGCTGGAGGCGGTGGATGGCGGGCCCTTCGTGCTCCTGCTGGCCCTGCCCAGCTTTGTGAACTACTTCATCTTCACCTGGCCCTTCTGGTCGGTGAAGCTGGGTTTTGCCCGCCGCCGGGCGGACCCCCAGGTGATCAATTTCAAGCGGGCCCGGAAGCAGGCGGAGAAAAAGGCCCGGGAGACAGGGGGCTACCTCCACAAGTGCGCGGTGTGCGGCCTCACGGACCAGGACGACCCCAATATGGAGTTCCGCTACTGCTCCAAGTGCGACGGCTACTACTGCTACTGCGCCAACCACATCAACAACCACATCCATATCCGTCAGGATTGATGTGCCGTGCCGATTTTTGAATCATCCCCCCGCCGGTGGCGGGGGGATCATCTACTGCCTCCGCATCCATCAGGATTGCGGCGCCCAGGATTGCGGCGCCGCGCCGGCATCTGAAAAATCCCCCCGCCGGTGGCGGGGGGGGATCATCTACTGCCTCCACATCCGTCAGGATTGCGGCGCCGCGCCGGCATCCGAAAAATCCCCCCGCCACCGGCGGGGGGATTTTCATTGGCGCTTTTTCAGCCGGCAAGGGGGGTGGTGGGGGCCCCCGGCGCCGTGGTGAGGTACTTGTCCTGGTAAAAGGCCAGCCAGCGGCGGAATTCCGGCTGGTCGCCCTGCCGCACGCCCCGGGTGTAGTCGTGGAACTGCAGGTCGCTGTAGCGCAGCTCCAGCACGGCCAGGGCCACGTTGGAGCAGTGGGCGGCCACACGCTCGAAATTGGTGATGAGGTCGTTGAATACGAAGCCCACCTCCAGGGTGCACACGCCGGTCTGGAGCCGCCGGATATGGCGCAGCTTCATGCGCTCCAGCATGGTGCTGATGACCTCCTCCAGGGGCTCCACCTGGCGGGCCACCGCCATGTCCTCCCGCTCCAGGGCCCGCTGGGCCAGCGAGACGATCTCCCGCACCGCCTCCCCGGCCCGGTTGAGGTCATCCAGCCCGTCGGGGGAGAAGGCGATGCCCTTTTCCTGGAGCTCCTGGGCCAGGTCGGCCAGGTTGACCGCGTGGTCGGAAATCCGCTCCAGGTCGGTGAGGCAGTGGAGGTAGTGGGAGCTGATGAGGGTCTCCTGCTCGTTCAGCCCCCGGGTGTTCAGGTGGAACAGGTAGGTGCCCAGCCGGTCCTCGTACTTGTCCACCACGTTCTCCCGGGACATGATCTTGCCGTACTTCTCCGGGTTGAACTCGGCCAGCAGGTCCACCGAGCGGTTCAGGTTCTTAAAGGCGGCGGAGGCCATCCGGCCCACAGTGCGCCCGCTCTGCTCCAGGGCCAGGGGCGGGTAATCCAGGAAGCGCTCGTCCAGCAGGTTTTCCTCAAACTGCTCGTCGTCCTCGGAGCGTTCCTCCTTGATGGTGGCGCAGGCCAGCTTCACCAGCAGCCCGGTGAAGGGCAGCTGCACCAAGGTGGCCGCCACCTTGAACACGGTGTTGAACACGGCGATGCCGAAGGCGTCGGCGGGGCCGGCCATAAATTCCATCTCCACAAACGCGTGGAGCAGGTAGAAGGGCACCATGAACAGCACGGAGCCCACGATGTTGAAGTACAGGTAGATGACGGCGGTGCGCTTGCCGTTGGGGTTGGCCCCGATGGCGGACAGCAGCACCGGCACGCACGCGCCGATGCACATACCCAGCACCATGGGGATGGCCACCTCGTAGCTGATGGCCCCGGTGACGGACAGGGCCTGCAAAATGCCGATGGAGGCGGAGGACGACTGGATCACGGCGGTGACGATGAGGCCGATGATCAGCGACACCACCGGGTTGGAGGCGGCGGAGATGAAATTGAGAAAGGCCTCGTTGTCCTTCAGGGGGTCCATGGCGGAACTCATGGCCTGCATCCCGCTCATGAGGACGGAGAAGGCCAGCAGGATCAGGCCCACGTTTTTCTGGGCCTGCCTGCGGCAGAAGAAATAGAGGATGATGCCCACAAAGGCCACGGCGGCGAACACGGTGGCGGAGCTGAAGCCGCCGTCCCCCTCCACGCCGGCCAGGGTAAGGATCCAGCCGGTGGCGGTGGTGCCGATGTTGGCCCCCATGACGATGCCCACGGCGCTGCGCAGCTGCATGATGCCGGCGTTGACGAAGCCCACCACCATGACGGTGGTGGCGGAGGACGACTGGATCACCGCCGTCACCAGCGCGCCCAGCAGCACCCCCTTGACGGGATTGGAGGTCAGCCTGCCCAAAATGGTCTCCAGCTTGCTGCCGGCCACCTTCTTCAGCCCATCCCCCAGCAGGGTCATGCCGAACAGGAAAAAGGCCAGCCCGCCCAACAGGGAGACGATGTCCGCAATACCCATATTCCGCTCCATTCCTTCCCGGCGGGCTGTCCCGCCCCCTGGCCGATATTTGAAACGATCAGCGCTATTGTATCATACCTCCGGGCGGATTTGTCAGCTTTTTTGCAAATTCTATGAAACGCTGTTTTGCCCCCGGAAGAAGGGGCGAAATTTGGAGAAAACATAAAAAGGGGAGGGCCGCCTTATTCGCTGCGCAGGGCCTCCACCGGGTCCTTCTTGGCCGCGCCCCGGGAGGGGATCAGGCCGGCGAACACGGTGAGCGCCACGCTGATGGCCACCAGGATGGCCCCCGCCGCGGGGGGCAGCACGGCGGTGAGGTCGTCCAGCCCGGTCAGGTCGTGGATGACGGCGTTGATGGGGAAGGTGGCGGCCACGCTCACCAGGATGCCCAGCACCCCCGCCGCCAGGCCCACGATGAGGGTCTCGGCGTTGAACACCCGGGACACGTCCCGCTTGGACGCGCCCACGGCCCGGAGTATGCCAATCTCCTTGGTGCGCTCCAGCACGGAGATGTTGGTGATGATGCCGATCATGATGGACGACACCACCAGGGAGATGGACACGAAGGCGATGAGCAGGTAGCTGATGCCGCTGATGATGCCGGTGATGGAGCTCATCAGCAGGGCCACGTAGTCGGTGTAGGTGATCTCGTCCTCCTCGTCGGCCACGCCGTCGTTGTAGTCCTGGATCAGGTCGGCGATCTGATCCTTCTGGGCAAAGGTGGTGGCGTAGATGCTGATGGCGGAGGGGGCCTCCAGGCGGACGTAGCCCAACAGGTCCAGGTTGTCCTCATAGGTGGAGGAGGAGCGGGTGGGGGGCATATAGTGGTCGTAGAGGTAGACGAACTGCTCGTCGGTGAGGGGCGTGGGAACGCCCATGGACAGCCCCGCCATGCCGGGCTGGGCAAACTCCGCTTCCCGATCCATGGCGTGATCCAGCATACCCGCCAAGGTGTCCTGGGGCAGGGCGGCAAACTGCTGCTCCACCCCGGCGGCGTACTGCTCCCGCACGCCCTGGGCAATGGCCTCCTCCACACGGGCAAACAGATCCTCGTCGCTCATGTCGGCGATGTAGCCCCGGACGGTGTCCCCGGTCACCCCCATCTCGCCGGCATACTGCTCCACGATCATGTCCTCGACAGCGTCACGGGTCATACCCTCCATCTGCTGGGACACCACGCCGTCCACATACTCCTGGGAGGGCTGGCCCATCACGTCCACGTAGGCCGCCGCCTTGTCCTGGGCGGACAGGCCGGACAGGTACTCCGTAATGGCGTCCGCCTTTTCCCCGTCGGTGGGCTCCACGTCGTCCTCTTTGGGGAAGGGCAGGTTGCAGATTACGTCGGTGTCGGGATCGTCCAGCTGCTTCTTCAAAATCTCGGTGTCCCCGGTGGCCTCGATGGCGAACCGGGTGAGGGCGCTGGTGTAGCCGATGCCGCCGGAGGCGATGCCGTTTCCGCCGGAGACGGGCCGGGCCACCCCCGCCACCTTCAGGCGCACGCCCACGTCGTCGCTGTTGTAGAGGAAATCCATCCCCGTTTCCGTTTTGGACATATCGGTATAGGTGTCCATGGCCGGGTCGTGCTGGTAGTACTCCGCCGGGAGAATGAGCTTGAAGCCCAGCTCGCACAGCTCGTCATAGCTCCAGCTCATGTCGGGGGCCTCCACGGCCTCCCCCTTGGACATGGAGATCATGGCTTCCTCCATGTCGTCGTGGGGCATGAGGCCCAAGGCGTACAGCATCAGGTCGGAGATCTCGTTGTTCCCATCCACAAAGAGGATCACCTCGTCGTGGCTCCGGGGCCAGTCGCCGTACAGCAGCTCGTAGTCCGCCTTGACCTGGGGGGACACCAGCTCGCCGTCCTCCCCGGGCAGCAGCTCCTCCCACACGTCCATGGCGGAGTACATGGAGCCCATCTGGTCGAAATAGGAGGAGTAGTCCCCGCCGTACATGGCGCTCATGGCGTCCTGCATCAGGGCCATCACGTCGCTTTTCAGGATGTCGCCGTTCTCGTCCTGGGTGTAGATATCGAAGTCAAAGCCGTAGCTGTAGTGGAGGGTGGCCATGTCCTTGATGCCGCCGCCCCCCTCGTCCAGGTACTTTTTGAAGGCCTCCAGGTTGTTGGTCTCCACCTCGGCGTTGAGCATGGAGTCCATCATGTCGTACATGACGGTGGAGGCGTACACCCGGTCGGGGTCGTGGCCGTCCCCGCCCTCGCCGGAGATCATATCCCGCCGCGCCCCCATGAGGGAGGCCATCAGGGCGGTCATGTCGGTGCTCTCCGCCTGGATGGTGATGGGGTAGCTGGACAGGGTGTCCTCCTGCACCTGGTTGATGTAGGTGTTGATGCCGGTGGACAGGGCCAGGATCAGGGCGATGCCGATGATGCCGATGGAGCCGGCGAAGGCGGTGAGCACCGTGCGGCCCATCTTGGTGCGCAGGTTGGTGAGGGACAGGGACAGGGCGGTGAGGAAGGACATGGAGGGCTTTTTGTCCGCCCGGGCCTGCTTGCCGGTGAGGACGGGGGCCTGCTCCTGGGCGTGGTAGGGGTTGGAGTCCCCGGTGACCTTGCCGTCCTTCAGGGTGACGATGCGGGTGGAGTACTGCTGGGCCAGCTCCGGGTTGTGGGTGACCATGATGACCAGCCGGTCCCGGGCCACCTCCTTCAAAAGCTCCATCACCTGCACCGACGTCTCGGAGTCCAGGGCTCCGGTGGGTTCGTCGGCCAGGAGGATGTCCGGATCGTTGATGAGGGCACGGGCGATGGCCACCCGCTGCATCTGGCCGCCGGACATCTGGGACGGCACCTTGTTCAGCTGGTCGCCCAGGCCCACCCGCTCCAGGGCCTCCTTGGCCCGGCGGCGGCGCTCCGCCTTGGACACGCCCGCCAGGGTCAGGGCCAGCTCCACGTTGGCCAGCACCGTCTGGTGGGGGATGAGGTTGTAGCTCTGGAACACGAAGCCGATGGAGTGGTTGCGGTAGGCGTCCCAGTCGCCATCCTTGTATTCCTTGGTGGAGCGGCCGTTGATGATGAGGTCGCCGCTGGTGTAGCGGTCCAGGCCGCCGATGATGTTCAGGGTGGTGGTTTTGCCGCAGCCGGAGGGGCCCAGGATGGACACGAACTCGTTCTCCCGGAACTCCAGGTCGATGCCCCGGAGGGCGTCGATGGTGTTGCCGCCCAGGGTGTACTGCTTGGTGATGCCTGCAAGTTTCAGCATGGGTTTTTGTCTCCTTTGGTTTGTTCAAATAGATAGTCCAGCATTTGATCGATTGCGTGTAATCCTCGCACCAGCGCCTCCCGCTCCTCCTCGGGCCTGTCGTTGACCAACGCCAGGTAGTGATCCAGCCTCCGCTGGAGCCGGGCCATCGTCTCCCGGCCCTTGCCCGTCAGGGACAGGGTCACCACCCGCCGGTCGGAGCAGCTGCGGCGGCGGGTGAGAAAGCCCTCCCGCTCCAGCTTTTTGCACAGGGAGGAGGTGTTGGCCTGGCCCATGCCGGTGATCTCGCTGATGTCGCCCACCGCCGAGTCCTGGCCCCACAGATGGAGCAGGACCCGTGCCTGCAAAGGGGTCAGCCCCTCGGCCTGGACTATGGGGTCCACCAGACGGACGGTCTTGGTTTTCAGGGTCTGGAATATGGTGAGGATGGAGATTCGCTCGCCACCATCCACAGAATCACCTCCAAATACATTTGCTTCACATATATTAGTCGGGGCTTTCTCCCTTGTCAAGGGGAATTATATGTTGTTCACATATTGTTTACAGCGGGAAAAAGCCCCCTCCCGGAGGAGGGGGCTGCAAAAGGCTTCCCGACAGGACAAAGCCCGGCGCCGTGCCGCACGGCCCGCCGCTCACCGGTGCATTCCCGCCCGTCGGGCGGGAATGCTCACTTTCTGCCCGTGGACAGGACAAAGCCCAGCACCGTGCCGCACAGCCCCCCGATGATGTGGGTGAGCTGGGAGATGTTGTCCCGCACGAAGATGGCGTCCCACAGCTCGCCGCCCAAGTAGAAGATGGCCACTAAAATCAGGGTGGTGGGGATGGTGCCGTTGCGCACCCCGCCGAAGGAGGACAGCAGGATCATCATGAACACAATGCCCGACGCGCCTAAAAGGGCGGTGCCGGGGAAGAAGATAAACTGCACCAGCCCGGACACCAGGGCGGTAAACAGGATGGCCCACAGCACGTTCCAGCTGCCGAAGCGGTCCTCCAGGTTGGGGCCCAGCACCAGGATCAGCACCATATTGCCGATATAGTGGGCGTAGCCGCTGTGGCCCAGCACGTGGCCGAAAAAGCGGAAGAACGCCAGCGGGTCGGCCAGCAGGGAGCAGCGGTAGACGGAGCACAGGTTGGCGTTCACCCAGCCGTTGGTGAAGTGGTTGGCCACCAGCGCCAGCAGGGAGATCAGGGCGAAGGTGAGGGCCACCGGGGCGTTGTAGGAGATCTTCATGGTGGGGCGGTTCATATCGTTTCGGGCCATACGGGTCACCTCATGGTAAAAAATACGGACAGCCGGATCATAGCCTCCGGCTGTCCGTATTATAACCGCTTTTGTCCCAAAAGGGAAGCAAAATTTACTCGTCCAAGGGCAGCAGGTCGTAGTGGGCCAGCTTGCCCTCCTCGGGTTCACCGCTTGTTTGGGTTCCGTCCTGGGGCTGGGTGGCGCCGCCGGGGACGGCGTCCGCGCCGTGGTAGACGGTCTCCCCGTCATCCACTGTTGTGGCGGGGGTAGCCCGGGCCTCCGGGTCAACGGGGGCGGGGCCCTTTTTGACCTCGTCCGTCAGGGTGTCCAGCTTGCCGGTGAACAGCCGCACCCGGATGGCGTCGCCGGCGGGGTCCAGCTTGGCCAGCCTGGCCAGGATGCTGTCGGGGATGGCCTGCCCGTTGCTGTAGAGGTCCACCCCCAGGCAGTTGGCAATCACGTCCACGCCGATGCCGCAGGAGATCCCGGAGCCGTCCAGCGCGTCGGTGACGGGTTTCATCAGGCCGTCCAGGAAATTGTGGGAGTATTTCGCGTCCCGGAACGTCACATCGCCCTGTACCCAGCCCAGGATCTCCGCCTCCCGCTCGGGGGTGCGGAAGCCGTCCACGATGGCCACTGTCAGCTTGGCCGGGTCATCCGGCCCGCCGCTGTGGTCGATCCAGGCCCCGGCGAACCAGTCGGGGTAGGACGCCGCGCCCTCTCCGTGCATCCCCATGCCCCGGAGCAGGCGGTCGTACTGGTCGGCGGCCGCCTCGTCCACCGGAGCGTCATCGCCGATCTGATAATGCTCCCCGTCGTTGCCGCTGTCGCCGCCCACATAGGCCCCGCCGGGAATGGCGCTGGGGTCGGATTCCCCGCCCGCCGGGGCTTTCACGTCGTCCAAAGTAGTCATGCCGCCACCCTCCAATACCGTATAGCCGTGCAGGGGCGGGTGGACCGCCCGGTACGCGGGGTAGGCCCCCAGCACCAGCGCGGCACAGGCGGCGCAGGCCGCCAGCTTCTTCCAGCCAAACCGGGGACGGATGACCTTGCTGTCCGCCGCCTGGACATAGTCCTCATTGACGTCTCCGATCAGATCCAAAAGCTCATGGTTTTTCATAGTTCAAATCCCTCCTGTTCAAGATGGGTGCGCAGCTTCCCCCGCAGCCGGTAGAGCGTGGTGGTCACCTGGGTTTTGCTCATGCCGTACCGCTTGGCAAGCTGCTCCACGCTGTCCAGATACCAGTACCTGCGGAGGAACAGGCTGCGCTGGGCCTCGGGCAGGGCGGCCAGGAAGCCGTCCAACGCCTCCCGGAAGGCCTTCCGGTCCAGCGCGCCCTCGGGGGTCTCGCCGCCGGAGACGCACTCCGCCAGCTCGTCCAGCGCCAGCTGCACCTGCCCGCCGCCCCGCTTCTGGGCGCTGGCCCCCCGCAGGGCGCTGAGGGCCAGGTTGCGCACGATCCGTCCCGCAAAATGCTTCAGCGACCGGGGCCGCTGGGGCGGGATGGACTGCCAGCATTTCAGCCACGCGTCGTTGACGCACTCCTCCGCCGCGCCCTGGTCGTTCAAAATGCCGCGGGCGACGCGGGTGCAGTATGCCCCGTACTGCTGCGCGGTGGCCTGGATGGCCTGCTGGTCGCGGGCGAGGTACAGCTCGATGATTGCGGTGTCGTCCATAGTGGTTCCTCCTCGGTGGAAAGGCCCTTCACCCATAAAGACGCGGTTTTGGGGGAGATGTCACAGCGGGCCGGGGAAAAAATAAACGGCCCGCCCGGGGAAGCCCGGGCGGGCCGTGGGTTGAACTGGTGGATCCGGGGGCCGTGCGCCGGTCAGCGCCGCCCGCCGCCCCGGCCCCCGCCGAAGGAGCCGCCGCCGGGACGTCCGCCGCCGAAAGAGGAACGCCCGCCGCCGAAGGAGCCGCCGGGGCGCCCCCCGCCGAAGGAGGAG
>CATLEJ010000071.1 GCA_949916125.1 uncultured Oscillospiraceae bacterium
AACCTGGCGCGCAGGGCGCTGCGCAGCCCCGGGATCACCTCGTCCACCACCAGGACGGTGGTCAGCTCCCGCCAGGTGGCGTCCGCCGCGCCGCCGGTGGTGGTGCGCGTGGTGATGCCCCGCACCACATAGCACGCCCCCGCCAGCGCCTCCAGCGCGGTGACGCCCCCCCGCACCAGCGCGTCGATCTCGCTGTCGTCATAGCTGCATTCCAGCCCGTCCAGCCCAAACAGCTGCGCGCCGCCCAGGGGAAGGGCGGGGTCGGTGTTCCCGGCAATGGCCCCTGCCACGGCGGCGGCGCACATGGCCCCGCCGGAGCCGTCCCCCATGCCGGGGGCGGTCAGCACCACCCGCTCGCAGTTGAGCCCTGCGGCCCGCGCCACCAGCTGGGCCACCGTCTCCTTGGCCGCGCCGCCCACCACGGCAATGCGCTCCCTGCGGGCGGCGGAGCACTCCTGCACCATATCCCGCACCGCCTGCTGCACCGTAAGCGTTGTGCTGTCGCACACCACCACCTGCACGTCCTCCAGCGCCGCCGCGGTGGCGATGGCCGCGGTGTAATCCTCCCCGGCGGGCACGCCGTACACCGCCCCCGCCCCGTTGCGGATGGCCAGCCGAGCCATCCGGCTGAGCGCGCAGTCCCCCACGTCCGCCGCCGCCCTGCTGTAGCTGGTCCACAGGTAGCTTTTCTTCCCGTCCGCGCCGTCCATGGCGGCGATCACCGCCACCCGGCCGCCCCCGGCGTTTGCCGCCGTCAGGCTGGACATCTCATAGGAGGAATACACCCCCGGCCTCTCATGCCTGTTTTCTGTGCTCATTTCAAACTCCCCCTCACTTCAAAGTCCACGAAGGCCCCGCCTCCGTTGTCCGTCCGGGCTACCAGCCACGCGCCGCACCGGCACTGCACCGGCAGGCGGTAGAACCCCTCCCGCTCCAGGAACTCCACCGCCCCCGTCTGGAGCTCCCGAACGCCCAGCCCCGCCGCCCCCCGGCACAGCAGCGTCTCCATCACCGTCTCCGCCGCCCGCTGGCAGGCCCCGGCCCCGCCGTCCCGCGGGGCGAAAATGTCGATCCCGAGGGTGAGCGCCGCCTCCCGGCCGTACCACTCCCGCTCCTTCCCGGAGTCCGGGTCGCGGAACGTCCCCAGGTAATCCCCAAACCCCCCGGAGGCGCACTCCGCCTTCACCAGCCCCACGGCGGCCACCGCCTCCCGCCACCGCATGGCCCGGTCCGGCTCCATGGCAGCCACGGCGTTCACCCCGCTCTCCCGGAGCTGCTTCGCCACCGCCTCCCGCAGGGCGCCCAGCGCCCCGCTCACGGCGCGTCCTCCGGGCAGGGCCGCAGGGCCATCCACAGGTGGGTCACCTGTCCGCCCACCCAGATGGGCCGCACGGTCATCACCTCAAACCGGGAGCCGCCCCATTCCAGCCAGCCCCCCGGCCCCAGCCTGTCCAGCGGCAGCCCCGGCTCCGCCAGCCCCAGAAACCTGTCCTCGGAATAGCTGCCCAGCGCCCCGGCGGTATACTGCCAGTCCGCGCGGGTCATGGGCTGTACAATGGCCATCCCCTGTCCGGCCCGGTCCCCGTTCCCCTTCCGGCACACCATCTCCTGCCCATAGGCCCGGATCACCCAGGAAAACGCCTCAATCATCCTTCCACCCCCCGAAACACAAACCCGTCGGCCCGCAGGAAGGGGGCCATGATCTCCAGGGCCCGCCGGGACAGCCCTCCGCCGTCCCCGCCCCCCTCCCGGCGCACGGAAATATCCCCGGCGGACAGCGACGTGATCCCGTCGAAGCCCTGGGCCCCCCGCAGCCAGTCCGCGGCCATCCACGCCGCCGCCAGGGGGTAGGCCCCGCCGCAGTCCTCCGCCGTCAGCCCGTCCTTCAGCCGCCGGTCCAACGCCCTGCACGCGCTCTCGCACAGCGTCCGCAGCACGTCCTCATCCTGTCCCGGCCCGCACAGCGCCTGCGCCAGCTCCAACACCTGCTCTACCATGCGCTCACTCCCCTAAATGAGGAAGGCCCCGTCCGCAATCTCCTGCGGCACGCCGTCCTGCCCATAGCTGAGCTGCACCCCCGGCGCCAGCAGCCGGTCCGCCTTACCCCGGTACAGCTTGATGAACCCCAGCAGCTCTTCCTCGTCCAGCCTGCCGGCCGCCTTTTCCAGCAGGGCGTGGTCCAGCTCCGGTTCCGCGATCCCCGCCAGCCGCACCAGCTCCCCGCGCAGCCCCTTCAGGTACTTCCGGCCCAGCCGCGCCTCGTCCTCCAGGCGCCGCCCGGCGCTTTTCATCACCCCGGCCCTGCGCTGGGCGGGCACCGCCACAAAGGACCACTCATACACATCGGACACGCCGGTGAGCACCCCGCAGCACAGCTGCCCGTCATACTGCGCCCCCTTCTCATGGGGGCAGGCGTCCAGCTCCTCCCCGCAGATGGAGCACAGCGTCTTGTCCGCGCAGCAGCCCACGCTGACCTCCCGTTTGATGCCGCCGTCGATCTCGGCGATGAGGGCGGCGTTCTCCGGCGTGCGCATCAGGTACGCCCACCCCTTCAAAAAGCGGTAGGACCGCCCGTCGGAGGTGAGCAGGCCCTCTCCGCCCACCACCTCCGAGCGGTAAATCCGGGCCGTCTGCTCCCGTGCGCTCCACTGGTGGTCGAACACGCCGGACACCCCCACGAACATGGGGGCCATGGCCTCCAGCGCCCCGTCGTCAAACCGCTCAAAGTCCCGGTCGATGTCGTTGTCGCACAGCCGCAGGGCAAAGGTATATACCTCCTCCGCCCCCAGCTCCCGCCGTGTCAGCCGGTTGATGAGGGCCAGCTCCTCCCCGTCCGGCGTGCCGATGCCCTTCACCACCGCGTCCTTACAGATTTCCATCCTGCTTCTCCTCCTCCATGGACCGGGCCTGGGCCCGGTACAGCGCCGCCCTGGCCTCCGATTCCTCGTCCTGCAGATTCACGTCCAGCCACTCGATGTCCACCCGGTCGTCATACCCCCGCAGCCGCAGCCAGAGCTCGCAGACCCGCTCCACCACCGGCTCCAGCCCCCGGCGGATGGCGGCGATCTCGCTGGTCATGATATCCGCCTGCTGGGAGCTCATCCGCTCGGTGGACGACCAGCTCAGCCCCAGCAGGAAGGGCGGTATGCCGGTTTTGGCCACCAGCTGCTCCAGGATCTGCCGCACCGGGATCTCGCTGTCCAGGATCTGGTTGTCCGCCCCGATGGTGCGGATTTCCACATCCCCGGCGCACACAAAATCCCGCACGGCCCCGTCCCGGCCCGCCTGCATGGCGGCGGACCACTCCCGGGCCACCAGGCTGCACCGGTCCCCGGCCGCCGCGCCGTCCTCGCCCTTGCACACCACGGCGAAGCGCACATTGCCCATCCGCTCCCAGTTCTTGCCCACGGCCTCAAAAATCTTCATGAGGATCCCCGCCAGGAACGGCATGGACCGCAGCATGGACGCCCCGTAGGGCGCCCCCGGCTCCGGCTGGAAGGGGGTGAACAGCAGCAGCTCCTGCCGTTCCGCCTCCCGCACGGTTCCGTCCCCGTTGCGCACCCACAGGGTGAAGTCCAGGGGGCTCTCCCCCTCCCGGATCTCCACCCGTTCCACGTCGGCGCACAGCAGGGCGGCAATGCCGCGCCCGTCCCGGCTGGGGACGATCTCGCCCACCGCCCGTCCGCACACCAGCATGGAGTCCAGGTACTGGTCCAAAAAGGCCTGAATCCCCCGCTGGCCCCGTCCCACGGGCACGGTACGCAGGAACCGCTCCAGCCCCTCCTGGGCCCTCTGGTCCCGGCAGACCGCCTTCACCCCGCCGCACAGCCGCACCAGCTTGCCCACCGCGGCGTCCACCACGGGCACCGCCTCCCGAATGGCCCGGTACAGCCCGATCTCCCCGTGGTGCAGCGGCACATACCCGTCCAGCTGCCCGAAGGGGTGCCGGCCCGTATCCCGGAGCTGGGCGGCGGCAGCCGCCCCCCGCCCCGCGTCCTTCCGCTTTTTTCCGCCCATCACACGCTCAGCACCCGGCTCGCGTCCTCGAAGATCTTGGCGTAGCCGGAAATGGTGGTGATGGCGGCCCGCTCCAGCTGCCGGTCGATGATCTTGTCGTACTCCACCATCACGTCCCCGGCCTTCACCAGCTCCAGGGCATAGTTCTTATCCAGGCCGATGATCTTGCCCGCGGGCACGGCGGATGAGCGCAGCACCTTGGCCCCCATGGGGGTAATCAGCCTGCCGGTGCCGTGGAAGTCCAGGCCGGCGGCGGCGTCCTGCATCTGGCTCAGCCCCAGCAGCTTGGTCATGGTGTCGGTGCCCACCAGCAGCGTGTTGAGCTGGTAGGGCTCGAACGCGTTCCAGAACGCCAGCAGATCCCCATAGGCCAGCTTCCCCGCCGTCCCCACGGCGCTGACTTGGGCGGGGTTGCCGTTGCCGTCCCCGTCCACGATCACGTTGATGGCGTCCTCCAGGTGCATCCGGCCGATCTGGGCGCCGATCTGCCGCAGGGTGACGGAGAACAGATCCAGCTTCTGGAACCGGATGGCCTCATAGGAGGCCACCAGCATCCTGCCCCGCTTGTGGAGCTTCACCAGGCTGTCCCGGGTGCGCACGGTGGTCTGGGGGATGGCCGCCCCCTCCGCCACCTGCTTGAGCTTCTTTTCGTCCTCGGGCACGGAGGTGATGGAGCGGTAGTCCATCCCCTCGATCAGCGTCTCGGTGGCGGTGATCTCGGGCAGGATATTGGCCTCCTCCATCCCCACCTTCACCGCCCGGGCGATATACTCGGGGAACAGCACCGCCGACTGGGAGGTGGAAAAAAACTTGTCCACCAGGTCGGACCCGGCCCCCTTCACCCGGATATCAAACCGCTTGAGCTGCCGCTGGTAGGCGTCCAGCCCCTCCAGGGCGGTTCCCCGGTACTGCTCGCTGGGGTCCAGCTTCTCCAGCACCTGGGTAAAGGATTTCCCCGCCTCGTGGTACATCCCCTTTTCCAGCTTCAAACCATCAAATCTCTGCGCCATATCCATTCCTCCCTTTCCCGTCTCACATACACACCACGGCGGTTTTCGCCGTGGTGTCCACCGTCAGCACCAGACAGTGCAGGCCGCTCTCGACGGTCTTGCCGGCAGCCTGGTCGGCGGTCTTGTTCGCCAGCCTGACGCCGCCCTCGCCGTCCAGTACCAACTCCTGCCAGCCCGCTGTCGGCGCGGTGTCCCCGGAGTAGGCCACCTGGGCGGCCCCGCCGATCTGGACCGCCGCCGCGCCGCCCCGCACGCCGCCCAGCACCACGCCGCAGGGCAGCTTACCCGCGGTGCCGACGCCTACCGTGCCGTTTGCGGTGAGGGTCACCGCCATCCCGGGCTTAACCGTGCCCTCCACCTGGAAGGTGGCGGCCGCCTGGCCGACGCCCTCGAAACAGATATCCATATCCATTCTCCTTTCGTCGCTGAAATGTGTATGAAATCCCCCTGTTGAGGGGCATTTCCCAAAGTGTTTCCCCCAGCCCCCAGGGGGACGGTCTTACCTCCGGCCTGGTCGGCGCCGGACGGTTCCCGGCGGGAACCAGCGCCCCTGCGGGGGGCGTTACTTTCTCTCGCGCGAGAGAAAGTAACCAAAGAGCGCGCTCAGGGGGGAGCCGCCGGTTCGACTCCGGGCCAAAGGGCGGCCCTGCGCTCACAGGACGGCTCCCCCCTAAGGACCCCCGGTTAAGGTCAAGGGCACTTCCCTGTTGAGTAGGCGGTCGATACGGCTTTCGTGTTTGACGCATGAGCTTTTCTTTCATATTCCGGCCTTCGGCGGCCTGCCCGCCTCAAAACTGTAACCTGGGCGGCTCTCCTGAACGCGCCTCCGCTGTCCCTCGATACAGACGGGGGCCGTGGGTCGGGCGCTTCCCTGGCGAGCCGGCGATCGATACGGCTTTCGCGTTTGACGCATGGGCTTCTCTTTCATGTTCCGGCCTTCGGCGGCCTGCCCGCCTTTAAACTGCAGCCTGGGCGGCTCTCCTGAACGCGCCTCCGCTGTCCCTCGATACAGACGGGGCCCCGGGCCGTCCGGGGTTCTTCAAAACACGTCCCGCTCCACATACCGGGCCGCGGCGCCGCCGCCGTCCTTCAGCGCCATCACGAAGTACCGGATGTCGTCCATGGCGTGGTCGTTTTCCTTCCGCACCCGGTCCCCGCCCCCGTCGTCCTCCCAGCGGTACAGCCCGAACTCCCGCGCCGCCGCCGTACACGTCTCACAGACCACGATCCTGCCTGTTTTCAGCGCCTCCGCCGTCCGCCGGATGCCCTCCAGCACCCGATTGTCGGCGGGGCGCACCGTCCACCCGTCCCGCCGCAGCGCCTCGATAAAGCTGGCCGCCGAGGGGTCCACGATCACCATTTCGATGCAACGCCCCCCGGCCAGATTTCTCAGCTCCCGCACATATTCCCCGTCGGTTTTCTGCCGCCCCTCCGCCCGGGCGTCATAGTAAAACTCCCGCACCCGGTACCAGGTCCCGCCCAGCTTCCCCCAGAGCCCGAAGGAGGCCGGGTTTCTGGTCCCGTAATCGCAGGAGATCCGCCACCGGGCAAACTCCCCCTCCGGGACCTGGGGCATGGCCGACGCGTCGAAGAAGTCGTACACCAGCCCCTCCGCCGCCGTCCACTCCCCCAGCACATACCGCCGGTAGAACGCCCCCTGGAACATCCGCTCATACCGGGCCCGCACCGCCGGGGACAGCCCCGGGTTGTCCTCCATGGAAAACCGCAGGTACAGCGCCCGCTTCTCCTGCGCCCTGCAAATCCACTCCTTGTAAAACCAGTGCTCCGGCCCCGCCGGGTTGCAGGAAAACCACAGCCGTCCCCCCCGGACCGAGCACCGGGCGCAGGCCTGCTCCACAAAGGACCGGGGCATCAGCGCCGCCTCGTCCAGAAGCACCCCCGCCAGCGTCACCCCCTGAATGGACGTGAAGCTCCCCGCGTCCCCGCCCCCGTAGAGGTAGAACACATTTTCCCGGCCCCCGCCCCGGAGGGTGACCTCATTCCGGCTTACCGTCTCCTCCCACCGGAACCCCAGCCCCTCCAGCACGGGCCGGGCCTGGGCCAGCAGGTTGCGCCGCACCCCGTTGATGGACGCGGCGCACAGCCCGAACCGCTGCCGCTGGAAGCACGCCATGGCCCACAGGAAGAACGAAACGCTCAGCGCGAAGGTCTTGCCGGAGCGCACCGCCCCGTCGCAGATCACCGCGTCAAACGTCCCGTCCCTCCACCAGTCCAGCACCCGCCTCTGCTTTTCGGAGAACTGCACCTGTCTCACGTCTCATCGCCGTCCCCCGCCTGCCGCAGCCCGTCCAAAAGCTCCCCCAGCGCCCCGTCCCGGCGCTCCTCCATCATCTCCCGGAGCATGGTCAGCACCCGCACCTTATCCACGAACTTGGCCTCGAAGGTCCCGTTGGCGTTGCGCTTCAGCTCCACCACTCCGGACAGGTCCAACCCGTCCACCTGATCCGCCGCCTCCCCATCCAGGAAAGCCAGCTTCACCACATCGTTGTTTTTCCACTCCGCCAGCCGGCACAGGTAGCCCAGCAGCTCCTCCTGGCTCAGCTCCTCCTGCCGTTTTTCCCCGTTCTCCATGCCCAACCTCCTCACGCCCGTCTCTGAAACATCCGTTCTGTTGCATTTCCCGGTGCAAGGCGCAAAAAAATTCCGGGGCAAACTCTGCCCCGGAATTTTCCACATCGATATGGATTGTCCCCGGTATTTAACACATACCGTCCCATTCCCTCATAAACTCCGCAAGATATCGTCTCATATAACCCTCTCTCTGCTCCGCAATCTTTTTTGCGGTGCCTGTATTCATCAGATCTTTGAGCAGGAACAGTTTTTCATAAAAGTGGTTCACCGTTGTAGCGCAATGGCTTTGATATTGCTCCCCGTTCATAGTTTCCGCCGGCTTCACCTCGGGGTCATGCATGACCCGATGGCGGCTTCCGCCATACGCGAACGCCCTGGCGATCCCGACAGCCCCCAGCGCGTCCAGCCGGTCTGCGTCCTGCACGCACTTCCCCTCCACCGTTTCCGGCGTGACGGAATCACTTCCCCGGAAGGACACCTCCCCGATGATATCGCATATCGTTTTGATCCTGTCCTCCGATACGCCGTGCGCCCTCAAAAAGCCCGCCGCCCTGCCCTGATTCGCGCAGGTCTCCGGCGACAATTTGACGTCGTCCACGTCATGCAGCAGCGCGGCCAGCCGAACGATGGTCAAATCCGCCTGCTCCTGTTCCGCCAGCTTCACCGCCATCTTGTATACCCGCAGGGTATGAAAATAATCGTGCCCGCTGCAATCATCGCGAAACACATCTTGGACGAAGGCCAGCGCATCGTCAACCACCCGTTCCATCCCAACCTGCCTACTTATGATAATCCGCCCCCTCCTGAATCTTAAACGCCCGGTAAATCTGCTCCAACAGCATCACCCGGGCCAGGTGGTGGGGAAAGGTCATACTTGACATGGACAGCGTACGCCACGCCCCCGCCTTGACCGACGGGTGCAGCCCGTAAGACCCCCCGATGACAAATACCAGATGCTTCGCGGCGCTGTGGCTCCAGGCGGAGATCAGCTGGGCCAGCTCCTCGCTGGACCGCATCCGCCCCTCCACCGCCAGCGCGACCACACTGGAATTGGGCGGGATTTTCCCCCGGATGGCGTCCCCCTCCTTCTCCAGCGCCCCCTGGATTTCCCCCAGCGACGGATTTTTGGGCAGCTTCTGCTCGGCGATCTCCACAATGCTCAGCTTGCAGTACCCGCCCAGCCGCTTCACATACTCCGCGCAGGCCTCCGCGTAAAATTTCTCCTTCAACTTCCCCACGCAGATCAAGGTGATATCCATCATGGTTGATTCCTCCCCTCCTGTCCCCCAGGAGGCGCTCCAAGGGGCTGTGCCCCTTCCCCTATCCCCGCGCCCTCGCGGGGGGCACCCCTGCCGGGGGCGTTCCTTTCTGCTCGTGCAGAAAGGAACCGAAAGACACGCTTAGGGGGAAAGCCGCCGGTTCGACTTTGGGAGCAAAGGGCGCTCCCTCGCTCACAGGCGGCTCTCCCCCTAAGAACCCCCTGTTAAGGTCAAGACCCGCCGCTTTTGGGTGGTGCGGGCGTGATCGGCTACAGCATTTTACGCACAAGTTCCCCCTTGATTTCCGGCCCACACCGGGCCTGCCTTTCTCCAACACTAAAAAGCAAAGGTCCTCTTTTCCGCGCCTAAGCTTCTCCGGCTATCCGCCGGGGCGATAGACCCGCCCCTCAAACCTCAAACCACCCCGAGCACTCCCCCCGGGGGGCGCACATCAGCTCCACGTCCCCTTCCCGGGCCCCGGCCCCTGCCAGCGCCCGCTGCGCGGCCTCCAGCGCCAGCTCCGGCCGGTTGTTCTCCTGGGACAGGTGGGCCAGCACCACCCGCCGCGTCCCCTGTTCCGCCGCCCATGCCGCCAGCTCCCCGCCCATCTCGTTGGACAGGTGCCCCAGCCGTCCCCGGATCCGGTCCTGCAAATGCATCGGATAGGGCCCGGTGCGCAGCATCCCCGGGTCATAGTTGAACTCCCCGATGAGGGTGTGGGCCCCCCGCACCCCCTCCCGGGCCCCCTGGGTAATCAGCCCCGTGTCGGTGCACAGCGCCAGCTTCCGCCCCCCGCCCTGTACCGAATACCCCACCGGGCAGGCGCAGTCATGGCTGGTGGCAAACGTCCCCACCTCCAGCCCACCCAGCGCAAACCGCTGTCCCGGCGCAAACACCCGGAACCGGTCCTCCAGCCCGCCCCACCGGGCGCACAGCGCAAAGGCCGTCCCCTCGGCGGTAAGCAGCGCCGCCCCGGTCTGTCTGCACAGCACGGGCAGCGCCGCCACATGGTCGGTATGCTCGTGGGTGATAAGCACCCCCGTGATATGCCGCAGCTCAATCCCCAGCCCCTTCAGCCCCTGGGCGATCCGCCGGGTTGAAATCCCCGCGTCGATCAGAATATGTACCCGCCCGTCGCTGACCACCGCGCAGTTCCCGGAGGATCCGCTGGCCAGCGTCGCCACTTTCAGCATAGAAACAGCCCTTTCTCACCAAAAAAGGGCGGCCCCGCCGCCCTTCGCCGTCACAAAGTCCATTTCGTCCGGGACGCCCTTTGGGCATCCCGGACTTCATTCCCTTGCTCCGGCTCTCCCCCAAAAGCCAGAGGACGGCTTTGCGGGGACCCCGATTTTTATGTTGTCACGCTCCCCGCCCTCCGCGACGGCGTCTAAGCCGCTCCGACTGCGCAAAACCCGCCGGGGCCTCCGCCCCCTCTGGGTTTCGCTCCGCTCCGCGTCTTACCCGCCTGCTCCCGGGCGCTCCGCGCTTCTGTTGTCACCCTGCGATATTCGTCTTTTTCTTCTCCGGGTCAGGCACCTCCACCGCCCGGATATCCGCCCCCAGCTTCGAGAGCTTGCCGATGATGTCCTCATAGCCCCGCTCGATATGCTTCACGTTGGAGATCTCGCTGGTGCCCTGGGCCGCCAGCCCGGCAATAATCATGGCCGCGCCGGCCCGCAGGTCGCAGGCCTCCATGGGCGCGCCGGTGAGTTTTTCCACGCCCTCGATAATGGCAATCTTGCCGTCCACCTGGATTTTGGCCCCCAGGCGCCGGAACTCCTCGGTGTAGCGGTAGCGGTTGTCCCACACGCCCTCGGTAATCACGCTGGTGCCCTGGGCCAGGCACAGCACCGCCGCGATCTGGGGGTGCATATCGGTGGGGAAGCCCGGATAGAACATGGTTTTAATGTTGGTGCGCTGGAGCGGCCCATGCCGCCGGACGATGAGGGAATCCCCCTCTTCGTCCACCTCGGCGCCCATCTCCACCAGCTTGGCGGTGATGCACTCCATATGCTTGGGGATAATATTGCACACGCGCACCTCGCCCCCGGCGGCGGCCACGGCGGCCATATAGGTGCCCGCCTCGATCTGGTCGGGGATGATGGAGTACTCGCCGCCCCGGAGCCTCTCCACGCCCCGGATTTTGATGACGTCGGTGCCCGCGCCGGTGACGTCCGCCCCCATGGAGTTGAGGAAATTGGCCAGGTCCACGATATGGGGCTCCTTGGCGGTATTCTCAATAATGGTCGTGCCCTCCGCCAGCACGGCGGCCAGCATCAGGTTCATGGTGGCCCCCACGCTGGCCACGTCCAGATAGATCTGGCTGCCCTTCATGCGCCCGCCCTCGGTCTCGGCGCACATATAGCCGTTTTTGATCTCCACCTCGGCCCCCAGGGCGGCGAACCCCTTCAGGTGCTGGTCGATGGGCCGGCTGCCGAAGTCGCACCCGCCGGGCATGGGCACCTCGGCCCTGCCGAACCGGCCCAGCATGGCCCCCAGCAGGTAGTAGCTGGCCCGCAGCTTCCGCCCCGCGTCGTAGGGCACGGTCTGGCACCGCACGGCGGAGCAGTCCACCTCCACGGTGGTGCGGTTGACCACCCACACCTTCGCGCCCAGGTCCCTCAAAATGTCCAACAGCAGGTCCACATCGCTGATCTCAGGGATATTTTCAATCCGGCACGGCCCCTCCACCAGCAGGGCGGCGGGGATAATGCCCACTGCGGCGTTTTTCGCGCCGCTGATCTCAACCTTACCATAAAGCGGTTTCCCGCCATGAATGACATACTTTTTCAATCTCAGCACCTCAGATTCCCGGCCGGGCCGGCGATACTTGTAAAAAGGGGCTGACCGTCCCTTAAAAAATCAAATCAGACGGGCGCAGTGCGCACCATGTCCATTTTGGATGATTCCATCGATACATTATAGCACCTGTGTTAAGTAAAGGCAACCAAAACTTTCCCAAATCCCCATGCGTTCCGCCCCATCCTTCTGGCAAATTTTTTCCAGCCGTCTTTCTGCCCCGACACCTCTATTCTGTCCCTGTTTCCCCCTGAATATTCCCGTGAAAATTGGGAAAACGGCGTCAGCCTCCCCACTGTTTTCCACCGTTCGCCTTTAAAATTGTGAATTTTCTGCAAACTCTCTTGCAATGTCCGCCGTTTCGTATTATAGTACCTTTAGCACTCGCGGATCAAGAGTGCTAAAATCGTTGTTTTATCATTGATGTGATATATTATTATGGTAAGAGGTGCACAACATGGCAAAAAAGCAGTTTAAAGCGGAATCCAAGCGGTTGATGGACCTGATGATCAACTCCATCTACACCCACAAGGAGATCTTCCTCCGGGAGATCATCTCCAACGCCAGCGACGCCATCGACAAGCTGGCCTACCTCTCCCTCACCGACGACACGGTGAAGGTCAAGCGGTCCGACCTGCGCATCACCGTCACCCCGGACAAGGCGGCCCGCACCCTCACCGTCTCGGACAACGGCGTGGGCATGACCGCCGCCGAGCTGGAGCAGAACCTGGGCACCATCGCCAAGAGCGGCTCCCTCCAATTCAAGGCAGACATGGAGGGGGACAAGGACAAGGCGGACATCATCGGCCAGTTCGGCGTGGGCTTCTACTCCGCCTTCATGGTGGCCGACGAGGTGACGGTGGTCACCCGCCGCCACGGCGAGGATACCGCCCACCGGTGGCAGTCCCAGGGCGCGGACGGCTACACTATCGCCGAGTGCGAGAAGCCGGAACCCGGCACCGACGTCATCATGCACCTCAAGCCGGACACCGAGGACGAGCACTACAGCGAATACCTGGAGACCGGCCGCCTGCAGTCCCTCATCAAGAAATACTCTGACTACATCCGCCACCCCATCCGCATGGAGGTGGAGGACTACCGCCAGAAGGAGAAGCCGGAGGACGCCGGCGACGACTATAAGCCCGAGTGGGAGACGGTGGTGGAGGAAAAGACCATCAACTCCATGGTGCCCCTGTGGCAGCGCCCCCGCTCCAAGGTAAAGCAGGAGGAATACGACCAGTTCTATCAGGAGAAATTCGGCGACTGGCAGCCCCCCCTGGCCACCATCACCACCTCCTCCGAGGGCACCGTCACCTTCAAGGCCCTGCTGTTCGTCCCCTCCGCCACCCCCTACGACTTCTACACCCGGGAGTTCGAGAAGGGCCTCCAGCTCTATTCCTCCGGCGTGCTCATCATGGACAAGTGCGCCGACCTGCTGCCCGACTGCTTCCGCTTCGTGCGGGGCGTGGTGGACTCCCCCGACTTCTCGCTGAACATCTCCCGGGAGATGCTCCAGCATGACCGCCAGCTGAAAATCATCGCCTCCGCCCTGGAGAAGAAGATCAAAAACGAGCTGGTCAAGCTCATGAAGGACGACCGGGAGAAGTACGAGAAGTTCTGGGCCGCCTTCGGCCGCCAGCTCAAGTACAGCGTGGTGGACAACTACGGCGCGAAGAAGGAGCTGCTCCAGGACCTGCTGCTGTTCACCACCTCCAAAGAGGGCAAGCTGTCCTCCCTGGCCGAGTACGTGGAGCGTATGCCCGCGGAGCAGGAATTCCTCTACTACGTCTGCGCCGACAGCAGCGAGCAGGCCGCCCGCCTGCCCCAGGTGGAGCGCATTGCGGACAAGGGCTGGGAGATCCTCTACCTCACCGAGGAAGTGGACGAGTTTGTGATGAACGCCCTCCAGGAGGTCTCCGGCAAGAAGCTGAAATCCGTCTCCGACCCGGACGCCCTGCCCGAGACCGACGAGGAAAAGGCGGAGCAGGCCAAGCAGGCCGAGGAGGCCAAGCCCGTGCTGGACTTCGTGAAGGAGACCCTGGGCGACCGCATCAAGGAGGCCCGCGTCTCCAAGATCCTGAAAACCGCCCCGGTGTGCATGACGGCGGACGGCCCCATGACCCTGGAGATGGAGAAGTACTTCGCCAAGATGGAGGGCTCCTCCCCCATGGGCCCCATGAAGGCCGAGCGCGTCCTGGAGCTGAACCCCGCCAGCGCCCCCTTCGCGGCGCTGAAGTCCGCCCTCGGGGTTGGGGACAAGGACCGCGCCGCCAAATACGCCGAGGTGCTGTACCACCAGGCCCTGCTCATCGCGGGCCTGCCCATGGAGGACCCGGCGGCCT
>CATLEJ010000072.1 GCA_949916125.1 uncultured Oscillospiraceae bacterium
GGGGATTTGCCGGTCTGCCTGACTCAGGATGGTGCGGAGGGGTATCCTGTCCTCCTGGCGGCGCACAGCATCGCCACAGTCTGCTGGGGCGGAGCGGCAGCTAAAGGTACTCTCCTGCTATAAATAGGGTGAGCTCAGCGAAGCCGGGCTTGTGAACCTGTGCTGCGCCATTCGGATGGAGAGCGTTGACCGGCGGTGTACCCGGGAGTATTCGGACGAGTTTTTGGAGAGAATCGGGATGCGTCCCCAAAAATGAGGGGCGATCCGTTCACAGCCCACAGCGCCCAGGACAAACGAAATGTCCTGGGCGCTGTGGTTTACTTTGGGCGGAGGATCTGCGCGTTGGCCATGCCGCCGCGAATGCCGCCTCGGAAAGACTGGAATAAAAATGGCGCCGATCATCAATGCCTGACCCCGGCTCCACTTTTGCTTTCTCTGAACGAAATTCATATTGTACACAGCCACAGCTCCCTTAAAATGAAGTCATTACCAAAAAGGAGGAGCGCTATGGATACATATGGATACGTCCGGGTTTCAACCAAAGGGCAAAATGAGGATCGGCAGATCATCGCACTGCGGGAATTCGGGGTTAAGCATGACCGCATTATCCTGGATAAGCAGTCAGGGAAAGACTTTGAGCGGCCCGGATACCAACAGCTGGTGCGGAAACTGAAAGCCGGCGATACCCTTGTCATCAAGAGCATCGACCGGCTGGGGCGGAATTATGATGAGATTCTGGAACAATGGCGGCTGTTGACCAGAGAAAAGCGGACGGACATCGTGGTGCTGGATATGCCCTTGCTTGACACCCGCCAGGGCCGGGATCTCACCGGCGCTCTAATTGCGGACATCGTCCTCCAGCTTCTGAGCTATGTGGCACAGACGGAGCGGGAGTTCAACCGCCAGCGGCAGGCGGAGGGGATCGCGGCGGCCAAGGCCAGAGGCGTCCACTTCGGGCGGAGATTCAAAGATCGGGGCGAGGATTATGAGAGGGTTATGTCCGCTTGGCGGCGGGGTGAAATCAGCGGCAGGGCGGCCGCGAAAAAGCTGGGCGTGGCCCACGCTACCTTCCAGCGGTGGTGTAAAGGGTAGAGATTTGGACTATAAAGTGTGGGTTGAGGGCCATACAAGAGAAACCGTAACTTTGAGCAGGGTGGTGCTGCTTTTGGGGGCAGCCCACCTTGCTCTTGCCTGTTTTTACGGCTGCATTATACCATACACAGCTAAACTCCGCAATAGGAAAAATGGCTCGCAACCCACACCTTGCAGGCCACTGTGTATTTCTCAGTAAGAGGGAAAAATTATGATGGAGTGCTCCCCAAAAAGGGTACAGCCCATTGACCAGCGATGCAGAAAATCAGTCCCGGACGGGTTCATAGAGCAGCAAAAAACGGCTGTAAGGTGGGAGAAAGTTAAGGGCTGAGAAAAATGTGGAAGGAAATATGCATGACCGATTTCTTCAAAAATTTACAGAGCGCCTGCAATCGCCATATGCTCCGGAGGAAGGGAAAACTGGCGGTGAGCAAAAAAAGCAGGGAAAAACAATTCATAGGCCCGGAGGACGAGAGCAAAACCTTCGGGGATGGGTTGAACTTCGCGGCGTCGGAGGCATACAGGCTGCTGCGCACCAACGTGCTGTTCGCGCTGCCGTACGCTACGTTGCCGGAGGGGCAGACCTGCCGGATCATCGGGATCACCAGCTCGCTGAGCGGAGAGGGAAAGAGCACCACAGCGCTGAACCTGTCGTATATGCTGGCGGGGTCGGGGCGGCGCGTGCTGCTGGTGGAGGCGGATATGCGCCTGCCGACCATTTCCAGGCGGCTGGGCCTGAGCTTTGAGACGGGACTGTCCAACCTGCTGGCGGGCCTGTGCGGGGAGAAGGACGTGATCCAGCCCTCCGGGATTTCGGAAAACCTCTGGGTGATGGGCGCCGGGGCCACGCCGCCCAACCCGTCGGAGATGCTTGGCGCAGACGGATTGAAGACGGTACTGAAGGATCTGTCCTCATTCTATGACTTCATGATACTGGATCTGCCGCCGGTGACCGAGGTAACGGACGCGCTGGTGGCGTCCCGGCTGGTTCATGGCATGATCCTGGTGGTGCGCAGGGACTACGCCACACGCTCCTCGCTGGGAGAAACCATGCGGCAGCTGGAGCACGTAAACGCCAAGGTGCTGGGTTTTGTGATGACCCATGCGGACAGCCCGGAAAAGCGGTACAAGAGCTACGGGTACGGCTACGGGAAGAAGGGTGAGGCGGCAGGCGGTGATTGATCTACATACCCATATTCTGCCGGGGATGGATGACGGCAGCCGAGACGTATCGGAAAGCCTCGCCATGCTGGAGGCCAGCGCCGCCCAAGGGGTGGGGCTGGTTGCCGCTACGCCGCACTTTTACGCGGAGGAAAACAGCCCGGAGCGGTTCTTATCGCGGCGGGCCGAGGCGGCACAGCGGCTGCGGGCGGCCCTGCGGCCCGGACTGCCGGAGCTCCGGCTGGGGGCGGAGGTACACTATTTTGAGGGGATGGCCCGCTCGGAGTGGGCGGACGCCCTCTGCCTTGAGGGAACGGGACTGCTGCTGCTGGAAATGCCTTTTGCGCCCTGGACGGAACGGATGCTTCAGGAGGTGCGGGAGCTTCAGAACCGGCCCGGCCTGACGGTGGTTCTGGCCCACGTTGAGCGGTACTGCAGGTGGCAGAATAAAAAAACCTGGGTGGAGCTGCTGAACTGGGGTGTGCTGAATCAGTGCAACGCCACGTGTTTTCTCCAGTGGCGCACCCGAAGGGCGGCGCTGGAATTGCTGCGGGCGGGGCGGGTTCACTTCTTGGGATCCGACTGCCACAACATGGACGCCCGCCCGCCCCGGCTGGGGGAGGCGATGCTCCGGCTGACGGCCGGTGACCGGGATATCCTGCTCAAGTGCTGGCGGCGGTTTTTGCCGGAGTGGAAGGAGGCAGTCAGGTGAAACGGCGGTATTGGCTGGGCGGGATTCTGCTGGCGGCGGCGCTGGCGATATGTTCCGCGCTGATCTGGCGGGCGCTGCCCCATGAGACGCCGGAGACCAGGGTGCGGGCCGCCGTAGAGGCGTGGGAGCGCCCCTCAGCCGCACCGGAGGCGTCCCCCGGCCCGGAGGGCACGCAGCCGCCTTATGAGAGCCCGGTGGACTTCGACGCGCTGTGGAACATGAACCCGGACATTTACGCATGGCTCTACATTCCGGGAACGCAGGTAAACTATCCCATCCTGCAGCGGGAGGGTGAGGACGGATACTACCTGAACCACAACAGCGAGGGAAAACGGGATGTGAATGGGGCGATCTTTACGGAGCGCACCTATAATGGGAAAGACTTTTCCGACCCGGCTACCTTAATTTATGGGCACTACACGGACTCCGGGATTATGTTCGGCGGGCTTCAGGCGGCGTATTCCGACCTTGAGGGCTTGGAACAATTCCGGGAAATCATCGTCTACTTACCCGACCGGGAGCTGCACTATGAGGTGTTCGCAGGGGTGCCCCATGGGAAAGAACACATTTTATATTACTATGATTTCAACGACCCGGAGAAGTATCGGGCCTTTGTGGAGGAGGCGGTGTCCGTGCGCTCCATCGGGGCCAGTGTGGACAGGGACGCCGGGCCGTCCACGGATGACAAGCTGCTGATCCTGTCCACCTGCCTGCGGGGGGACGGAAACCGGCGGTATCTGGTGATGGCGAAAATGGGAAGCGGAAACGCGTCCCATTGAGCATAAGGGCCTGCGTTTGCCGCTGAAAGCGCGGGTCGTGCGGCGTTTGAGGCAACAATACAGGCTCAAATCTGCAAGGAAAGGAAGGAATCAAGCGTGAAGAAACTCTCCATGGTTTTGGTGGCCGCCCTGTGTGTGATGCTGCTGACCGCTACGGCCTTCGCGGCCCCGGTCAACTCTCCCACGGAGCCCACGCCCAGCGCGCCGGTGGTGGATATCCCCGATCCGGATACTCCGCTGGTAGACGTGCCGGACCCGGACGTGCCGCTGGTAGACGTGCCGGACCCGGATGTGCCGCTGGTGGATGTGCCGGACCCGGATGTGCCGGACCCGGACGTGCCGCTGGTGGACGTGCCGGATCCTGACGTGCCGCTGGTGAACTCCCCCCAGACGGGAGTGGCCGGCATGGGCGGCAGCGCAATGCTGCTGGCGGCGGCCTGTGCCGCCGGCGGCGTGGTACTGCTGACGAAAGACCGTAAGCAGAGCGCCGAACGTTAAGATGCGGTTCCGCATAAACCGTAGGGCAATCCTGGGGTTGGCGGGGCTGGCGGCAGTATT
Source organism: uncultured Oscillospiraceae bacterium (assembly GCA_949916125.1). GTDB lineage: Bacteria > Bacillota > Clostridia > Oscillospirales > Oscillospiraceae > Enterenecus. Next base: position 4,303 of record CATLEJ010000072.1, read on the forward strand.
GGCCCTCCTCCTGGTGGGAGCATTTTTGCTCTCCGGCCGGGAGGGGGGCGTCCGCCCCGGCGGGCCGTCGTCCCAGACCTCGGAGGAAGATGGGATGCTGTATTATGACGGGCGGTGGCTGGCTCCCCGGGAGGATCTGGAGACGGTGCTGGTGCTGGGGCTGGACCGCTCCGGGACGGAAGGAATCGGGACGACGGGAGACTATGCCCAGTCCGATTTTATGCTGCTGCTGGTGATGGATAAGCCGGCGGGGCGCTGTACGCCCATCCTGCTGAACCGGGACACTATGGCGAGCATACAGGATTTCGACCAGTATGGACGGCCCAGCGGCCGCTATGAGGCCCAGCTGGCGCTGGCCTATGCCCACGCGCAGGCATATACAGGGAATGACAAAACCGCGGCGCAAACGGCGGTAGACGCGGTGTCGAGGCTGCTGTATGGGGTGGAAATCGACCACTATGTAACGGTGACCATGGATGGGTTGATGGCGCTGAACGACCTGGTGGGCGGGGTAGAGGTGGAAATTGTGGACGACTTTTCCGCGATAGACCCTACGCTCCGGCAGGGGGAACGGGTGACCCTGCTGGGGGAACACGCGCTGAACTATGTGCGGGCCAGATGGTACGTGGGTGACAGCTCCAACCTGGAACGGATGGCGCGGCAGCGGACATACCTGAAGGCGCTTCAGGAAAAGCTGTCCGGCATGGCGCAGGACAATGGGGCGTTTACCACATCCGCGCTGGCGGCGCTGAATGAGCATATGGACTCCGACTGCACAGCGGAGCAGCTGTCCGCGCTGGCGGATACGCTGCGGAGCGTCCAGGTGGAAGAATTTATCTCGCCGGAGGGCGAACTGGTGCAGGGAGAGAACTATATGGAGTTCCGGCCGGACGAGGGCGCTTTGCAGCGGCTGGTGGCTGAGACGTTTTATCGCGCGATTGAGGAAGAAACGGGCGGAACCTGACGGGTCCGCCTGTGGAACTATTGTGACGGAAGGGTGGAATTAAGCATGAAAAAGGGAATGGCGCGGGTACTGGCGACGCTGCTGGCGCTGGTCCTCCTGACGGGGTGCGCCGCGCGGGAATCTGTGGAGCCGACGGACAGCCCTGATCTGGAGGCGGCCTATACCGATCTGGTAGAGCTTGTGGATCTGGAACTGGAGAACGAAGCGGTGCCGCTGGCGGCGTCCCCCGCGGCCATCAGTGTGCTGCTGCTGCCCGAGGCGTCAGGCAAGGCGGTGGCCAAAGGGAATGGAGCGGAGATCGATTACTCCAACATTGGGGACGGCTATGTGATGGCCCGTTTTGCCGCGGCCAACAGCAAACGGCTGAAGGTGCAGGTCGCGGGCCCCACCACCACCTACTACTATGACCTGCCCACCGGCCAGTGGCAGACGTTCCCGCTGTCCGACGGGAACGGGAACTACACCGTGGCGGTGCTGGAAAATACCACGGGCACCAAGTACGCGCTGCTGGCCTCCCAGGCCATGACAGTGAAGGTGAAGGACGAGTTCGCGCCCTTCCTGCGCCCCAACCAGTATGTGGACTACGGCAAAGCGAAAAAGACCATCGCCAAGGCGGCGGAGCTGGTGGACGGCGTGAGTGATCCGCTGAAAAAGGTGGAGAAGATATACGGATTCGTGGTAAATACCTTGACCTATGACAAGAGCAAGGCCGCGACGGTGAAATCCGGCTATCTGCCGGTGCTGGACAGCGTTCTGGAGGCGAAAAAGGGGATTTGCTTCGATTACGCGGCGCTGATGGCGGGGATGCTCCGCAGCCAGGGGGTGCCCTGCAAGCTGGTGGTGGGCTACGCGGGCAAAGCGTACCACGCCTGGATCAGCGTGTGGACGGAGGAGACGGGCTGGGTAGACGGCGCGATCTTCTTTGACGGCACCACCTGGAAGCGGATGGATCCCACCTTTGCCTCCTCCGGCAAGGGCCGCAAGGATATTGCGGAGTTCATCGGGGACGGCAGCAACTATACGGTCAAGTACCTGTATTGAGTGCCGCCTATGAATCAGATGCTGAGCAATGAGGAACTGTCCGGGCTGAGCCTTGAGCTGTCGCTGCTGCTCCACGCGGGGGTGGGGACAGGGGACGCCCTGTTTCTGCTGGCGGAGGAGGGCGGCTGCAGGGAGCTGCTGTCCGGCATGGCGCGGACGGTGGACGCGGGCGCGCCGCTGTCCGCTGCGCTGCGGGAGAGCGGCGCTGTCCCGGGATATGCCTGCGGGCTGGTGGAGGCCGGGGAGCGGACGGGCCGGACGGAGGAGGCCCTGTCGGCGCTGTCCCGGTACTACGAGGATCGCGGGCGGCTGGCGCGGCGGGTGCGGGACGCGGTTCTGTACCCGGCGGTGATGTTTGGGCTCGTGCTGGTGGTGGTCGGGGTGCTGCTGGTGAAGGTGCTGCCCATTTTTGACGATGTGTACGCGTCCCTGGGAGGGCGCCTGACCGGGGTGGCCGGGCGGCTGCTGGAGCTGGGGCGCTGGCTGGACGGGGCTTTGCCGGCGCTGTGGGGCCTGCTGGCGGCAGCGGCGGCGCTGGCCGCGCTGGCGGCGCTGTCAAGGCCCCTGCGGAACGCCCTGCTCGCCCGGTGGCGGAGCCTGTTTGGCGACAGGGGCGTGGCCCGGAAGCTGAACGACGCGCGGCTGGCCCAGGGGCTGGCGATGGGCCTGTCCGGCGGCCTGCCTATGGAGGAGGCGGCGGCGCTGGCCGAGGGGCTGCTGGAAGGAAATGCCCAGGCCCGGTGCGCCGGGTTCCGGGCGAGGCTGGGGCGCGGCGAAGGGCTGGGCGCGTCCCTCCGCTCCAGCGGGCTGCTGCCCGCAAGGCAGTGCCGTCTGCTGGAGCTGGGCGTGCGGAGCGGCGCGGGAGACCGGGCCATGGAGAAGATCGCCCGGGATCTGACGGACGAGGGCGAGGCGGCGCTGGACAGGCTGACAGGCCGGGTGGAGCCGGCGCTGGTGCTGGCCTGCTCTGTGCTGGTGGGGCTGATCCTGCTGTCCGTGATGCTGCCCCTGATGAACATTATGTCGGCGATTGGGTGAGGCTATGGGGCGGATTGGGAAAAAAGCGGCCCGGCTTGCGCGGGTTCTGCTGCCGCCGGCCCTCGCGGCGGCGGCGCTGGTGTGGTTCTCCTTTGCCGTGGAGGGCCTTGACCAGGGGCGCGGAGACGAGGATCGGCGGCAGCTGGAGCACGCCCTGCGGCGGGGCTGTACGGCGTGCTACGCCGCCGAGGGGAGATACCCGCCCAGCCTGTCCTACCTGGAGGATCGCTACGGGATCCAGATAGACCGGACACAGTATACGGTGTATTACACAGCGGCCGCGGAGAACCTGATGCCGGATATTACGGTTTTGGAGAATGAGCCATGAAAAGACAAGCCATCCGGCACACAACGGACGGGCTGCTGGCATTCCTGCTGTTCGGCGTGTTTGCCACCTGCCTGCTGATCGTGCTGTTGACGGGAGCGGGGGCGCACCGCCGTCTTACCGTGCGGGACAGCCGGGCCGCGGATCGCCGGAGCTGCGCGCAGTACCTTGCCACACGGGTGCGGCAGGGCGACCGTCTGGGCGGAGTGTCGGTGGGAGCGTTTGACGGCGTGCCCGCGCTGATCCTGACGGAGGACGGGGGCTGCACGACACGGGTTTACTGCTATGACGGGTATCTGATGGAGCTGTATTCCGTGGACGGCGGGGAGTTCGGCCCGGAGGATGGAACCAGGCTGATGGAGGCGACCGGGATGGAGCTGTCCCTGCGGGACAACCTGCTGACGGCGGAGGTGACCGGGCCCGGCGGCGAGCGGGACGTCCTCCTGCTGTCCCTGCGGGGCGGGGAGGGGATCCCATGAGGGGGAAGGCGCCGCTGGCGCTGATGGAGCAGCTGGTGATGCTGCTGGTGTTCGCCCTGTCCGGGGCGCTGTGCCTGCAGGCGTTTGTGGCGTCCGACGCCCGCTCCCAGCGAAACCAGGATCGGGATCGGGCGGTAGTACTCTGTCAGAATGCGGCGGAAGCTGTGCGCCATTGCAGGGGGGATCTGTCCGGGGCGGCGGCGCTGCTGGACTGCCCCTTTGACGGCAAGGAAAAGGAGCTGTCCATTGGGTTCGAGGCGGATTGGACGCGATCCGAGTCCCAGGACTATGCCTGGCTCCTGCGGGTGGAAAAGCTGGACAGCGGGGTGGCCTATCTGGGCACGGCGCTGGTGGAGCTGAGTTCCGCCGAGGGAGAGCGCCTGTTCTCCATTGAGACGGCATGGCAGGAGGTAGACGGAGATGCGGCGTAAGGATCGGTTTTCACCGCCGCCCACCGGGGGGATTTCCCTGCTGACGGTGTTCGCGGTGCTGAGCCTGACGGTGTTCGCGCTGCTGAGCCTGTCCACGGTTCAGGCAAACGGGCGGCTGGCGGACGCCTCCGTGGGGGCGGTGGAGAGTTGCTATGCCGCCGACCGGGCGGCCCAGGAGGTACTGGCCCGGCTGCGCGGCGGCGAGCGGCCCGCGGGCGTGACGGCGGACGGAGACATTTATCGATATTCCTGCCCCATCTCGGACACGCAGACGCTGGAGGTGGAGGTGCAGATAGTGGGATCCGGCTATACCATCCTGCGCTGGCAGGCGGCGCCCGCGGGGACGTGGGAGCCGGACGACGGGCCGGAGGTATGGGACGGAACGCTCTTTTGAGGAGGGCCATATGGCGGAATTGCTGGAGTATTTGAAACGGGCGGTGGCGGATCGGGCGTCCGACCTGTTTATTGTGGCGGGCGGCCCGGTGTGCGAAAAGCTGGACAACCGGCTGGAGCCCATCAGCGAGGAGCGGGTGTTTCCGCAGGAGACGGAGCGGCTGATCCGGGAATTCTACCAGATAGCCGGCCGGGATATGGGGCGCTATCTCCAGCGCGGGGACGATGATTTTTCCCTGTCCGTCCCGGAATTGGCCCGGTTCCGGGTGAATACCTACCGGCAGCGGGGGTCTATGGCGGCGGTGGTGCGGGTGGTGGCTTTTGATATCCCGGATTACAAGGCCATTGACATTCCGGAGCAGGTGATGGCGCTGGCGGACGCAACCCATGGGATGGTGCTGGTGACCGGGACGGCGGGAAGCGGGAAATCCACCACCCAGGCGTGCATCATCGACCGCATCAACCGAACCAGGGAATGCCATATCGTGACGCTGGAGGATCCCATCGAATACCTGCACCGGGACAGGCGGAGCATTGTCAGCCAGCGGGAGATCGCGATTGATACGGAGGACTGCCTGTCGGCGCTGCGGGCGTGCCTGCGCCAGGCGCCGGACGTGATCCTGCTGGGAGAAATGCGGGATCAGGAGACCATTCACACGGCCATGACGGCGGCGGAGACCGGGCATTTGATGATCGCCACGCTGCACACCAAGGGAACGGCCAACGCCATCGACCGGATTGTGGACACGTTCCCCAGCGGGCAGCAGGATCAGGTGCGGGTTCAGCTCGGCATGGTGCTGCACACGGTGGTGTCCCAGCAGCTGCTGCCCGGGGTGGACGGCAGGCTGGTGCCCGCCTTCGAGGTGATGCGCATGAACAGCGCCATCCGCAGCCTGATCCGAGATGGTAAGACGCACCAGATCGCCAATGCCATCGCCGCGGGCGGCGGGGAGGGTATGATGACCATGGATCAATCCATCCTGGCGCTGCTCCAGGCGGGCGCCATTTCGGCGCAGACGGCACTGGATTTCGCGGACAACCCGGAACAGCTGCGCCGGAGGATCGGGTAAGAGGTGGAGTACACAGATGGAACAGAGGAACGACGACTACATCGAGATCGATCTGCTGCGGCTGCTGCGGGCCGTGTGGCGGAATATCACGGCCCTTGCGCTGGCGACGCTGCTGTGCGGAGGGGTGGGGCTGGTAGTAGCGTCCTGCATGATTCCGGCGGAATACCAGGCCAGCGCGCTGCTCTATGTCAATAACAGTACCGTTTCGGTGGGCAACACGTCGATCAGCCTGTCCGACCTGTCCGCATCCCAGACGCTGGTAAAGACGTATATCGCGATTCTGAACACCCGGCTGACCTTGAACGACGTGATCGAGAAGGCGGGGGTGGATTACACCTTCGGGCAGTTAAAGCAGATGATCAGCGCGCGGGCTGTAAACGGGACGGAGATCTTTGAGATCACGGTGACCGGCGGGGATCCGGAAGAGGCGGAGCGGATTGCCAACACCATTGTCCGGGTGCTGCCGGATAAGATCGCGCAGATTGTGGATGGGGCGTCGGTGCGCGTAGTGGACTACGCCATTGTGCCGCAGGGAAAATCAGGGCCCAGCTTCACAAAATTCACATTGGTTGGAGCGGCGGTTGGACTGCTGCTCAGCGGCGCGGTGGTGGTAATCCGGGAGCTGATGGATGAGCAGATCCATGACGAGGATTATCTGCACCAGACCTACGGTCTGCCAGTGTTGGCGGCGGTGCCGGATTTGCTGGCGAAGCCTGGGAAGGGGTATGGATCGTCCTACTACGCGGCGGCGGCGGAAAAGAAGGGAAAGAAGTAGCGGATGGCAGGAAGTTGGAAACGGTGCGTGTGGTTGGCGGCCTGCCTTGCGCTCACGGTGGTAAGCGCGGCGGCGATCATTCGGTTTTCCGGGCAGGACAGCGGGCAGTCCCAATCCTTGAGCCATGGGCTGACAGCGTGGGTGCTGGGGCTGCTGCCGGTGGAAAATACGGCGGAAAACCTGGAGCTGCTGAATTATTTCCTGCGGAAGCTGGCTCATTTCGGGCTTTATTTCCTGCTGGGGATTGGGTTGACGGGAATGGTCCGGCGGCAGAATCGGCTGCGGACCGCGCTGGTGGTGCTGGTGCTGTGCGGGCTGTTTGCGGCGGGGGATGAGTTCCACCAGGGATTCTCCCAGGGGCGTACGCCCAGCGGGTGGGATGTGCTGCTGGATACCTGCGGGGCGTGCGCGGGATGGGCGGCCCTTGAATGTTTGATGTTTCTGAGGGAGAAAAAAGAGTGAAACACTGAAACAGGTGGGGGATTGTGATGGAGCGGTATGGTGGAGTGGAGGCCACAGTCTTAACGGACAAAGAAAAACTGCGCCGCTACCTGCGCATCAAACGCTTTCAAGACGTGGTGCTGTCCATATTGGCGCTGGTGGTATTGTCTCCGCTGCTGCTGGCAATCGCCATTGTGATTGTGATCGACGACCCCAAGGGCGGGCCGATTTTCTGCCAGGAGCGGGTTGGAAAGGGCGGGCGGAGGTTTCGGATGTACAAGTTTCGCTCCATGTGCATCGACGCGGAGGAACGGTTGGAGGCGCTGGCCCAGTATAACGAGATGGACGGGGTGGCCTTCAAGATCAGAAAGGATCCGCGGCTCACGAGGGTAGGCGGCTTTTTACGGAAGATGAGTTTGGACGAGCTGCCTCAGCTGGTGAACATTGTGAAGGGGGATATGACCATTGTGGGCCCCCGGCCGGCGCTGCCCAAAGAGGTGGAGCAATATAACTGGTATGAGCGGCAGCGGCTGAAGGTGAAGCCTGGCCTGACCTGTTATTGGCAGGTGCAGCGGAACCGGTATGAGCTGTCCATGAGCGAGTGGGTGGCTCTGGATTTAAAGTATCTCAGGGAACGAAACTGGTGGCTGGATTGGTGGCTGATTGCGCAAACGGTAAAAACGGTGCTGCGCGGGGACGGGGTGTAGGAATTGAATCAAAAAAGGCCGGGCAGCCATCCGCTCCGCGTCGCCATGCTGGGGCATAAGCACGTCCCCTCACGGGAGGGCGGCGTGGAGATTGTTGTTGGGGAGCTGTCCACCCGGCTGAGGGAGCTTGGCTGTGAAATTACGTGCTACAACCGGGGCGGGCGCTATGCCGGCGGCGGAAAACTGCGGGAGTACCGGGGCGTCCGGCTGAAAACTGTGCCCACGATTCCGTTTCGCGGGCTGGCCGCCATGAGCTCATCGGTATTTGCGTCCCTTTTTGCCTCGATCGGGAGATATGATGTCGTGCATATCCATGCGGAGGGGCCCGCGTTTATGTGCTGGCTGCCCAAGCTGCTGGGGAAGCGTGTCATTGTCACGATCCACGGGTTGGATCACCAACGGGCCAAGTGGGGCAGGCTGGCGTCGAGGTACATTATGGCGGGTGAAAAAAACGCGGCGCGGTTTGCGGATGAGATCATTGTGTTGAGTGAGAGCGCCCGGCGGTATTTTATGGATCGGTATGGGCGGGAAACGGTGTATATCCCCAATGGTGTGCGGCGGCCGGAGAGGCGGGACGCCCAGGCGATTCGTGAGCGCTTTGGGTTGGAGAAAGAGGGATATATTCTCTTTTTAGGGCGGATTGTCCCTGAAAAAGGGCTGAAATATCTGGTTGAGGCGTTCAAAAATGTGAATACGGATAAAAGGCTGGTCATCGCCGGAGGCAGCGGTGACACGGATGATTTTGTGAAAGAGTTGAAGGAGTGGGCGAAGGCCGATTCCCGAATCCTGTTCACTGGATTTGTGCAGGGACAGGTGTTGGAGGAATTGTACAGCAACGCCTATGTGTATGTTTTGCCCAGTGATGTGGAAGGGATGCCGCTGAGCCTGCTGGAGGCCATGAGTTATGGGAACTGCTGCCTGGTTTCGGATATTCCGGAGTGCGCGGAGGTGGTTGAGGCGCATGGGGTTATGTTCCGGCGGGGTGACATAGACGACCTGCGGGAGAAGCTGCAAATGATGTGCGATGACGCAGAATTGGTTCGTAGCTATCAGAATGGCGTGGTGGATTTTATTTGCAGGAAGTATAACTGGGATGATGTGGTAAAAAAAACAACCCGCCTTTATAGCACAATCTGAATTGATACAGAGTAGATGATGGTATCATCGGTATTTTCAATTTCGTTCTCGGCATGATAATAAAGCAAATTGATTTATGGGTAATACCTAAAAGAGCTTATGAGTTTTCATATTAATGGGGACTGGAAACAGTAGTAATAGAGGAAAAATCGATGGATCAAGAAAAGAGAATTGAATGGGTCGATATAGTCAAATATGTATGCATCATTATGGTGATGCTCTCCCACCTTGAAACACGAACCGATATTTGGAGTGCATTTTATTCGCCATTTATTTTGACAGCATTTTTCTTTACAGCAGGATATGTGTATACGCCGAAGAAAAACTTCAAAGAATTCCTATATTCAAAGTTTCGACAGTTGTTTGTACCTTGGTTAGTATTCAGCGTTTTTGGCATTGTGCTCTCACAAGTTTTGTCATTTAACGCACATGGAAACTTATCAGAAGAACTGAAATGGAATTTTTTCCAAATCAGAGGGCAAGGTGATCAAATTTGGTTTGTGGCGGCACTCTTTGTCGCATTTATTCCGTTCTATTTCTTTATAAAAAGATATGAAACAATCTCCGAAAAAATAAATAGAGGGGACAGCAGGAATTGTCTAATAGCAATTGCGGTGTCTTGGCTGCTTTCGTTGGTTAGTATCTTGTACGAGCGACTTGCACCATTTGAAATTTTCCCGTGGAACAGCACATCACTTCCATGGCATATCGAGTATATGTTCCAGGCAATGCATTACATGGTACTTGGATATATGTTCCGGCATAACTTTGAAAGATGGCTTGATAAGTGCAATACATTGACGATAAGGTTTGTATCGGTTGCTCTGTATTCCATGTTTGTTTTTGGGCCGTTCTTTGCAAAGATTGAGATGCCTATGATGGTTGATATTGTCTATCAG
>CATLEJ010000073.1 GCA_949916125.1 uncultured Oscillospiraceae bacterium
GGTATTCCATTGACACTTTGATTTATATAATGCTATACTCACTTTAGATTTTACAAGAACTTGCTTCAAATTGCAAGTATATTGTTTGATCTGTGAGAACTGTCTTCTCCCATGCGGGCAGAAGGAAATGGGAAAGCGTTTTATTAGAAAGGAGATTTGCAATGAAAAAGGTTACTGCTCTCTTGCTTGCCTTGGCACTGTGCTTTGCCGTGCTGGCCGGGTGCTCCCAGTCCGCTCCTCAGGACTCTGGCGCCCCCTCCTCCAATCCCTCACAGAGCACCAATCCCCCGGCCTCGCCCGTCACAATCACCGTCTGGCACGATGGGGACGAGGGGATCATGCAGACCATCGCCGACCAGGTCAACGCCCAGCTGGCGGACGACCAGATTACGGTGGTCTTCGAGAAAAAGACAGATATGCCCAACCAGCTCAAGCTGTACGGCAGCGACGCCGCCAATGCCCCGGACCTGTACTTCTACGCCCACGACGTGCTGGGCACCTTCGTGGCCATGGACATTCTGGCCCCCCTCTCCGATGTGGTGGACGCCTCCATTTTGGCCGACCACCTGCCCATGACCGTAGAGGCCGGGCAGATCGGCGGCACCCAGTACCTGCTCCCGGTCTACTTTGAGACGCTGGTGTTCCTCTACAATAAGGCCCTGTGGGAGGGTGACATCCCCGCCACCACCGAGGAGCTGTATGACTACATGGCGGCCCACACCGACGCCGCCGCCGGCACCTACGCCGTGGTCAACCAGCACACCAACGCCTATAATGTCTCCCCCTTCATCAACGGCTTTGGCGGCTATGTCATTGACGAGAACGGCAAGCCGGGGCTGAACGACCCCAAGACCATTGAGGCCGCCGCCTATAATCAAAAATTCGGCGCCCTCCAGGCGGACGGCGACTACAACACCGTCACCACCCTGTTCAACGAGGGCAAGGCCGCCGCCATCATCGGCGGGCCCTGGCTGGTGTCCGGCATTGAGGCCGCGGGCATCGACTACGGCATCGCCTCCCTGTCCGACATCAAGCTGCCCAACGGCAACGGGCTGGCCCCCTTCTCCGGCATCCAGGGCGCTGGCGTGCTCAAGGTGGCGCTGGCGGAGAAGAAGGACGCCATCGCCAAGGTGCTCACCGCCATGGCCTCCCCGGAGGTGGGCGTGGACCTGGCCGTCAAGTCCGGCTGCGCCCCTGCCAACAACAAGTCCTATGACGATCCCCAGGTGGCCGGCAAGGAGATGATCTCCGTCATCCAGAAGACCGCCTCCACCGCCCGGCCCATGCCCAACATCCCCGAGATGGGGGCCATGTGGGGCCCGGCGGAGACCATGCTCACCGCCATCAACAAAAACGGCGCCGATCCCGCCCAGGCCGCCGAAGAAGCCCAGGCCGCCGCGGAGCAGGCCATCGCCGATATGCAGTAGCATAGCGCGGAGCCGTCGTGAGCAGCGGGCTAAGCTCGCAGCGCAGGGGAACGCCCAAGGAGGGGCCGGAGGCCCCGGATGGGTTTCCCCGGAGTCGGAGAGCTTAGAACCGCGTCGCGAACAGGCGCAGCGTGAATACAACATGACCAGGGGCGGCGGTTTCCGCCGCCCCCCGTTCCCCGAAGCGAGGTGCTATGATGGAACAAAAGCGGAACTGGAAGCCCTGGCTCTACTGCGTCCCCGCCCTGCTGCTGATTGTAATCGTCATCGTCTTCCCCATTGCCTATACGGGCTGGATCTCGCTGACCAATATGAACCTCTACCACTGGACGGACTACGAGGTCATCGGGTTGGACAACTATGCCCGGGCGCTGTTCAAATTCGACTCCGGCTTTTTGTCCGCACTGGCCACCACGCTGGTGTGGACGGTTCTGAACATGGCCATCCAGATTGGGCTGGGTTTTTTCATCGCCCTGGGGCTGAACGCGCCTGGGCTGCGGCTGAGGCGGGTATATAAGACGCTGCTCATGGTGCCCTGGGCGGTGCCCGCCTATATCTCCATCCTGCTGTGGCGGGTGGGGATGTTTAACACCGAATTCGGCGTCCTCAACAAGCTGCTGTCCGCCCTTGGCTTTGCCAAGGTGGATTTCCTGGCCAGCAACGGCATTGCCTTTGTCTCCTGCATGGCGCTGAACCTGTGGATGGCGCTGCCCTTCATGATTTCCACCATTGACGGCGCGCTGCAAAGCGTGGACGCCAGCCTCTACGAGAGCGCCACCCTGGACGGGGCGGGCTTCTGGGTGCGCACCTGGTTCATCACCGTCCCCGCCATCCGGCCCATCATCGCCCCGGCGGCGGTGATGACCACCTTCATCACCTTCAAACAGTTCGACATCATCTACCTGCTCACCCAGCAGCGGGGCTATATGACCGGGGCCACCCTGAACACGGTGATCACCTATGCCCACCAGAACGCCTTCGCCTCCAACAACTACGGGCTTTCCAGCGCGGTGAGTATGCTGCTGTTTGTGGTCATCATCCTGTTTTCCATCCTGACCAACCGCAGCCTCCGGGAGGACTGAACATGAGGAACAAACGGAAAAACGCAGTCAGGCTGGCCCTGCTGAACGCGGCCTTTATCCTTCTGTGCCTGGTGACCCTGGTGCCGGTGCTGTACGCCCTGTCCATCTCCTTCAGCGGCCAGGGGGCGGCGCTGTCCGGGGACCTCTCTTTTCTGCCGAAGGACCCCACGCTGGAAAATTACCGGGTTATCCTGTTCGACAAGCCCTTCCTGCTCTGGCTGAAAAATTCGCTGCTGCTCAGCGCCGGCACCATCGTCCTGGCCATGCTGTGCGCGGTGCCCATGGCCTATGCCGCCTCCCGCTGGCGGTTTGCCGGGCGGCGGGGGATGCTGCGGGTGCTGCTGGTGCTCAACGCCTTCCCCCAGGTGCTGTCCATGTTCGCCCTGTTTCGGGTGCTTCGGCTGACCAATACACTCAACACCCACGGCGGCCTGATGATGATCTACGCCGGCTCCATGTGCGTGTTCGCCGTCTGGAACCTGAAAGGCTATTTCGACACCATCCCCAGGGAGATCGAGGAGGCCTCCAAAATCGACGGTGCCGGCGATTTTCAGATGATCCTGCGCATCGTCCTGCCCCTGGCCCGGCCCGCCATTCTCGTCACCTGCGTCATGGTGCTCATCACCGTGTGGAATGAGTACCTGTTCGCCACCACCTTCCTGCTGGACAGCCAGTCCTACTCCTTGGCGGGTGGGCTGTATCAGCTCCAATCCAACGACTACAGCCGGAATTGGTCGGTGTTCACCGCCGCGTCCATGCTGGCCTCCCTGCCGCTGCTGCTGATCTTCTTTAAGATCCAGAAATATATGGTATCCGGCCTTACCGCCGGGGGCGTGAAGGAATGACCGCCTCTATGGAAAGGAAATGCTTATGATCACACGTCAGGCGGTGACCCACATCCCGCTATCCCAATACGCCTTTGCCAACAGCGAACGCTCCCTCACCCTCCGCCTGCGCTGCGCCGCGGGGGAGCTGGATCGCTGCGCCCTCTGGTACGGCGACCGGGTGCAGCCGGACGACCCCATCCGCTTCACGTTTCTGGAAATGGAGCGTACCGCCCACGAGCTGGATTTTGACTACTATGAGGTCACCTTCGACAGCCCGTATACCCGGGTGTGCTACTACTTTGAGCTCGCCGGAGGGGGCGAAACCCTGTACCTGTACGCGGATATCTTCTCCACCCGGCTCCCAGCGGAGCGCAGCGAATTCTACCAGTACCCCTTCCTCCGCCGGGAGGAAATCAGCACGGTGCCTGAGTGGCTGAAACACGCGGTGGTATACAATATTTTCCCCGACAGCTTTGCGTCGGGGAAGCGGGGCATCCGGGGCGCCCCCTCCGAAACGGTCTGGGAAAACGGGCTCAGCCTGAAGTCCCGGCTGGGCGGCACCGTCCGGGGGATCACCGAAAGCCTGGATTACATCGCAGGCCTTGGTTTCAACTGTATTTATCTCAACCCCATTTTTACCGCCGGAGAATACCACAAATACGACCTGTTGGACTACTTCCACGTCTCCCCCAACCTGGGGACCGACGAGGATTTCCGTGAGCTGGTGGGGCAGGCCCACCAGCTGGGGCTGCGCGTGGTGATAGACGGGGTGTTCAACCACTGCAGCTGGAACTTTTTCGCCTTTGACGATGTGGTGCGCAACGGGGAGCGTTCCCGATACCGGGACTGGTTTTATGACTTGGCATTCCCTGTGCTCCGTCCTCCCGAAGGCGTGCCTCCCGACTATGCCAGCTTCGCCTACGAGCCGAAGATGCCAAAGCTCAACACCTCGAACCCAGAGGTGCGAGACTACTTCCTGAAGGTGTGCGCCCACTGGATCCGGGAATACCATGTGGACGGCTGGCGGCTGGACGTGGCCAACGAGGTGGACCGGGAGTTTTGGCGGGCCTTTCAGCGCACTGCCAGGGCCGTCAACCCGGACAGCGTCATGATCGGCGAGATTTGGGAGAGCGCCGAAAGCTGGCTCCGGGGCGATATGTTCGACTCGGCCATGAATTACGATTTCCGCAAGCACTGCCGGGATTTTTTTGCCCTGGGCGCCATTGACGCCCCCCAGTTCAGCGCCCGGATCACCCAGATGCTCTACCGCTATCCCACCGGGGTTACACAGGGCCAGCTCAATCTGCTGGACAGCCATGACGTCGGCCGGTTTCTGTCCCTGTGCGGAGGGGATCTCCGCCGCCTGCGGCTGGCGGAAGTGTTCCTGTTTACCGCCCCCGGCACCCCCTGCGTATTCTACGGGGACGAATTGGGTATGAGCGGCGCCAGCGAAGCGGAGTATCGCGGACCGATGCCTTGGGACAACCCGCCGCATGATCTGCGGGAGTTTTTCCAGCGCCTTGCCGCACTGAGGCGAAGGGACGACCTGCTGGCGCTTGGATCCTGGCGAACCCTTTGCGCAGATGGCCAGCTCTACGCCTATGAGCGCCGGTTGGAGGGCCGGTCCGTCACAGTGGCGCTGAACGCGGGGTTCCGGCCGGCGTGGCCGGGGGCCTGCCTGCCCGTCGGTAAGCCGCTTCTGTCACAAGGCTGGAGGCAGGGCGAATTGGGCCCCCTTGGCTATGCCGTCTGGACGGAACTGTAATGGCGTGATGCCGGCACGCAGTCTGCCGCAAGGCAGACTTTTTCGACAGGCTGAGCGGCGGGGTCGTAGTCCTCCCGCAGCAGGGCGGACAGCATGAGGGAAAACAGGCAGGCACGCTGAAAAAACAACCCGCACAGCGATCAGGCTGTGCGGGTTGTATCCGTGTAATTGTATTTGCCGCCCTTTCCCTGTGGACAACGCCTGGTTGGACAGCTCGTATCTTTATGTGCCCGCCGGGAAACTGCCGCGTGAGCCGGATCCGGAGGGATCGTCTCGGCGCGGGGGAGGCCGCTCAGCAATCCTTGATGGGGTAAAAATGCTTGGCAACAACGCTGGAGGAACGGCCGTAGGGATCGACACAGTGTCCCTCGGAGCTGGTAAACCACACCCGGTCGCCATAGGCGTAAGTGATGGTACCGGCGGCGCCGCCATAGGTCTCCAGATTACCCCACGGGGAGGCCACGCACTGGTACCAGCCGATGCCGCCCGCGTCCAGGCTGCGGTAGGCTACCACCAGGGCCTGTTCGATGGTGCAGGTCTTGGTGGGGGCCAGAGTGTTGGTGGTCATGCCGTTGATGAGGCCCAGGGCGTTCATGAACGCCATCTCGTTTTTCGCCCAGCCGGCCAGCTGCCCCGCATCGGTGTAATTGCCCAGCTTGGACTCCCAGATGGTGTACTTGGTGTCGGAGTTGGCTTTCACGTACATCAACGCCCGGTAAAGGAAGGCAGCCATCTCCTGGCGGGTGAGGGTGCCGCTGGGGTTGAACTTCCCGCCGCCCGCGCCGGTAGTAATGCGGGCAGCATAAGCTTTGCGGACGTACTCGCTATCCGTGTCGGAGAAGGTGCCGGAGGGGGCGGGGGTGATGGCCTTGCCCGTCATCTTCTCCGCCAGCTTCACCGCCACGGAGCAGAATTGCAGGCGGCTGATGGTCTTGGTGTAGTCATTGCCCATCAGGCCCAGGTCTACCAGATCCTCGTTGGAGGCCTCCTGCACGTCGCTTTTCGCCCAGCCGCTGGTTTTGGCGGTGATGAACTTATCGGCGGCGATGGCGTAGGCGTTGTGCAGGCCGTCCTTTTCCAGGGTAGCCTTGATGGCGCTGTTATAATACGATCCGCCCGGCTCCCAGACCTTTTTCCGCTTTTCTAAAAAGTTCTTCCAGTCGGCCTGGGTGGCCTCCGGATTGATATTGGCCTTATAGCGTGCAAAGGACATCTGGGTATCCTCCTGCCGCTCGTCGATGCCGCAGTTTACACAGCACTCGAGATAGACCCGGTCGCCGTTGGCGTTGAGGCCCAGAAAGTGCTCGTCGGTAGGGATCCGGTCATAATAAATGTGGGCGGAGTACCGGCCCTCCCCGTTGTCGTTGGTGAGGCCCTTATCAAAGTAGGTGTGGTTGGGGTTCTGCTCGCACTTGCCGCACTTGGAGCAGGAGTAGTAGTACCGCTCGTCGCTCTGGCAGGTGGCGGTGCTGTAACGGCGGTCAACGGGGCTCTTATAGAACGCATAGGTATAGGTGTGGTTGGTACACCAGTCCCGGGCCGCCGCCTTACCCGCCCGGGCCGCGGCGTACACGTCGCTGCCGGAGTAGAGCATCACCCGGCAGCGGGGGATGCTGCCGCTGGTGTAGGTGGGACCGTTGGGGTAGAGGGTGTCGGGGATGAACACCGTATAGTTCCAGGTGTTGAAACACCCCCCGCTCTTGCCGTAGTCCCGGGCGATGTTGTCTAAAATACCCTGGATATCGCACTTGGGACTGAGCCACAGCTCGGTGTTGTTGGGGAAGGTCGCGATGGAGGGATCATCCTTCCGGTAAAGGTCATAAACCACCCGGGTGACCCGGTAAGGGTTGATGGTGTCTTTATAAGCGCCTGTGTCGAGATAGGGCAGGTCGTTGCTGATTGCTTCGCCCTCCAGGGTGTGGAAAACAGCCCGTTTGTTCATCCTAAACCCCACGATCATCTTGACGCCCTTACTATAGGGGCCCAAGTCGCTCACATCCAGCGTTTGATCGTTCACCACCAGAGTGATGGGGCTGGGGTAGTTGGCATCCGCCTCGGCCTTGGTGAAGTACTTCGCCGGCGCGGCGGGCTTTTCCATCTTGCCCCTCTCATTGATAAAGAAGGTGAGGGTGCCGGAGGCCTTTTTGCTGGACAGCTCCGTGATGGTGGCGGTCAGGGTGCCGTTGAACACCACGTGCAGGGTGCTGTTGTTCTTGGGGAAGTTGGCGTTTTTGCCGGACTTGATTTTCAGGGAGAAGGTCAGGGTGTAATTGGTGCCGCCCTTCATGTTCCCGTTGCCGTCCAGCTCGCCCTCCCACTGGAATCCGGTCAGCTCCGCGCTGGAGTCGGAGCTGGTTTTCAGGTTCTGGGGGAGGGGCTTGCCCACGGTGGGCGCGGTCATGGAGACCTTCACCCTGTCCACGACGGTGGCCGCCAGGGCGGTGGGCGCCAGGGCCAGGGCCATCGCCAGGGCCAGCAGCAGGCTTGTCAGTTTTCGTCTCATGTTGTTCCATCCTTTCTTTTATTCAGGGAATCTTACCGGCGGGGACGGCCGGGGCCGGGAATGCGCATAATATTTTATTTAATTATACCATAGCATTTCTGAAAAAGCGCATTACCTGCCTGAAATGTATGAATCGGCGCCCTCAAATGTAGTGCGGGGCCCTTTCAATGACTCCCGTCGAGACAGCTGCCCGGCTAAACCGCGTCGCCGGATAGCCGCCTCCCCCAGCTCGGGGGGATGGGGTTCCCACACGGCAGCGTTTCATACCCGCTTTTTCTCACCCTCCGGTCAAAAGAAGGGTACGTTCAAACCGGCGCCCGATCATAATGGGGATTGACATGGCTGCACTGAAGTATTAAAATATCAATACATCAGGGGGATGATTATGGCGGATCGAGCTAAGTTTACCGGCAGCATCCAACATACGGAGGACACCCTCCAGCGCCTGTTCAAAACCGAGTATCGCACCTATCACCAGCCGCGCATTTTAGCCCAGCTGGCGGTTGGCTTTGTCATGGCCGCGCTGGCGCTGACGGTGGAGATGGATCGGATCCTCCAGGCGGTTTTGCTTTTGATCGGCTGTCTGCTCATGATCGGCAGGGATTTTCCAGCCTCCGTCCGGGCGGACAAGGCCGTGGATGATCGAAGGGGGAACCTGCCGAAAAACGTATGCTCCTTTTACGGCAGTTCCCTCGAACTGTCCGGCGAGGGGAGTATGCGGCTGGAGTATGGCCGGTTCCAGCGGCTGGTGGAGGACGACGAATACCTCTATCTATTTTTGGGCAGCAGGTCGGTGTGCATGGTCGACAAAGCCACGGTCAAAGGCGGAAGCGCCGAGGAGCTGAAGGCGTTCGTGGCGGAGCGCACCGGCCTGGCCTGGCGGCGAAACCGGTCTTTCTTCACCATGAATCTCGCCGATCTGCGTCAGATGATCCGGGATCGCCGGGTCCGATGACCCCGAATCAAAAAAGAGGAAGCGATTATGGCAGACATACTCAGCGCGCGTGAAACAGCTTACCGGGCCCTCCGTTCCCGCATCCTGAATCTTGACCTGAAACCCAACGACAGCCTGAACGACAAGGAACTGGCCCAGCAGATGGGGATGAGCCGCACCCCCATCCATGAGGCCATTATCACCTTGGGGCTGGCCAAGCTGGTGGTGGTCCGCCCCCAGAGCGGAACCTACGTGGCCCCCATCAATACGGAGCTTGTGGAGATAGAGCAGTTCAGCCGGTTTACCCTGGAAAAGGAGATGGTCCTGCGGACCATCCCCCGTCTGACCGAGGAGGCGATCCGCCGGTACCAGGAAAACCTCCAGATTTACCAATTTTATCTGGACGCCCTCGACCCCAACCGGAAGGCCAGGCTCTTTGAGCTGGACAACGCATTCCACCGGATCGCCTTTGAGCTCAACGGGATGGAACACCATTTTGACTGGATGCAGGGGCTCCGGCACCATATCGAGCGGATCCGGGTACTCAGCTTCGTGATGAACCTGGACAGCGCTATCATTGACGAACACCGGGCCCTGGTGGAGGCCATGTCGGTCGGGGATGCCGACGCCGCCGTACGTATCCTGGAGGCGCACTTGGGCCTTTACCAGACCCATCTGCGCAAAATGCAGGAGGCCTATCCCCACTATTTCGCGCCCAGGCAGTAAGGCAACAGCTTCATATCCGCGCTTGCGCCGCAGGAACGACAGTTTCTGCGGCCTTTTTATGTAAAATGTATACAGGAATACCACCTTTACCCATATGCTGGAGAAGGCATTGGCATTATGCACAAAAATCCAAGGAAATTTTTTCAGGACCTGTCAGTTGAAAATAATATACTAATATATTAAAATATCAAATGTGCAGGGCAGATGTGCCCACACTAAGAAAAGGAGGAGTCAGAAATGAGCGTCAAAAAGTTCCTGGCCGGCGTGATATGCGCCGCACTTCTCTGCTCCCTGGCCGCCTGCGGCGGGCCGGGAGGCGCCGGGGAGGTCAACGCCGACGGCGAAAAGGTGTTCCACCTCCGGCTGGCCCACAATCTGGCGGAGGACCACGCGGTGCATATCGCCATGACCGCCTGGGCGAAGGCGGTGGAGGAGAAGTCCAACGGCTCCATCACCATCCAGATCTTCCCCAACGGCACCCTGGGCAGCGAGACGGACTGCATCACCATCATGCGGGCCGGCGGACTGGATATGACAAAGGTGTCCGCCGCCACCTTGGGTAACTTCAAAAATGAGTGGAACGCCCTGTCTGTCCCCTACGTGTTCAATGACAAAGACCATTACTACAGCGTGATGGACGGCGAAATCGCCCAGGATATGTACCAGCTGACGCAGGACGCGGGCTTCATCGGCCTGACCTGGCTGGACTCCGGCTCCCGCTCGTTCTACACGGCCAAAAACGCCATCCGCACCCCCGCCGACCTGAAGGGGCTGAAGATCCGCACCATGGACTCCCAGATGGCCATCGACATGATGAACGCCCTGGGGGGCTCCGCCCAGGTCATGAGCTACAGCGAGATCTACACCGGGATGCAGTCGGGCAACGTGGACGGCGCGGAGAACAACGTCACCGCCCTGCGGGATCACAGCGACGTGACCCAGTACTACTGCTTTGACGAGCACACCCGGATCCCCGACATCATCGTCATCTCCACCACGGCGTGGAACGCCATGTCCGACAACCAGCGGCAGATCATGCGGGAAACCGCCGCAGATATGACCGACCAGTACAAGCAGGCCTGGGCGGACTTCGAGAACGAGGTGCTGGAGCTGGCCCAGAAGAACAACGTGGAGCTGATCCGGGACGTGGATATGGCCGCCTTCCAGGCCGCCTGCCAGCCCATCTACGAGAACCTCAAGACCAGCGACCCCGGTGTGTACTCCTTCGTGGAGCGCATCCAGAACGCGGGATAGTCCTTTTTCTTGAAAGAAAAAGGACCAAAAAGAACTTTAGTTCGCTGACGTTTGTGGGCGGCGACCATTTCGTTCCCGCCCGGCGACGGAAGTTTCCTTACTTGAAGTCCTGTTAAGACATAAGGAGATGACATTGTGAAAAAATTTGAGAAAATTTTGGACACAGCCATGCGGTTTTTGATGGCCGTGTTTATGCTGGCCCTGCTGGTGGGCGGCACCTGGCAGATCGTCACCAAGCTGGCCGGCAGCCCTTCCACCGTCACCGACGAGTTCCTGCGCTTCGTGCTGATCTGGGCGTCCCTCATCGGCTCCGCCTACTGCTTCTACCGGGATGAACACCTCTCCCTGGATCTGGTGAAGGATCGGGTGAAGGGCCCCGCCGCCATTGTGCTGGCCGTGTTCATCGAGGCCATGATCCTGTTCTTCGTCTGCTTCGTGTTCATCTTCGGCGGGTTCCGGCTGGCGGTGTACGCCATCAACAACTCGCCCGTCATGCACCTGTCCTATCACTTCCTGTACGCCATCATCCCCCTGTCCGGCGTGTTCATCGTCATCGCCCGCATCCTGAAGTACATCCAGTATTTCACCGACAAGAAAGGAGGGGACGCATAATGCTGCTCACCGTTTTGGTTCTGTTCGGCTCGTTCTTTGTCATGCTGCTGGCGGGCGTGCCCATCTCCGCGGGCATCGGCATCGCCTCCATCATCACCGCCCTGGCCAGCGGCATCCCCGCCGACACCCTGGCCGTGGTGGCCTCCCTGCGCTGCTTCTCCGGGCTGGACTCCTTCTCCCTGCTGGCCCTGCCCTTCTTCAGCCTGGGCGGCAACATCATGAACAAG
Source organism: uncultured Oscillospiraceae bacterium (assembly GCA_949916125.1). Classification (GTDB taxonomy): domain Bacteria; phylum Bacillota; class Clostridia; order Oscillospirales; family Oscillospiraceae; genus Enterenecus. The sequence continues at coordinate 11,358 of CATLEJ010000073.1, forward strand.
GGCGGCATCGCCCGCCGCCTGGTGCGGCTGGCCCGCCTGCTGGTGGGCTGGGTCCCCGGCTACCTGGCCACCACCAACGTGCTGGCCAATATGTTCTTCGGCGCGGTGTCCGGCTCCTCCGTGGCGGCCACCTCCGCCATGGGCTCCATCATGAGCCCCCTGGAGCGGGATGAGGGCTACGACCCCAACTACTCCGCCGCCGTCAACATCTGCTCCGCCCCCACCGGCATCCTGATCCCGCCCAGCGGGCCCCTCATCCTGTTCTCCATCACCGCGGGCGGCGTGTCCGTGGCGGCCCTGTTCATGGGCGGCTACCTCACCGGCGCCCTCCTGGGCATCGCCGTGGCGGCCCTGGCCATCCTCCTCGCCGTCAAGAAGGGCTATAAGAAGTCGGACGTGAAGGAGACCGACCCCGCCTGGAAGATCTGGGTGGACGCCATCCCGTCCCTGCTGGCCGTCATCATCGTCATGGGCGGCATCCTCACCGGCAAGTTCACCGCCACCGAGGCGGGCGTGGTCATGTGCCTGTACTGTGGCCTGCTGGCGGTGATCTACCGGGAGATGGACCTCAAGACCTTCTACGACCTGCTGGCGGACACCATGAAAAGCTCCGCCACTATCCTGTTCCTCATCGCCGCCTCATCCATCATGTCCTTCGTCATGTCCTATACCGGCATACCCGCCGCCATCAGCGCTGGCCTGATGAGCGTGTCCAACAACCGCTATGTGCTGCTGCTCATCATGAACGTGTTCCTGCTGGTGATGGGGATGTTCCTGGATCTGACCCCCGCCGTGCTGATCTTCACCCCCATCTTCCTGCCCATCGCCCGGAGCATCGGCATGAGCGACGTCCACTTCGGCCTGATGCTCATCATGAACCTGGGCATCGGCTCCGTCACCCCGCCGGTGGGCTCCTGCCTGTTCGTGGGCTGCGGCGTGGGCAACGTGAAGATCGAGGGCGTCACCAAGTACATCGTGCCCATCTTCGCCTCCATGGTCGTCGCCCTGTTCCTGGTCACCTTCATCCCCGCCATCCCGCTGATCATCCCCTACCTGTGCAATCTCGTCCCCTCCTTCTGGTGGAACTGACCGGATCCGCCCATCACATTTTGACAGGAGTGAACCCACCATGAAAATCTGTTCCGCCGTCACCGGGCTGGAGCGCCTGGACGGCGCGTTCCTGCTCCACACCAACTGCGCCGACATCAAGCTGTACTTCGTCACCGACGAGATCATCCGCGTCCGCGCCTCCTTCGACAGGGAGCTGGCGGAGGAGTCCTATGTGCTGGCCACCACCGCCTGGGCCGACCGGCTGGATCCCCTTTTCGAGGGGGAGCGCACCCGGGTGGAGCCCTTCCGCCCCAGCCTCGCCGAGGGGGACAAGACACTGGTGTTCGACACCGGCAAACTCCGCCTGGAGGTGGATCGGGATCCCATCTCCTTCCGGCTGTACGACCATGAGGGCACGCTGCTCTATTCGGATCTAGCGGGCAACCCCTTCGTGCTGGACGCCAACCACCGGGTCACCCACTACAGCCGGATGGAGGAGGACGACTGCTTCTACGGCTTCGGCGAGAAGGCCGGCCTGCTGAACAAGAACAAAGAGTTCCTCCGGGAGCGGGCCACCGACGCCATGGGCTACGACGCGGAGAAGATGGATACCCTCTATAAGCACATCCCCTTCTACATCCGCCTGAGCCGGGCCACCCGCAAGGCAGTGGGCCTGTTCTACCACAACTTCTACGAGTCCGTGTTCAACATGGGCCGGGAAAAGAGCAATTACTGGCCCCGGTACACCTACTGGCAGGCGGACGGCGGCGACATCGACCTGTTCCTGCTGGGGGGCAACACCCTGGCCCGGATTGTGGACAACTATACCCTGCTCACCGGCCGCCCCGCCCTGCTGCCCAAGCGGGCGCTGGGCTATCAGGGCTCCTCCATGTACTATCCCGAGCTGGAGAAGGACAGCGACGACGCGGTGCTGGAGTTCATCGACACCGTCAAGGAGGAGGGCTTCCCCATCGACGGGTTCCACCTGTCCTCCGGCTATACCAGCTATCAGAACCGCCGGTGCGTGTTCACCTGGAACACCACCCGGTTCAAGGATCCCCGGGCCTACTTCGCCGCCATGAACGAGAAGGGGGCCCAGAACGTACCCAACGTGAAGCCCGGCATCCTGCTGATGCACCCCTGGTTCCAGGAGTTCGTGGACAAGGATGTGTTTGTCAAGGCCGCCGACAGCGACGGGTACGCCGTGGGCAAATGGTGGGGCGGCGACGGCGCGTTCTGGGACTACACCAAGCCCGAGGCCCGTCAGGCGTGGAAAAAGTACCTCACCGACAACGTCATCGACGTGGGCACCAACTCCATCTGGAACGACAACTGTGAGTACGACAGCCTGCT
>CATLEJ010000074.1 GCA_949916125.1 uncultured Oscillospiraceae bacterium
GCACCCTCACCGCCACCGGCGGGGCCGGCGCCGCCGGCATCGGCCGGGACAGCGCCGCGGGCCGGCAGCCCACCGGCCCCATCCTCATCCGGGGCGGCGTGGTCACCGCCACCGGGACGGGGGGCGGCGCGGGCATCGGCGGGGCCCTGGGCGCCCCGGTGGGGGACATCCGCATCCAGGGCGGCATCGTGACCGCCCAGGCCGCCTGCGGCGCCGCCGCCATCGGCGCGGGTATCCAGGGAGCCTGCGGCGACATTGTGATCACCGGCTCCGCCCGGGTGGCGAAAGCCCAGGGGGGCGGGCCGGACGGGGACATCGGCGGGTGCCTGTTCGGCAACTGCGGCAAGGTCCAGGTATCCGCCGGGACGGAGCTGGGCGGGGCAAAGCTGTGGACCCGGCAGGGGCTGTCCCTCCAGGTGGGGGAGTCCAGCGTGACGGTGCCCCGGTTCCGGGTGTCCGCCCGGGCGCTGCGGCTGGACGCCTTGAATCTCACCACCCGGGAGGCGGCCCGGGCCGCCATGACGGTGCTGATTTCGGATCACCGCTGGGTCACCCGGCTCCAGGGGGCCTACGGGGCCATGTACGGCCAGCTGGGGCAGAGCCTGGGCAGTATGCACAGCGTCCATGAGTACATCCGGGTGGTGCGGGACACCGGGGAGGCCAGCTCGCTGACCCGCGACATCCGGGAGGTGCTGCGCCAGTCCCCCAAGGCAATCTTCCTGCGCCAGCGGGGGATGGAGGACGTGGGGCCGCTGCTGCGGTGATTGCCCTGTGAGATTTGCCCGATTGCTGCGTATGTTTTGCTGAACTGGATATAAAATCCAGAAAAAGTATTGCGTTTGATTTGTATTTGTGTTATATAAATGGTGTAGTACAAAATACTTCAAAACGGAGGTTTACTATGAGCGAGAAGGCAAGCGGGGATTTGCAGGGCAAGAAAAAATCCGGGAGAAAAGTCATGACGCCGGAAGAAAAAGCGGCAGCCGCAAAGACGCGGGCCGCGGAGAAGGAAAAGGCGGCGCAGATGAAGCCGGAGCTTATCATGCAGTTCCAGGGCATTGATACGGACCTGGATGCCCTGGTGGAGACGGCAAAAGCGGAGTTCCGCGCTATCAAAAAGCGCACGCCGATCACCAGCCTAAAGCTGTATGTAAAGCCGGAAGAACGGAAGGCCTATTACGTTGTGAACGAAAAGCATACGGGCAGCGTTGCCTTTTAATTTCTGTTATGTAGCCCCGCAATGTGAAAGCACAGCGGGGCTTACTCTATGCTTTTTTCATTTTGAGAAACCGCCCCAAGAATCACTGCCAAGCCAGCGCCAGCACGATGAGCCGTTGGACGAACCGCATCATTTCTCTGCCCCCTGAAGCCAAGTTAGATAGCAGGATAAAGCCCGGCGCCGTAAGCGGCGCCGGGCGGTCAAAGCGGCCCGCACTGCGGGCCGCTCAGTCTATCTTACCATCGGTCGTCCTGAAAATACAGGTTCACGTCCCCCATGCCGGTCTCGGCATCCAGCTTGTAGTCGCCTTTGCTCTTGCGTTCCACCTTGGTGCCACGGCTGTCCCCGTTGAGGGTGACGGTGCCCATGCCGGTCTTGGCCTCGTAATCACAATCCTGTTCCAGGCCGTTGATCTGGGCCTCGATGGTGCCCCAGCCGGTCTCAAGATCGAACTGCGTGCCGCTGTACGGCTCGGTGACGGCCAGGGCCACGTCCCCTTTGCCGCTTGCCAGCTTCACATCGTCATGGGCGCGGATCTCATAGCACTCCACATCGCCCAGGCCCGTTTCCACTTCCAGCTTCTTTTCCACGTCCAGGCCGCTGATAAACACATCGCCCAAGCCGGTCTTGGCCTTGAGCTTGCTCAGCTCCGCCCCCTCAGGTACGGTGATGATCACATCCATGGCGCTGGCGTTGATGCCAAACACATTTTTGAAGTCGTCCCAGCTGTTGATCTCCACGTGGCCCGCTGAGCCGCCGTCCCGGATCTTCAGCACGCCGTTTTTGACCTCCCACTTCAGGCTGTAGCCCCCCAGGGCGGCGTCCGAGCTGATGGACAGGGTGTAATCGTCCCCGCCGGTGACGATCACGTTGGCGATGCCGGCGTCCACGTCGATCTCGTCAAACGCCTCCAGATATCCGTCCTCCATTGTCCAGAAGCCGCCGGATTGATCCCCGGTGATGAACGCGGTGCCCTCCTCCACCTGGGCGACATTGGCGGTGTTGCCCGACACCAGCCGGCCGATCCAGCCGCCGAACCGGGAGGCCGTCTGGGCCACCGACACCGCCACGATGGCCACGCAGGCCACGGTGGCGATCAGCGCCCAGGGCCAGCGCTTCTTTTTCGGGGGCACCCAGCTGTCCGCCTTCTCCTGGGTCACGTAGCCGCCCTCCACCGCCAGACGGCAGGACAGCGCCCAGGGGTCGCCCAGCTCGGCCACCACCTGGCCCTCCCGCTCCGGGCCGGCCTCTTCAAAATATTCCGCGTAGTAGCGCAGGATATCCTGCCGCTCCCGCTCGGGCACCCACCGGGCCAGCCCTTCCGCCAGCTCAGCTAAATAGGTAAGTTTGTCCATCCTGTTGTTCCTCCTTCAAAAGCTCCTCTACTCCATCCCGGAACTCAGCCCATTCCTGCCGCCGCCTGTCCAGCTGGGTGCGGCCCACGGGGGTAATGGCATAGTAGCGCCGGTTTCGTCCCTGGTACGGCCTGTCGTACACCGTCAGCAGCCCGTCCCGCTGGAGCCGCCGCAGTACCGGGTAGAGGGTGGACTCCGAAATGTCCAGCTGGGCCTTTACCTGCTGGGTCAGTACGTAACCGTAAGCGTCCCCCCGGGACAGCACCGCCAGCACGCAGCCGTCCAGCAGTTGGGGCCCAATCGCGAATGCCAATGCTATCCCTCCTTTCGAGCAATATTATACTTCATATAATATTGCTCTGTCAATAGTGAAGCTGGGGGTTTTAAAAATTCTTAAGCATTTTTGGCGGAACATTGGCGATAGGGCCTGTTTGGACGGCGGTGGAAATCCCGGCCGGGCGGTTTTTTCATTGTGGTTCCGGAGATGTACCTCGACTTTGGCCATGCCTTATGGTAAAATCATGAAAGAATAAAGGGCGAAATGGAGGGGCATATGATGCTGACCATCAGGAATGAGACCCAGGCGGACCGTTCGGCCGTGGAGGCCGTCACCCGGCGGGCCTTCTACAATATCTACGTCCCCGGCTGTACGGAGCACTACCTGGTCCACATCATGCGGGAGCACCCGGATTTCATCCCGGAGCTGGATTTTGTGGCCGAGCTGGACGGCCGGGTCATCGGGAATGTGATGTACACCAGGGCCACCCTCACCGACGGGGCCGGGGCGGTCAAGGATATCCTCACCTTCGGCCCTGTCTCCATCGCGCCGGAGCACCAGCGCAATGGCTATGGCAGCCTGCTGCTGGAGCACTCCTTCCGGCGGGCGGAGGAGCTGGGCTGGGACGTGATCGTCATCTTTGGAAGCCCTTCCAACTACGTGGGCTGCGGCTTCAAAAGCTGTAAAAAACACAACGTGTGCCTGGAGGACGGGCGGTTCCCGTCGGCCATGCTGGTAAAGGAGCTGAGGGAGGGCGCGCTGGACGGCCGGAAATGGGTATACCGGGACAGCCCCGTCATGAGCATCGACGAGGAGGCGGCCCGGCGCTATGACGATGCACTGGAGCCCATGGCAAAGGAATACCGGCCCAGCCAGGAGGAATTTTATATCATGAGCCATTCCTCCGTGGAGGGCGGGACCTGATTGAAAGGGGACGCTGCGCGGAATGCAGGAGCCTGGGCAGGGGGCCTCTGCCCCCGGCTCAGAGGCGCGGGCCCATCGGTTCCTCGCGGAGAATCCGGGACCCTCTGCCCTGTGCCGGGGTTTAGATTGATGGGGCTTACAGGACTTACGCTTCAGCCATATTGCTGTCACTCAATATTTAGCGGTTTTGTCAAGCTTTGCGAAAAATTGTTCTTCTATTTTGTGCAAAGCATAAAAAACCGCATTGACAAACCTGCCTGATTGTGGTACATTTTCACTTAGTGGATAATGATTCTTATTATCGTTGTAAATTACTCAAAGGAGGTTTCCGTATGTTGTTCCAGACCACGCAGGCCCATGAGGAGCTGCGCGCCAAAATCCGTGCCTTCGCGGAGACGGAGGTGAAGCCCAACGCCATCCTCATGGATCAGGAGAGCCGCTTCCCCGCCGAGGCCGTGAAAAAGCTGGCCGAGATGGGGCTGATGGGCATCCCTTATCCCAAGGAGTACGGCGGCGCCGGGCTCGACGTCATGAGCTACGCCATCGCCGTGGAGGAGCTGTCCCGGGTGGACGGCGGCACGGGCGTGATTTTGTCCGCCCACGTATCCCTGGGCACCTGGCCCATCTTCGCCTTCGGCACCGAGGAGCAGAAGAAAAAGTACCTGGTTCCCCTGGCCAAGGGCGAGAAGATCGGCGCCTTCGGCCTCACCGAGCCCAACGCCGGCTCCGACGCGGGCGGCACCGAGACCACCGCCATCGACAAGGGCGACTACTGGCTGCTCAACGGCCAGAAGATCTTCATCACCAACGGCGGCGTGGCGGACACCTACGTGGTTTTCGCCGTCACCACCCCGGACATCGGCACGAGGGGCATCTCCGCTTTCATCGTGGAGAAGGGCTGGAAGGGCTTCACCTTCGAGCCCCACTACGACAAGATGGGCATCCGCTCCTCCGAGACCTGCCAGCTCAACTTCGACGACGTGAAGGTGCCCAAGGAGAACCTGCTGGGCAAGGAGGGCCAGGGGTTCAAAATCGCCATGGCCACCCTGGACGGCGGCCGCATCGGCATCGCCTCCCAGGCGCTGGGCATCGCCCAGGGGGCCTATGAGGCCGCCGTGGAGTACGCCAAGGAGCGCGTCCAGTTCGGCAAGCCCATTGGCTTCAACCAGGCCATCACCTTCAAGCTGGCCGACATGGCCACCAAGCTGAAGTGTGCCCGGATGCTGGTGTACTCCGCCGCCGAGAAGAAGGAGGCCCACGAGCCCTACGGCGTGGACGCCGCCATGGCCAAGATGTACGCCTCCGACATCGCCCTGGAGGTCACCAACGACGCGGTGCAGATCTTCGGCGGCACCGGCTTCCTCAAGGGCATGGACGTGGAACGGATGTACCGGGACGCCAAGATCACCACCATCTACGAGGGCACCAACGAGGTGCAGCGGATGGTCATCGGTGCGGCCATCATGGGCAAGCCCCCCAAGAGCGCGGGCGGCGGCTCCTCCAGCGTGGCCAAGAAGCCCGCCCCCATCACCGGCGTGCGCAAGGGCCTAATCCTGAAGGAGGGCGACGCCAAGGAGCGGGTGGACGCTTTGGTAGCGGCCCTGAAGAAGGACGGCTACGACTTCTCCGTGGGCATCCCCATGGACACCCCCATCGCCCAGGCGGAGCGGGTGGTGTCCGCCGGCCAGGGCATCGGCCCCAAGGAGAACATGAAGCTCATCGAGGATCTGGCCAAGGCCGCCGGCGCGGCCATCGGCTCCAGCCGTCCCGTGGCGGAGACCCACAAGTATGTGCCGCTGAACCGCTATGTGGGGATGTCCGGCCAGAAGTTCAAGGGGAACCTGTACATCGCCTGCGGCATCTCCGGCGCCATCCAGCACCTGAAGGGCATCAAGGACGCCTCCACCATCGTGGCCATCAACAAGAGCTCCAACGCCCCCATCTTCAAAAACTGCGACTACGGCATTGTGGGCGACGTGAACGAGATCCTGCCCCTGCTGGCCCAGGCCCTGGGCCTGGAGGACAAACAGCCCGCGCCCCCCATGGTGAAGATGAAGCGGCCCCAGCCCCCCAAGCCCGAGCCCATCGGCCCGCGCTACGTGTGCGGCGGCTGCGGTTACGAGTACGTGCCCGAGCTGGGCGACCCCGACGCGGAGGTGGCCCCCGGCACCCTGTTCAAGGATCTGCCCGAGGGCTGGGTCTGCCCGGAGTGCGCTGAGAGCAAGGATATGTTCATCGAGGCGTAAGTTCTTTTTCTCGAGAGAAAAAGAACCAAAAAGAGCTTGAAACCGTTACCGCCGGATCCGTCAGGTCGGCCGATCCCGTCGGCAACGGAACAGGCTGATATCCATAAGCTGAACACACATTCTTTCAATACAAGGAGGATCGCTTATGTACTGCGTGCGCAGTGTCACCGATAACCTGTACTGGGTGGGCGCCAACGATCACCGCCTGCACCTGTTTGAGAACATCCACCCCATCCCCCGGGGCGTGAGCTACAACGCCTATCTGCTGCTGGACAAGTCCACCGTCCTGTTCGACACCGTGGACTGGTCCGCCTGCCGCCAGCTGCTGGAGAATCTGGATCACCTGCTGGGTGACCGGCCCTTGGACTACCTGCTGATCAACCACATGGAGCCCGATCACGGCGCGTCCATCGAGGAGATCCTCATCCGCTGGCCCGACGTCAAGGTCATCTCCACCGAGAAGGCGTTCATGCTCATGCGGCAGTTCGGCTTCCACATCGATGGCCACGAGCTGATCCAGGTCAAGGAGGGGGACACCTTCTCCTTCGGCGACCACACCGTCACCTTCGTGGAAGCCCCCATGGTCCACTGGCCCGAGGCCATGGTCACCTTCGATCTCACCAACGGCGTGCTGTTCGCCGCCGACGCCTTCGGCTCCTTCGGAGCCCTGGACGGCAAGCTGTTCGCCGACGAGGTGAACTTCGACCGGGACTGGATCGACGACGCCCGGCGCTACCTCACCAACATCGTGGGCAAGTACGGCCCCCACGTCCAGCTCCTGCTGAAGAAGGCGGGCGGCATCCTGGACAAGATCAAGTTCATCTGCCCGCTCCACGGGCCGGTGTGGCGCAAGGATCTGATGTACTTCATTGACAAGTACGACAAGTGGAGCAAGTACCAGCCCGAGGAGGACGGCGTGCTCATCGCCTACGCCTCCATGTACGGCAACACCGAGTCCGCCGCCCAGGCCCTGGCCTCCAAGTTGTGCGAGAAGGGCTGCACCAACGTGTGGGTGTACGACGTGTCCAACACCCATGTGTCCCAGCTGGTCAGCGAGTCCTTCCGGCTCAGCCATCTGGTGTTCGCCTCCGTCACCTATAACCTGGGGATCTACCCGGTGATGCACGACTATCTGATGCACCTCAAGGCGCTGAACTTCCAGAACCGCACCTGCGCCATCATTGAGAACGGCTCCTGGGCCGTCAAATCCGGCGACCTGATGCAGAAGTTCCTGGAGGACGAGATGAAGAACATGACCGTGCTCAACGACCGGCTCACCCTGGCCTCCGCCCTCCACCCCGACAAGGAGCTGGAGCTGGACGCCCTGGCCGACGCCATCATCGAGTCCATGGCAAAGGGGTAAACCGGTACGGCGCATATCGGACGGCGGCAGTCGTCCCCGGCAGCCTGGAGGACAATGTTCTCAATAGCTCGAAGGCTTTCTGCCGGGTGATGGCGTCGATGGATACAAAAGGCCAAACGGCGCGGTTAGGGCGAAGGGTTCCACCGCCTAAGCTGTCCGAAAGCCGCTCGAATCCGGCCTTCTGGCCGGCGGCGGAGAATTGCGCAGTCGGGGTTTATTTCCGCCGGGCATGAAAGTCAAACGGGTTCCGCGCCGCTCTGCGGCGCGGAACCCAAAAGGGGGGAAGACACCCAGGGGGCGTCTTCCCCCAGCCTGTCGAAAAGCGGCCTGCCTGGGAAATGCCCAGGCAGGCCGCGATGCATTAGGGGGAAAAGATCAGGGAAAGCGGGCTGGAAAAATACGTGGCAGGGCGTTGGGATTTCCCGACAGCCAGCTTTTTGAGGTCCGTGGCGGCAAACTTAAGCCCCACCCCGTTGGAAACCTGGGCCGGCCCCCTGTAAAGCGGCGCATCCCACGCTTTACCTTGCCCCGGCTATTTTATAGGCCCCCGGCCGCTCCAATTTTTGCCGTGCCGCTTGTCCCCCATATCTGGACGGGCCGCCTGCGCCTATGCCGGCGGATACTCCGTACACAGCAGCCGGTAGGGCGGCTCGTCCTCCTCAATGACGGGGAACCGGCCCATGGGCGGGTTGAAGCGGTTGTCCGTGTTGTCGTCGTTGCACTGGCTCACCTCACCGATGAGCACGTCCCCCGTGCCGGGCTCCACCTCGAAGTCATGGTAGAGCCGGGGCTGAATGGAGATGCTCATCCCCGGCTCCAGCCGCAGCTGGGCGCCCGCCGGCACGGTGCGGACACAGCCGTCCAGATGTACCGTCACGTCGCCCTCCCGGTCGATCTCCTCGTCGGGCAGGGAGTTGAACACCCGGATCAGCAGCACGCCGCCGCCCCGGTTGATGATGTCCTCCATCTTCGACCAGTGGAAGTGGTTGGGGGAGTACTGCCCTTCCTTTAAAAACAGCAGCTTTTCCGCGTAGGTTTTCCGGTACTTGTCCGCCAGCTTCAGGTTGCCGTTGCGCAGGGTAATCAGGGAGAAGCCCACCTCCGAAAAGCGGCCCAGGCCGTAATCCGTGATATCCCACCCCAGCATATTGTCCCGGACCTCGTCGTACTCATGCCCCTTATGCTGCCACTCCTCCGGCGTAAAGCCGCAGAAGGGGGGCAGGGCGAACCGGCATTCCCGGATCATCTGCTCCATCTCCCGGAGGGCCGCGTTGATCTCGCTTCGTTTCATAATAGCATTCCCCTTTCCAGCGGCCTGTTACAGCCTGAATTTGACTACGGCCCGGTCCAACCCGCTTTCCCACCGGCCAGTCCGTAAATTTCCATTTCATGATAGCATAATTCCCGTCGGTTTTCAATAGCCTGCCGCCGGACCGTGGGCAGATCAAAAGCAAGCGCCCGCGGTTTTCCGAATCACGCCGCAGGCAATCTTTGTGCCGGAATTGCCGGACGGCTGGGTTGTGAAATCGTCGGGGTGGTCGTGGATGATGACGGTTCTCCCAACCACCTCATCCACGGAAAAACGATTGGTCAGGCACAGGGACAGCGCACGCCCGCCGTTCCCGAACAGCGGCGGCAGGTCTCCGGCGTGGTGCGGGTGCCCGCAGCCGCCCGGATTATAGTGTGACATAACATCCGCAAACGGGTCGTCCATATTGCCGCCGCAGTCGGTCCCCTCGTGGATGTGGAACCCGAAGATCCGCTCTTGACAGGGAAAATTCGATTGGGGCAGGCCGCTGATTTCAGCCAGGACGATTACTCCACCATTGGTCTGATAGAACCGCACGGCGCCTGTTATGCCGGGGAAATTTTTGCTGCCCGCGATGCTGGCCGCCGCCTGCGGCCGGCCGCGCAGGACCGAACAGAGATGAGCCAGAGACTGGCTGCAAGATGATTGCCGATTCATATGGGGTGCTCCTTAACCTCAATGTTCTACACCGCATCCTATGCAGACAGAGGCTGCCGTGTCCAACCAGGCGCGGCGGGTCTGTTTTTTACGGCGCAGCAGATAAAAACCACCCCTGTATAAGCTGGTCGCCGCAAGCGATATGGCGCTTGCGGCGACGTGTTTTGGGGTCAATTAAAAACCCGGTCAATCGGAAGCCAGAGTAAACTCATCCACCAACTGCTTCAAGCTGTTCGCCTCGGCGGACAGCTCCTCGCTGGCGGCGGCGCTCTCCTGGGCGGTGGCGCTGTTGGTCTGCACCACGGAGGAGATCTGGTCGATGCCTTCGGTGACCTGGGCCAGGGCGGTGGTCTGGTTTTCCACCGCCTCCACCACCACATTCATCTGAACGGATACATTGCCCGCCAGCTCATTGGTCTGCTCCAAGGACTCGGTTACCCGGCTCACCGCCTGGCTGCCCTCCGAGACGGACATGATAGAGCTCTCAATCAGATCCTTGGTGGCCTTGGCGGCCTCGTCGGACTTGGAGGCCAGGTTGCGCACCTCGTCGGCCACCACCGCAAAGCCCTTCCCGGCGGAACCCGCGCGGGCGGCCTCCACAGCCGCGTTCAGCGCCAGGATATTGGTCTGGAACGCGATATTCTCAATGGCGGCGATGATCTTGGAGATCTCCTCGGAGGAACTGGAGATGCGCTCCATGGCGGCGTTCAGCTCCTTGACGTGGTCTACGCTGGTGCCCAGCTGAGCGCCGGCCAGACCCACGAACCGGCCCGCCTCCTCCGCGGCCGCGGCGGTCTTTTTGGCGCTGGTGGAGATGTCGTTGACGGTGGCTGCCAGCTCCTCTATGGCGCTGGCCTGCTCCATGGAGCCCTGGCTGAGGGTTTGGGCCCCGGTGGACACCTGGCTGCCGGCGGAGGATACCTGGCCTGCGGCGGAGTCAATCTGGCGCAGGGTGCCGCTGAGCGACAGCTTCAGGTTGCGCATGGACAGCAGGATATTCTGGAACCCGCCCACATAGGCGTCCCGGTGGTCGGAATTGACGTCGAAATTCTTATTGGCCAGCTCGTTGAGCAGGTAGCCGATGTCCGCGATGATGGTGTTCAGCCCCGCCACCATAGCCGCGGTGGCGCGGGTCAGCTCCGCGGTCTCGTCCTGGCCGTTGGCCTGGGGGACGGGGGAATCCAGATCGCCCCCCACCAGCAGCTTCATCCGCTCGGCGCAGGCCCGCATGGGCACGCTGATGTTGCTGGACAGCTTCAGGGCCACCACGATAGACGCGATGATGGACACCACAACCACCAGCACGCTGATGAGGATGCCAAAGTATGTATTGGCCAGATAGTTGGACTTGGGCGCGGCCACGGCCAGGCTCCAGCCGTCGGTGCCGCCCACGGGGGCGTAGGCCAGGAAGCGGGGCCCGTCCTCCGCTTTGATGGAGCCGAAGCCGTTTTTGCCCTGACGCATGGCCGCGTGGAGCTCGGCCCGGCTTTGCAGGGAGGGGTCGCTCTGGGCCTCCCGCTCGATATTCTGGGTGGTGATGGTGTCCAGCGTGATATCGGCGATGGTGTCGCCGGACTTGTTGATCATGTAGGCCCGGCAGTTGTCCCCAATCTGGATAGATGAGACGATATCGTTCAGGAAGGTCTCCGGGGGCACAAAATAGACCACGCCCACAATACCGGCCCCGCGGCTCCCACCCGCGTAGAGGGGTGCGGCCACCATGATGGACAGCTCCCCCGTGATCTTACTGATCAGCGGCTCGGAGACATAGACATTGCCCTGCATGGCCTGCTTTACGTATTCCCGGTCCGAGTAGTCCTTGCCGTCGAAAATGCTGATGCCGTCGGCGCCGATGACGTTGCCACGCTGGAAGCCGTGCATGGCCACGCGCTCGTCAATAATGGCGTGCTTTTCCTCCTGCGGCACCTCGTCGTCAGACAGCTGGGGGACGCAGCCGGTGTCCATGGCCACATTCTTATAGGCGGTCAGCTCCTGCTCGATGCGCTGCGCCGCCAGCACTGCCGTCTCACTCATCATCTGTTCTACGGTGGCGACCGTACTCCGGTAGCTCAGGGCGCTGCTGGCCGCCCCCACCGCAATCAACGCGATCAGGACGGTTGCCATCAAGCATACTGTAATTTTTTTACGAATGCTTTTCATCTCTTTTCACCTCAACATAAATTGTGCCGAAGCCATTTTTCTCCTTATGGAGCTTGTATCCATTATAGGATCTGAACGGCTGGCCTGTCAATAGCCTTTCTCCATGAACCTGACCAATTCTACTGTATTCAAAAAAGATATCCTTTAAACTCACTGAAACAAAAATTGCAGACATTGGAAAATAAATGAGATTTTGGCAAATGACCGGCCATTGATTCAAGACGAGCTGCCATACGCCACAGGTTTTAACATCGATATAGCGGGGTGAGATGAGATCGAATCCCTTTATTTGTACGTTTTGCACACCTTTGACAATGCCACCATCACCGATGAAAATGGCCGGTTTGTGGAGATGCCTATTCTGCCGGACTGGTACGATGTGCTCTCCCAAAGCCCGGACACCAAACACCTGGCGGTGGTGCTGGCCCGCGCGGCAGGCTTTGTGCAAGAAATGGTCAAGACCATCCGCGGCCTGGGCGGCGTCGCCTGCAAGGGACGCCCCCTTGATCTCTACGTGGTAATCCCCCAAGTCACCAAATCCAACAGCTTTCCCTCCCGCCTGATCGTTTTCGGTGGGCTCCGATGTAGGCTCAGGGGTAAACTCTGCCGTCTCGCTCGGCGCGACAGGCGTTTGGCTGGAACTGCCGCCGCTGGAGCTTCCGCAGGCGGACAGGGTGAACAGTGCGCCACGGATAGAATCAGGGCAAGGGCTTCTCTTTTCAGTTTCATGGTCGTTTCCTCTTTGAATCAATCAATGCGAACACATACCGCACCATACCCATTCCCTCTTGCTAAATGAAGTGAAAATGGATATAATGGGCCTGTGGTACAATCTTTACGATTGCTGTGTTGAGTGGTGCAGACACTCGCGCAGGGCTGTGGGGTGCTGGTAACACCCTACAGCCCTGCCGCATTTATGTTTCCAAATCTGATTTTAGCTTGATATACAGGAGAATTGCAAGCCCTTTTTAAAGTTTTGGGGAGGATACCCAAATATTGCGGAAGATAAAGAGGAGCGGAGCCTATGGGCTACCGCTCCTTTTACTTCTTTACAGCGAGAGCGGTTGGAGAAGTGGCCGCCTACCATGGCGGGATCGACCCTTTCACCCTCGGGCCGGAGGAGTTGGACAGTGCCGCTTCTTTGTTTCTTCCGACCATTGCCCGGAGCCGTGGCTCCAACCCCTGGGGCAGCGCCCGGGTGGCCTCCCTGGCCCGCCTGGGGGACAGCCTCTACGCCATGCACTATGTCTGCCCCGGCATCGGCAAAGTGGCGCTGATGGATGAGCTGTCCGCGTTCTCCAATCAGACCGCCCGCCCCCCGACGACGTGCCCGAGTGGGACGCCATGTTTCAGGGCGTGCCCCTCGTCTTGGCGGCGGATATGGATCTGCGCCGGATCAACGCCGCCATCCGCACGGCCAGAAGCCGGGGCTTCCCCCAGATTGCCATGGCCGCTCTGGAGGGGCAGGCGGAGCAGGTGCTGTTTCCCCGATGCCGGGACAAAAATCTGGCGCGGGTGTTTGTACTCACCCCCGAGGCGATCTCCGCCGTCACCGGCAGGAAGCCCGCGCCCTATGTGCCCCCGCGCACCCAATTCACGACCTCGAAAGGAGATGTGGCGGATGCCCCGCTTATCCAAGCTCATCGAAAAACTGGAAGATCGCCTTGAACCCAAAGTCGGCCCCTGGTATGAGCGCCACAAAAAGAGGCTGCCACTCTACGCCGCCGCGGGGCTGACGGGCTGGTATCTTTATGGAATGCTGCTGAACTCCATCCGGCTGGGCATCGCCTCCACCTTCCACAAATCCGGCGAGGAGGTGGTGGAGAGCATCTGGGTGTTCAACCCATTCCGAAACTGGTTTGTGCTGTTCACCCCCTTCGGCCTGGGAGCAACGGCGGTGATCGCCCTGCTGGTGTGCCTGTTCACCGGGACGGGGTACAAGTGGTTCTCCGGCTATAAAGCCACCCGGGACAGCCGGGGCTTCGACATCCTGCCCGACGGCACCCACGGTTCCTCCGGGTTCCTCACCGGTCAGGAGATGGGGGAGTTCTTGGAGGTGGGGAGTGTGGCTGAGGTGAA
>CATLEJ010000075.1 GCA_949916125.1 uncultured Oscillospiraceae bacterium
TACGGCAAATTCTCCTTCATCAAGGTGCTGTCCGGCGACATCACCTCCGACATGACCCTGGTGAACGCCACCACCGGCCAGATGGAGAAGCTGGGCCGCCTGTACGTCATGAAGGGCAAAAAGAGCGAGGAGGTCAAGGAGCTGCTGTGCGGCGACATCGGCGCCATCGGCAAGATGGACAAGGTCAAGACCGGCGACACCCTGTGCGACGCCCGGAAGTTCATCAAGCTGGATCCCATCCCCTTCGCCGAGCCCAACTTCTCCCGGGCCATCGCCCCCAAGACCCGGGGCCAGGAGGACAAGATCGCCGCCGGCCTGGGCCGCCTGAACGAGGAGGATCCCACCTTCACCGTGGTGAACAACGCCGAGACCCACCAGATGGTGGTGACCACCGCCGGCGACATCCAGATGGACGTGCTGGTGAACAAGCTCAAGTCCCGCTTCAACGTGGAGGTGGAGCTGTCCGAGCCCCGGGTGGCCTACCGGGAGAAGATCCGCAAGCCGGTGTCCAAGCAGGGCCGCCACAAGAAGCAGACCGGCGGCTCCGGCCAGTTCGGCGACGTATGGATCCGCTTCGAGCCCTGCGAGAGCGAGACCCTGGAGTTCTGCGAGGAGGTCGTGGGCGGCGCGGTGCCCAAGAACTTCTTCCCCGCGGTGGAGAAGGGCCTGCGGGAGGCCTGCGTCCACGGCGTGCTGGCGGGCTACCCCATGGTGAATTTGAAGGCCACCCTGTACGACGGCTCCTACCACCCTGTGGACTCCTCCGAAATCGCCTTTAAGACGGCGGCGCAGCTGGCCTACAAGGCCGCCCTGCCCGAGGCGTCCCCCGTGCTGCTGGAGCCGGTGGGCGAGCTGAAGGTCACCGTGCCCGACAGCTACATGGGCGACGTGCTGGGCGACCTGAACAAGCGCCGGGGCCGCGTCATGGATATGCAGCCCGTGGGCGGCGGCCAGCAGGTGATCACCGCCGAGGCCCCCATGGCCGAGCTGATGACCTACGCCATCGACCTGCGGGCCATGACCCAGTCCAGGGGATCCTTCACCCTGCACTTCGTGCGGTATGAGGAGTGCCCCGGCCCCGCCCAGGAGAAGGCCATCGCCGCGGCGAAGGCCATGGCGGAGGAATAATTCGGATATGAAAAGACCCCACCCGGTTTCGGGTGGGGTCTTTTTATGGCTGTTCCTCCTGCTTTTCCTGCTGATCCAGATATTCTTCCATCACTTTGTGAATTAAGTTGGCAACAGGGCGATGCTCTTTTTCCGCCTGGGCTTCCAGTCGAGCTTTAAATTCATAGGTAACGCGGAAAGAAACTTGGGTTTCCGTTTTTGCCATTTATTTCACCCCTTTGACTAACATTGTAATATAATGTCAGTCAAATTGCTTGACAGTCATTGACAGTTTATGATATTCTGCCCAATAGAGGTGAAAAAAATGGCGGACTATAAAGAAATGTATGTCCATCTCATGCGGGAAACGGAACGGGCCATCCAAATCTTGATCCAGGCCCAGCGGGATTGCGAGGAAATGTACATCAACGCCCCCGAGACGAAGCTCACCGTCCTGGGGCAGGATGAGCCGGTAAAATAGATCCAAAATCAGTTGTATTTTGTGAGTTTTTATGCTATGCTGTCCCTGGTGCTACCGATAAACGGCAAGCGGTTTGTCCCCCTGCTCAGTCAGGGGCGCTTCTTGGCCCCCTGATCCTACGAAAGGGGGGCTGCCAAATGGTTACATACTCTGATCTGATCCAGACAGGTATTCTGATCGTTGGCATTATTGCCCTGTTCCTACAGGCCAATAAAAAGAAGTAACCGCCCAGCTTCCCGGCCCGCGGTTACTTCTTAACCAAAGTCAGGGGGCAACCGTTTGCCGGTAGCACCCTTATTTCTATCTTTAGTATAACTCAATTCCGCCGAAATGTCAACCTGACTTTTCCCGCAAACAGGCGAAGCCTCCGCCAGCTAAAACAGCAGCCGCACCGCCCAGGAGGCGGCCAAAAACCCCGCGATATCCGCGCACAGCGCCGCCGGCACGGCGTACCGGGTCTTGCCGATCTTGGCCGCGCCGAAGTACACCGCGATGGTATAGAACGTGGTCTCGGTGGAGCCCAGCATCACCGCCGCCGTCCGGCCCACCGGGGAGTCGGGGCCGTAGGTCTCGATGAGCTCCGCCCCCACGCCTAAAGCCGCCGAGCCGCTCACCGGCCGCACCAGCAGCAGGCCGACGGTCTCCGGCGGTATGCCCACCGCCGTCAGCAGCGGGCCCACCAGCTCCCCCAGCAGCTCCAGCGCCCCGGACGCCCGGAGCATATACACCGCCGTCAGCAGGCCGATGAGGGGCGGCATGATCCGCAGGGACACCTTCAGCCCCTTCTCCGCCCCGTCGGTGAGGGCGCCCCACAGGTCCACCCGGCGCACCAGCCCCCACAGGGCCACCCCCAGCATGAGGAAAGGCACCAGCATGGTAAACAGCAGATCCATGGCCCTACCTCCACACGCGGGAGAGCAGCTTGGCCGCCGTGATGCCCACAGTGATGGAGATCACCGACGCCAGCCACACCGCCGGCAGGATGTCGAAGGGGTTTGCGCTGCCCGCCGCGGCCCGCAGGGAGGCCACCGTGGTGGGGATGAGCTGGAGGGAGGCGGTGTTCATCACCACCAGCATACAAAGCCCGTCCGACGCCACGCCGGGGGTGCGCTCCGCCATGAGGCGGGACGCCTCCAGCCCCAGGGGGGTGGCTGCGTTGCCCAGCCCCAGCAGGTTGGCGGACAGGTTGGCGCTCACCGCGTCCATCACCTTTTTGTCCCTGGCGAAGTCGGGGTACAGCCGCCGCAGGGCGGGCCGCAGCAGCCGGGACAGCCCGGCGGCCAGCCCCGAGCGCTCCATCACCTCCATCACCCCCATCCACAGGCACAGCACCCCCATCATGGACAGGCACAGCTCCACCCCGGCGGCGGCGCCGTCCAGCGCCCCCTTGGCCACCGCCGGGCCGTTCCCCGTGGCCAGCCCGCACAGGATTGCCGCCCCCACCATCACCGTCCAGATCAGCGACATCGCCATAGCCGCTCCCCCTTTCCGTCTGCCTGTCCTCCCATCTATACGGAAAACAGCCCCGGATTATGCGCACAGGTGGCGCACAATTCGGGGTTTTTCCGCCTCCTTCGGGGTGCTGTGACACACCCTCCCAAAATTTGTTTCATTTCTCCATTTTTTTGATTGACAACGGTATACGGTATGTTATAATAGAGGTGCCGTGATACTATATCTGCGCAACGCGCAAGGAGGATTACACTTATGAAAGCAACCGGAATCGTTCGTAAGGTCGATGAATTGGGACGTATCGTTCTACCCATCGAGCTCCGCCGCACCCTGGATATCGCGGAGCGCGACCCTCTTGAGATCTATGTTGACGGCTCGTCGATCATCCTGTCCAAGTACCAGCCCGCCTGCATTTTCTGTGGAGATTCCAGGGACATCATCTCCTACAAGGGCAAAAACATCTGTGACGTCTGCATGAAAGACCTCATTACCAAATGAAATCTGCACCGGAACGATGAAAAGAGCCGTCGGCACGCCGGACGGCTCTTTTTTCTGTCGAATTTTGTCAGCTTTCCTATATTATTCCATTTCCCGTCCCAAAAAACGGGATTTTTCTGCTCTTTTATGGTACTTTTTCCATCATTATCCTGAGTCCCATCCATTAAAAAACAAAATTTTACAACTTCTTCCTTTTTCGACAGATTATTTTGCCCCGATGTGCTCCATAATTTTCCAAATTACCTATACTAAATGTTATCATCCGTTTCTCTCTCCCCCTGGAGGGCCCGGTTGTACAGCGCCCGCTTTTTCAGACCGAACTCCTCCGCCGCCTGGGCCGCCGCCCCCTTCAGGGGCATCCCCGCACCCCGCAGCTGGGCCACCCTGGCCAGGGCGGCGTCCTCATCGCCCTCTACCACCTCTGCCTGGGGCGGGCGGCCGCCCACCACCAGCACAAACTCCCCCCGGGGCTCCTGGGCGGCGTAGCGCGCCTGCGCCTCCCCGACGGTGGTGCGCAGCACCTCCTCGTGGAGCTTGGTCAACTCCCGGCACACCGTCAGGGGACGGTCCGGCCCAAACACCGCCGCCAGATCGTCCAGGGTGGCCCGGAGCTTGTGGGGGGCCTCGTAGAAGATCATGGTGCGCTCCTCGTCCGCCAGACCCTCCAGCTGGGCCCGGCGGTTCTTTTTGTTCAGGGGCAGGAAGCCCTCGAAGGTAAACCGGGCGGTGGGCAGGCCGGACGCCGACAGCGCCACCGTCAGGGCGCAGGGGCCGGGTATGGACACCACTTCGATCCCGGCGGCGGCGCACAGGGCCACCAAATCCTCGCCTGGGTCGGAGATAGCGGGGGTGCCCGCGTCCGTCACCAGGGCGCAGCTCTCCCCCTCCTGGATCCGCCGCAGGATGGCGGGGCCCGCGGTGTCGCAGTTGTGGCGGTGGTAGGTCACCATGGGCTTTTTCAGCCCCAGGTGGTTGAGCAGCTTCACCGTCACCCTTGTGTCCTCGGCGGCGAGGAAGTCCGCCCCCGCCAGCGTCTCCGCCACCCTGCGGCTGATATCCCCCAAATTGCCGATGGGGGTGGGCACTAAATAGAGCTTCCCGGCCATAGTTCAAGCACTCCTTCGCGGGCTGTCCCCGCCCTTTCCAGGCGGAGACAGCCCTATCATGTTATTCCACCAGGGAAATCGTCACCGTCTTTTCACAGTGCTGCTCCTCCCCCTCGATGGCGAGAAGGAACGTCCCGTCGTCCTGGTAGCCGGAGTAGTCCAGCACCTGGACAATGTGTATGCCGCGGTAGTCCGCCTCCGAATCCCCCCACCGGGTAAACAGGTGATCCTCCTCCGCCGCCTTCACCCAGCCCGACAGGTTATAGGAGAACAGCCCCGTCCCCTCCGCCGAGCCGGACAGGGCCAGCAGGGCCAGCGTCTCCCGGGTCCCGTCGGAGAAGTTGTAGGTGCGATCGCTGACCCAGCGCAGGGTTACCGCCGTCACCCGGCCGTTTTCCACGGTGAACTCCGGCTGCTGCCAGACGGTTTCCCCTCTCACCGGCACGCCGTTGAAGGTCTCCCCTGACGAGATGACCGTATAACCGCCGCCGTCCTCCCGCTCCACCCAGCGTCCGGCTTCGTCCATCCGGGGGCAGAAATCCTCGTCGTACCCATCCATCAAAAGGCGGATGTAGTGGTTGTAGTTCCGGGCAAACTCCGCCACGGTGAGATCCCCCCGGTTCACCGGCAGCTCGGTGTACCGCAGCCCCAGGAGCAGCGCGGCCACGCACAGCACGTGGACGCCAACAAAGATCCAGCCGCTGAACCGCCGCTCCTCCTTGGTGTAGCGGCAGCCCACGTCGCCGTTCCAGCTCCCGTTCCAGCCCTCCAGGGCGTCCTTGCGGTTCTTCCAGAACCGCCACCAGCTGTAGAAGGGGATATTGAGGCCGTAGCCCGCCCAGGCCAGCTCCCAGCTCCGTGCCCACGCCTGAGAGAGCCCCAGCTTGTTGCCGTCCCCATCCCGCAGCTTCAGGCCGAACACCCATTTCCCCGGCGTCCAGCCCCAGAAGTGGAGCCACAGGGGCTCCACCGCCAGGGTGAAGGCCAGCAGGATCAGGGCCAGGAACCAGCTCAGCGCCCCGTTGGACAGGACAATGCTCCGATCTCGGGTCAGCACCAGCCACAGCACGTCGAACACCGCGCCGTACAGCGTCATATCCAGCATCCGGGCCAGCCACCGCTGCCAGGGGTGGTAGCAGGCCTGGGGCGTGTCGTCCACCGACCGCCGCACGGGGCGGGGCGGAGGCGGCAGGGTGGGCTTGGCCGGGGGCGCGTCCAGCCGTGCCAGGTAGGGCTGGGGATCCAGCGCGCCGTATTCCACGCCGCTCTCCCCCAGCTCCCGGCACACCTCCGCCGCCCGCTCGATGAGGACCCTGTCCCCCTCCAGCCTGGTCTGCTGGACGAACAGGGCCTGATCCAGGGTCAGCGTCCCCTGCTGCACCTTCCGAATGGTGTCAATGTCCAGCTGGAGCTGCCGCAGCAGGCGGATCTTCTCCAGCGTCCGGGCGTCCTCCTCCGAGTAGTCCCGGTAGCCGTTGTCTAGCCGCTTGGGGGACAGCAGGCCCTCCCCCTCGTAAAAACGGATGTTGGCCCGGGTCATGCCCGTCTTTTGTTCCAGTTCCTTGATGGTCATAGAACCACCTCCCAGGGCTATGCTAACCTGTCAAGCCCCTTCACAGTCAAGAGGTTTTTTGAAAAAACTTCAATTTTTCAGCTTTTCTTTCCGCATAGTCAGCGAGATCCGCTTCTTTTTCTCGTCCACTTCCTTCACCCACACCGTCACCACGTCCCCCACGCTGAGTACCTCCGAGGGGTGCTTGATGAACTTATTGCAGATCTGGCTGATGTGCACCAGCCCGTCCTGGTGGACGCCGACGTCCACAAAGGCCCCGAAGTCGATGACGTTGCGCACTGTGCCCTTCAGCTCCATGCCCGGTTTCAGGTCCTTCATGTCCAGCACGTCGGTGCGCAGCAAGGGCGTTGGCAGCTCGTCCCGGGGGTCCCGCCCCGGCTTCATCAGCTCCGCCGCCACGTCCCGGAGGGTTGGCACCCCCACGCCGCACTCCAATGCCGCTTTGTCCTCGCCGTAGGCCGCCAGCTCCCCCTTGAGGCCGCCCAGCTTCCCGGCTTTCACGTCCGCCATGCCGTGGCCGCACAGGGCCAGCAGCTTTTCCGCCGCCCCGTAGCTCTCCGGGTGGACGGCGGTGTTGTCCAGGGGGGACTTGCTCTCCGGCACCCGCAGGAAGCCGGCGCACTGCTCGAAGGCTTTCGGGCCCAGCTTGGGCACCTTCAGGATCTGCTTCCGGGTGGTGAACGGGCCGTTTTCCTCCCGGTACTTGACGATGTTTTTCGCTGTGGTCCCGTTGAGCCCCGCCACCCGGGTGAGCAGCGGCGCGGAGGCGGTGTTCACGTCCACCCCCACGGCGTTGACGCAGTCCTCCACCACGCCGTCCAGGGCCTCGCCCAGGCGAGCCTGGGGCATATCGTGCTGGTACTGGCCCACGCCGATGGATTTGGGGTCGATCTTCACCAGCTCCGCCAGGGGGTCCTGCAAACGCCGGGCGATGGACACCGCCGAGCGCAGGTTCACGTCGAAGTCGGGGAACTCCTCCGCCGCCAGCTTGGAGGCGGAGTACACCGACGCCCCCGCCTCGTTCACCATGGCGTAGCTCACCCCGCCGCCGATTCTGCGGATCAGCTCTACCGCCATCTGCTCCGTCTCCCGGCTGGCGGTGCCGTTGCCGATGGCGATGTGGGCCACCTTATGCTTTTTGATGAGGACGGCCAGCTTGTCGATGGCCTCCTGCTTGCCCCGCTCCCCGTGGGTGGGGTAGACTACGGTGGTGTCCAGCACCTTGCCGGTGGGGTCAACCACCGCCACCTTACACCCCATGCGGTATCCCGGATCCAGCCCCATGGTGACAAAGCCCTTCACCGGCGGCTGCATGAGCAGGGGCTTCAGGTTCAGGGCAAACTGCCCGATGGCCCCCTCGTTGGCGCTGTCCGTCAGCTCCGCCCGGATCTCCCGCTCCAGGGAGGGGGAGATGAGCCGGTCGTAGGCGTCCTCGGCGGCAGCCTTCACGAACTCCATGGCCGCCCGCCCCGGCACCACCTTCCGGCGCAGGGCCACCAGGGCCGCCTCCCGGTCCATCTCCACCGACACCTTGAGGATCTCCTCCCGCTCCCCCCGGTTCATGGCCAGCACCTGATGCCCCTGGGTTTTGGATACCGGGCTGGAAAACTCGTAGTAGAGACGGTAAACCGAGTCCTCCGGCTCTTTGTCCGCCGCCTTGGACACGATGGACGCCCGCCGCCGGTACAGCTCCCGCAGCAGCTTGCGGATGTCGGCGTCGTCGGAGATCCACTCGGCGATGATATCGGACGCGCCCTGTAAAGCGTCCTGCCTTGTCTCCACCCCCTTTTCGGAGTCGATGTAGTCCTCCGCCGCCTGTTCCACATCCACCGCCGGGCCGATGGCGAAGGCCAGCGCCGCCAAGGGCTCCAGCCCCTTTTCCCTTGCCATGGTGGCCCGGGTGCGGCGCTTCTGCTTATAGGGCCTGTAAAGGTCTTCCACTTCCGCCAGGGTGGCAGCCCCGTCGATGGCGGAGGCCAGCTCCTGCGTCAGCTTGCCCTGGTTTTCGATGGCCTGCTTCACCTCGTCCCGGCGGGTTTGCAGATTGCGCAGGTATTGCAGGCGGTCAGCCAGCTGCCGGATGAGCTGGTCGTCCATGGCCCCGTGGAGCTCCTTGCGGTAGCGGGCGATGAAGGGGACGGTGTTCCCCTCGTCCAGCAGTGTGACGATGTTCTCAATGTGCTGAAGCGGACGGTCCAGCTCCCGGGCCAACATTTGTATAATTGTTTCCATATATAACTCCTTGTTTTTGATTTATTCCAACCCTGTCTCCTGGCAGACGAACTCCACACACTGGCGGACCATGCGGTCGCAGTGCGCCTTGCGCTCCTCCCCCCGTTCGCGGGCGGCCTTCAGCAGGGCGGCGCAGTCGATCGCCCCGTTTTCCCCGCGGAATTTCCGGATCAGTTCCAGCCGCTTTTCCTGGGGCTGCCCCAGCCCGCCCAGGACGATCATCGCCCCGACCACCGCGCCGCAGGTGGCGCCGCAGCCCATGCCACCGCCGAAGTTCAGCGCCAGGTCGTAGGCCTGTTCCCTGGTGAGGCCCATGTCCTCCCCAAAGGGCACCACCACCGCCTGGGCACAGTTGTAGTGGACCTGGGTATCCGCCCGCAGGGCGGCCATATCCTCTTTTCTTGTCATGTATACTCCCCTTCGTCTCCGTTGGATGCGGGCGGCCGGGTCTACAGGCGCAAAGCGCCGTTGTGGTATATCAGTTCAATCCTGTATAATAGCCGCCTGCGGCTTTTATACCACAGGCGCAAAGCGCCGTTGTGGTATATCAGTTCAATCCTGTATAATAGCCGCCTGCGGCTTTTATACCACAGGCGCAAAGCGCCGTTGTGGTATATCAGTTCAATCCTGTATAATAGCCGCCTGCGGCTATTATACCACACTCTTTCCCTCCTGAAAAGACAAAGCGGCCCGCCACACCGCGCCCGCCTGTTAAAGGGCCCGCCTGCACTGGGGCTGTTTTTTCCCGCCGGACCTGTTTTTAGCTTGCGTCCCGCATCCTGAGTTGTTATACTGGCGGTATGGCAAATCAAAAAAGGAGGCGGTCTGCCATTGCGTTATTATTTGGCCATCGACATCGGCGCGTCGTCGGGTCGGCATATTGTGGGCTGGCTTGAGGACGGCGAAATTCAGACAAAGGAGGTCTACCGCTTCCCCAACGGGGTGACCGAGCGGGACGGCCACCTCACCTGGGACATGGATGCCCTGCTGGGCCATGTCAGGGAGGGCATCGACAAGGCGCTGGAGGAATTCGGCGCGCTGGACAGCTTCTCCATCGACACCTGGGGATGCGACTATGTGCTCCTGCGCGGGGATGAGAAGGTCCTGCCCTGCTATGCCTACCGGGACGGGCGGACGGAAGCGGTGATCCTGCTCGTTCACGAAAGGGTTCCGTTTGCGGAGCTGTACGCCCGCACCGGCTGTCAGTTCCAGCCCTTCAACACCATCTATCAGCTCTATGACGACCTGCAACGGGGCAGGCTGGAGGGGGTGACGGATTTCCTCATGGTGCCGGAGTATTTAATGTGGAAGCTTACCGGGGTGAAGGCCAAGGAGTACACCAACGCCACCACCACCGGGCTGGTGAACGCCAAAACCGGGGAATTTGATTTGGAGCTCACCGAAAAGCTGGGCCTGCCCGCCCATCTGTTCCCCAAGCTCCAACAGCCGGGGACGGCCATCGGAACGTACAAGGGCGTCAAAGCCGTGCTGTGCGCCACCCATGACACCGGCTCCGCAGTAGCGGGTATCCCCATGGAGGGAGAGCAGCTCTATATTTCCTCGGGCACGTGGAGCCTGCTGGGGGTGAAAACGCCCCGGCCCCTGACGGACACCGCCAGCATGGCGGCCAACTACTCCAACGAGGGCGGGGTGGGCTACAACCGCTACCAGAAGAACATCATGGGGATGTGGATTGTGAACCGTCTGCGGGACGAGCTGTGCCCGGAGAAACCCTTCCCGGACATCGTGGCGGAGGCGGAGGCCAGCGGCTTCGACGGAACCGTGGATGCCAACGCCCAAATGTTCCTGGCCCCGGACAGCATGAAGGCCGCCTTTGACGCTTCGCTGGACACCAAGCCCCAAAGCGTGGGCGATTATTTCCGCTGCGCCTACCGCTCCCTGGCCCTGAGCTACCGGGACGCCATCCGGGAGCTGGAGACTAACACGGGCCGCGCCTATGAAAAGCTGTACATCGTGGGCGGCGGGGCGAAGAACGGGTTCCTGAACCGGCTGACGGAGAAGGCCACGGGCAAAACCGTGATCGCCCTGCCCATTGAGGCCACGGCGCTGGGCAATCTCAAAATTCAGATGGAGGAAGCGTCCAAATGAACCGTATGTAGGGCGCGACGGTCTCGCCTGTCGGCTCGGTCGTGCGGTGGACGTGTGCCACCGGCACACACCGTCCCGGCGCGCCGGAAAAACAAAACGTGTGGACGGCAGGCCGAGTCGTCCTGCCCTACAACCAATTTTCATGGCAGGAGGAACGCATACATGAGCTATCAGGAAGCAAAGGCAAAATACGCCGCCCTGGGCGTGGACGTGGACAAGGCGATTAAAACGCTGAACACCATCCCCGTGTCCCTCCACTGCTGGCAGGGGGACGACGTGCGGGGGTTTGACACCGACCCCTCCAAGCCCCTCACCGGCGGCATTCAGACCACGGGGAACTACCCCGGCCGCGCCCGCACCCCGGAGGAGCTGATGGCCGATATCGACCAGGTGCTCAAGCTGTGCCCGGGCCTCAAAAAGCTGAACCTCCACGCCAGCTACGCCATTTTTGAGGATGGGGAGTGGGCCGACCGGGACGCTCTGGAACCCAAGCATTTCCAGAAGTGGGTGGACTTCTGCAAGGAGCGGGGGCTGGGCTGCGACTTCAACCCCACCTTCTTCTCCCACCCCAAATGTGACCCGCTGACCTTAAGCAGCCCCGACCCGGAGACCCGCCGCTTCTGGATCGACCACGGCAAAGCCTGCATCCGGATCTCCCAGTATCTGGCGGAGCAGCTGGGCCAGCCCTGCGTCATGAACATCTGGACGGGGGACGGCTTCAAGGACATCCCCGGCGACCGCATGGGCCCCCGGGTGCGCTACCGGGAGGCCATTGATGAAATTTTGTCCGAGCCCTACGACTTCCAGCTGGTGAAGCCCTGTATCGAATCCAAGGTGTTCGGCATCGGGGTGGAGGCGTACACCGCGGGCAGCGCGGAGTTTGCCCTGAGCTACGCCGCCTTCAACCAGGACAAGTGCATCCCGCTGATGGACAACGGCCACTATCACCCCACCGAGGTGGTGAGCGACAAGATCCCGGCCCTGCTGGCCTTCTTCCCGGAGATCGCCCTCCACGTCACCCGGCCCATCCGCTGGGACAGCGACCACGTGGTGCTGTTCGACGACGAGACCCGCGAAATCTGCCGGGAGATCGTCCGCTGCGGCGCGGAGCGGGTGCACATCGCCCTGGACTACTTCGACGCCTCCATCAACCGCTTGGCGGCCTGGGCGGTGGGCTTCCGCAACCTGCAAAAGGCTCTGCTGTCCGCCCTGCTCCAGCCCGCCGCGGAGGAACAGGCCCTCCAGGACGGCGGGAACTTCACCAAACTGATGGTGCTTCAGGAGGAGCTGAAAACCGCGCCCTTCGGGGAGGTGTGGGACGAGTACTGCCGCCGTTGCGGTGTACCCGCCGACGGTGCCTGGTTCGACACCGTGCGGAAATATGAAGCTGATGTGCTCAGCAAAAGGGGTTGAGGAAGATGAAGGACATATTAGAAGCACCTTCCCTGGTAGAAATGGTGCGCACTACAACAAATATGTACCAGCATGGCTGGGACGAGCGCAACGGCGGCAACATCAGCGTCCTGCTGGATGAAGCCGACGTGGCGGAGTACGTGGACGTGAACGCCGTCCTCCGGGATATCCCCACCGGGTTTGAGGCCCCTACCCTGGACGGGAAGTATTTCCTGGTCACCGGCACGGGCAAGTATTTCAAAAACGTGCAGTATGACCCAGCCTGTAACTTGGGCCTGGTTCATCTCACCGACGGCGGCAAAACCGCCCGGCTTCTCTGGGGCTTCACCGACGGCGGCAGGTTCACCTCCGAGTTCCCCGCCCACATGATGAGCCACGCCGCCCGGCTGGCGGTGGATTCCGACAACCGGGTGGTGATGCACTGCCACCCGGCCAACCTGCTGGCCATGACCTACGTCCACGACCTGGACAGCCGCGCCTTTACCCGCACCCTGTGGCAGATGTGCACCGAGTGCATCGTGGTGTTCCCCGACGGGGTGAACGTGCTGCCCTGGATGCTGTGCGGCACCACCGAAATCGGTGAGGCCACGGCGGAGCAGATGGGCACCGCCCGCCTGGTGGTGTGGGCCCAGCACGGCATCTACGGCGCGGGCAAGGATTTGGACGAGACCTTCGGCCTCATCGAAACCGCGGAGAAAGCGGCGGAGATCTACATGAAGATCGCCCACCTGCCCCGGCTGAACACCATCAACGACGAGCAGATGCATCTGCTGGAGGGGCGCTTCGGCGTCAAGGCCCGGGAGGGCTGGTTGGACGAAGCCTGAGCCCCCGCGCGCAGGGCGCCGGTCCGGCCCGCACCCTTACATTCCGGCGATTGACACAGCTTCTAAAATCTGGATAAGCAGGGCCATTTTCTTGGCTGTGTTCTACAAAAAGCGGCGGCATTTTTTTGCCATAACGCAGATTGAAAAAACGGGCGCACTTTGCTATAATAAAGCTGGTGATCGAAATGGTGTACGTCTGCGATAGCTGCGGCTTCTTGTTCAGCAGAACCAGCAAGCAGGACCATTGCCCCGACTGTGGAAAGCACACGGTGCGGTCTGCAAACGATGTGGAACAGGGAGAATTTACCTCCCGCGTTGCAGGGCTGATCCGGGACGAGTTTTCCGGGGAGCCCCGTTTCCCCAACTATGTAGAAACGGAAATTTCCAGGCTCAATACATTCGCCTTCAAGCTGCCCGCTACTGCCCTGCAAATTGACAGCGACATGGTGATCGACATCCTCGTGGAGTACGGCGAAAGCGCCGCCAGCCGGGATGAGCTGCTGGCCAACGTGTGGGCCAAGCAGGTTGACGGCGTAACAATCCGCTTCCTGATGCCCCTGCGCCTGCCCGCCCGGCCGGATGAAACCCACCGGGAGCAGGTCAGCCGCATTTTCGGCGCGCTGAATGACAACGACACCTTCAAGGCAAAGCTGTTTGATTTTGCCCTCCGCCAACTGAAACACAACGATTGACCCGGCGCGGGGGGGGGGGGGGGGGGGGGGGGGCCCCCCCCCGGGGTT
>CATLEJ010000076.1 GCA_949916125.1 uncultured Oscillospiraceae bacterium
AAGCCCGGAAGCTGAAGGGCATCGACTTCCTGGCCCAGGGGACGATTTACCCCGACATCCTGGAGAGCGATGGGGTGAAGGCCCACCACAATGTGGGCGGCCTGCCCGACGACTTTGATTTCGAGCTGGTGGAGCCTGTGCGGCTGCTGTTTAAGGACGAGGTGCGCTGCGTGGGCCACGCCCTGGGCCTGCCCGCCTCCATGGTGGAGCGCCAGCCTTTCCCCGGCCCCGGGCTGGGGGTGCGGTGCCTGGGGGCCATCACCCGGGACCGGCTGGCCGCCCTGCGGGAGTCCGACGCCATTCTGCGCGAGGAGTTCGCCAATGCGGGCCTGACGGACAAGGTGTGGCAGTTTTTCACGGTGGTGCCTGATTTCCGCTCCACCGGCGTGCGGGACGGCAGGCGGGCCTTTGACTGGCCGGTGATCATCCGGGCGGTGAATACCGTGGACGCCATGACCGCCACCGTGCCGGAGATCGACTGGGCAGTCCTGAAGAAGATCACCGGGCGGATTTTGGATGAGGTGCCGGGGGTGTGCCGGGTGCTGTACGATCTGACGCCCAAGCCGGTGGGGACGATTGAATGGGAGTGAGCGTGAGGAAAACCTTCGCCCAGCTCGGTGAAAGCTGCGTAAACGGCCAGATACCCACGGATTTTGAGCATCGCACGGTTTTGCAGTGGTTTCACAGCCCGTCTCTGTACTTCCCCTCTGACCGGGACAAGAAACAAGCGCTGGACGCGTTTATCTGGCTCTATCAGAAGGTCTCCGGCCTTGGCGGGATTCCGCTGAGCCCTGAAGCACGGAGGGAGTGCTCCACCCAGTTTGCGGCGGCGTTTTCCCTGACGGAGGAAACCGCCGAACGCCTGACCGGCGGCTTCCTTGACCGGTTTGACGGCAGAAGGCCGGTCATGATCGGGGTCGAGGGGCTGGACGGGTCGGGAAAGACGGTGCAGGCCCATCAGCTGTGCGCCGCCCTCAGGCAGCGCGGGAAGCGGGTGCTCATCATTGATTTTCCCCAGTATGAGAGCTTTTTCGGCAGGGAGATCGGCGAGCTGCTTGCCGGAAAAAGCAAGGTTACCGCAATGGAACTGGATGAGAAATCAATGTGCCTGTGGTACGCCCTCGACCGCTGGAAGGCGGTCAGCGGCCTTGAAATGGAGCGGTATGAGTACGTGATCTTTAACCGCTATACGCTGTCCAATGTGGTGTATCAGTCCGCCCGCAAATACCACGGCCTTGACCGAAAATTTGCAGACTGGATTTTTGAACTGGAACACATACAGCTTGGGCTGCCGATTCCGGACATTTATCTCTATCTGGACGCGCAAACCGATTTCTGCCAGGACAATGTGTTGAAAAAAGACCGGCAGTATGTGGATGGGCTGGATGTCTACGAGGGGTCTGAAAACCTGCTGCTGTGCTGCCGTGGGCTCTATCGGGAGCTCTACAGGGAAATTGGCGAGATCAGCGTTTTGGAATGCCTGGATGAGTCCGGGGCGTTAAAAAGCGTGGAAGAAATCGGCACAATGGTACTGCAATGTCTGAGGGACCGCGGCCTGTATGCATGACCCCGTTCCGGCGGGGTTCGCCGGCTGGTTTGGCGGACGGAAACAATTTGGACGGCGCAAAACAAGCGGGGCAGGCGGCTGATGCCGTCTGCCCCGTCTCATTTGACCGAAGTTTAATTTGCATTGCGCCGGGCCCGCTTTTCCTGCTTCTTCCGAAGCAGCTCTTCCTTGGCCAGCTGGGCGGCGGCCAGGATGTCCTCGTGGCGGACGGTGTAGCGGCGGTTGACGCTCATCTTGCTGTAACGGCTGCGGAAGCGGCGGCTGTACCGCTCCAGCTGGGCGATCTCCGCACTGTACCGCTGGCGCAGGGCGGAGGATTTATCCTCCAGCATATCGGTGAGCTCGGCTTTGCCCAGGGAGAGTTGGACCTGGAGCTCCCCGCCAATGGCGGTGACCCCCACCACCAGCTTGGAGACGAGGGCGAGGTGGCGGATGGTGAATACCGCATCCACCGTCAGGGTGACCAGCAGCACGCCGCCCAGGGCGTATTTCAGCACCAGAGGGATCTCTGCGAAACGTGCCTCAATAGGCGGATGGATATAGAAGATCACGATATAGGACAGCACGCCCCAAACCAGCGCCACCCACAGGCAGATGCGCCCCTTCAGGTTGAAGCGGAAGTGGGAGTAATCCCAGTATTTTACGTGGGTGGTGGTTTCCAGCAGCCAGGCCACAAAGTATTCCCAGGAGCTCATCACCACCACGGCGACCACATAAAACAGCACCAGGTTGCGTTTCAGCGGGGTGAAGAACAGGATCATCAGCAGCACTCCCGTGCCGTAGATGGGGCAGATCGGACCGTAAAGGAAGCCGCGGGGGACCAGCCTGCGCTCACAGATGGAGCAGTAGCAGGTTTCCATCAGCCAGCCTAAAAAGGAATAGAAGATGAAGTAAAGGAACAGGTCCAGAATTGGGTAGCCGAGTATGGTCACGGGCTGTCACTCCTGTCATGGCCGGGAAGCAGAACGCCTAAGATCCCGTTGTATATCCGGTCTGGATGCTGGAGAAAATGGTCGGCGATGCGTTGGCCGTCCTCCTGGGAAGGGGCCAGCAGGGTGAGAGAGAGGATACTGCCCTGGTCGTCGTCCATGGTGAGGCATACGTCATACCCGCCGGGCTGGGGCTTCAGCTCCGCCCTGACCTGGGATTTGCGCTTCAGCGCCTGGTTCAGCGGGCCGAGACGCTGGTCGCATCGACCGCGGACGACGGGGGAGAGGCTGCTTTCCCCGGCGGCGCAGGCACGGCGGCCTTTGTCGGTGGCGGCGTAAAATTCCCCGTCCTGGGACAGGTGGCCGCTGCCCAGCAGCTCGGACACCGCCTCGGCAAACTGGAAATAGTCCACGCCGCTGTCGCACATG
This sequence comes from uncultured Oscillospiraceae bacterium, assembly GCA_949916125.1. Lineage (GTDB taxonomy): Bacteria > Bacillota > Clostridia > Oscillospirales > Oscillospiraceae > Enterenecus. The sequence goes on from CATLEJ010000076.1 coordinate 2,926, forward strand.
GCCAGGTCGGTGAGGGTGGCAAAGTCAATGGGGGCGGCAACCCGGTCCATGATATAGAGCACCAGCAGCTTGATGTCCAGCTTGTCATGGATAAACCCGAATTTGGCCATCCGCGGCTCCCCCTCTCCTGTGCGGCGGGCTGTGCCGCAACACGATACTCCCACAGCATATGCCCTATTATAACGGATTGCGGCGCCAAAGACAAGCAAAAATTGTATGTCGGTCAGGCCCTTGTGACAAGGGCCTGGTAAAGCTGCACCAGATAGGCCCAGGTGGGGCGGTCCAGCACCCCGGTAACAGGTAAGCCGGCCAGCTGCTGGACAATCCGGATGTTGGCCGGGGTCTCGCCGTCGTTGCAGCTGCTCATCTTGCAGGGGGAGAAGTTGTTCATCACCTTGCTGAGGGAGACAAACATGGCCTGGACAATGAGGACGGGCGGGCACTCCTGGCCCTCGTCGGCGGTGTAGGTCCCGCAGGGCAGGACGTTCAGCGGGGGCGGGAAGCCATACTGCATCTCGGCCTGGTAGTAGGCCGAGCGGATCGCGTCCCAGGTCCCCATGTCCACCACCCCGGTGACCGGGGGATGGTATTCCCGCTGAAATACCATGACGGCCTCCAGGGTGCGTTCCCCAAAAATGCCGTCCACTGTCAGCCGGATCAGCTTGGGGTCATGGATGGCCAGCTGGTTAAGCATATATTGCAGGGACCGGACGGGCTGGCCGGTCATCCCGGTTCCGTTTGCTGCCGCGTTGTTCATCGGGGGCTCCTTCCTTTCATGAATTGGAGTTTCCATAGGTGAGGTTGTAGCCGGGGAACTGGCCGGCGGTTACAGAGTTCTGGATATCCTGGGCGCTGGTGGGCAGGTTGGCCCCGGCCAGCGCGGTGCGGGCAATGCCCAGATATTCGTCGTACAGGCGCTGCCAGGTGTTTTGATCCACTACGCCGGTGGCGGGCAGGCCCAGACGGGTCTGGGCGGCCTCCACCGCCTCCCGGGTCCTGGGGCCGAAGATGCCGTCGATGGCCAGGGGGGGCACGCCGGAATTGAACTGGGAAATGATAGAGATAAAGTACTGTAGCGCGGATACGGCAAGGCCGGTACTGCCCTCCCGGAGAGTGACCCCGGCAGAGGGGCCCTGGATCTCGGTGAAGGGCTGGCCCTCGCTGACCAGCTCGGACAGCTTCCGAACCGCCCCATGGAGGGACACCAGCTTATACCAGGTGCCCTGGCCCACAATGCCGTCCGGGGTGAGGTTGAAAATGGACTGAAATTTTTTGACCGCCGCCTCGGTCTGACTGCCGAACACGCCGTCCACCGGGCTGATACGGGGGATGGCGGGGTAGTTCTGCCCGATCCGATTGAGCATGACCTGGAGCACAGTGACATAGTTGCCCGAGGATCCGGTCTGCAGGGGGTAGCCTGGGTAGGAGTAGGTGATGTCCCGGATGGGTGTGTTGGACACCAGCTCGATGTTGTCGCCGTAGTAGTGGCGCAGAATGTCCATGGTGGAGCTGCCCTGCCGGGCCAGCCGTTCGCTGCCCCACTGGGACAGGCCGTCGCAGGTGACGGTGGTGCCGTTGCAGAACTTGGCGGCCAGGGGCTCCACAAAACCCTGCCGGCGGATGTAGGTGTTGAACAGCTCATCCACCAGCCGGTCTACGTTTTCAAAGGTGCTGCGGCCCTTGATGAACTTCTGGTCGTTGACGGTGGAGCCGGTGATGTCGAAATCATAGCCCCGGCTGGGGTAGTATTCGGTGTAGATGCGGTTCAGGGCAAAGGAGATCTGGGCCAGAATGTTGGCCCGCAGGGCCGCCTCCGGCCAGGTGGGATAGATTTCACTGGAGGCCACGTTTTTGATGTAGTCGATGAAGGGAACCGTCACATTTTCCGCCCACTGGCTGGCCGGGCCGGTGTGGACGGTGATGGTCTGGGGTATGTAGGGCGTGACTGAGATAGGCATAGGAACCTCCTTACAGGGCGCCGCTCACAGCGGCTGGGGCGTGACCACCACCGGGCTGGCAGAGCCTTCCCCGTTGGAGGGCTGGGGCAGAGGGACTAAGGGGACGTTCTGCACCGTCTCCACCCCGGGGAATACCTGGAGCTTTTCAAAGGTAGCCAGGAAATACTCCGGGTGCTCTACCACCAGGGCGTAGTCGGAGAAGGGGGCGGCCCCGCCAGGGGACTCGCTGAGGGACAGGTCGGGGGCGTCCAGCTGGACGGGCTGGGTGGCCCCGCTGCTGTCGGTGGTCTGGATGGAATAGACGTGGTGCCGGTTGTCTTCCTCCTTGCGGGAGATGATCACCGTCGCGCCTGCGACGGGGAGCTGTGCCTGGGAAGTGAACACGCGGACGGTTAAAGAGCCGGTCTGGGGCATTGACAACTCCTCCTTGTTCGGGATTTGGGACGCCCGGGCCCGTGGGGCCGGGCGGTGGGCCATGGTTCGGGTTTCCCTGGTTCAGCTTATGCCGCGGGAGGATTTGTGTGTATTTTGCGGCGCTTTTCATCTGGAGGCCATGTTTTCCGCCGGAAATGACTGGCCGGCATATGGAAGCTTTGATGGTCAAATGCAGGGTTCCGCTTAAAAAATACAAAATTTTTCTGCTTTTATTTTTTGCGCTCCGACACATAATGAATGGCGGGGAAAGTGAAAAAAAGCAGGAGGCATGAAGATGAAAAAGAGACGTTTTGCTTTGGCGATGGCCTTTGTGTTCGCGCTGGCCCTGGCGGGATGCTCCGCCAACCGTGAGGAAAATTCCAACCCCGTAAGCCCCACCGATCACGTGTCCGGCGGGCAGAACACCGTGAACCCCACCGATGACGCTCACAACAGCCCCGCCGGCGGCAGCGACGCCATGCAGGGCGGTGGCGCCGGCGGCACCAACGACCTGGATAACGACGGCCTGCCGGACGGCGGGACCGACAGCCCGGGTAGGAGCCGCTCCGGCGCAGGTAACGTGGTGGACGACATTGGCGATGCCGCAGGCGACCTGGCCCGGGGCGCAGGCAATGCGGTCCGGGATGCGGGGGATGCCATTGGCGACGCGGCCAACGACGTGGGCCGCGCCATGCACTGACCCAAAAACAGGGCGGCCGGGAAATCCCCGGCCGCCCTGGCGGCATTATGCGAAAAAGAGCGGCTCCACGGGGGAATCCCCCATGCTACAGCTCCAGCCCGATGTATTTTTCCAGAATATCCGACTGGTGGTCTATTTCGGAAAAGCCATAGGTGAGGCAGAACTGACGGAAGGGCGCGCTGCCCGGAGGGCAGGCCAGGCGAAGCGCCTGCCGACCCATAGCCCGATATGTACATACCGCATGGCCCAGGAGCTGGACGCCCAGCCCCCTGCGGCAGAAGTCCGGGGCCATCCAGAGCAGGGAGACCCAGCCCGCGCCCTGCTCCGCTTCCCGCTCCAAATCCAGGTGCAGCACCCCCGCAGGCTGCTGGCCAAGCAGGGCAAGGAATAGGCCGCTTTCCGCAAGGCTGTTTTCCTTTACACCGCAGGTTTTGCAGGCGGCGAGATACAGATCCCGCTCCTGGGGAAGGCGGAGGGGGCGGAAGCGGAGGGCGTTGCGCTCCATGCCCGCAAGACCATAGGAGATGCTGGCCTTGGGAATATCGGAGTTGGGAAGGTGGCTTTCATCGTTATAGCGGTACACCCGGATCTGTCCGTTCTCCGCCTCCAGCCGGGCCACGCTGGTGTTGTCGCCCAGCGGAACCTGGCACATCTGCTCCGGCGCAAGCCCCAGGAAGGCGGAAAGCGCCGCCCGGATGGCGCAGCCGTGGGACACCACAGCCACCGTCTGTCCGGGGTGGGCGGCGGCAATCCGGGTCAGGGAGGCGACCATTCGCCGGCGCACATGGGGAAAGGTCTCGCTGCCCTCCACCTGCCAGCCTGGGTCACAGGCCAGGAACGCCGCAAGGCTTTCCCGGTGATCGTGAAGAAGCTGACCCCAGGGCACATCCTCCCACGCTCCGGCGCCGACCTCCCGCAGGCCGGGATCCACCCGCAGGGAGAGCCCCCGAGGGCGGTAGATGGCCCCGGCGGTGGCCATGGCCCGGTAGAGGTCGCTGGAATACACCGCATCGAAATGGATGCCCTCGAACCGCTTTTCCAGGGCCTTCACCTGTTCCCGGCCCTTGCCGGTGAGCAGGCCGTTGTGCCAGCTGTGGCAGCGGCGGTAGAGGTTGCCCTCCGCCTGCCCGTGGCGGATGAGATAAATGGTGGTCATGATATGGTCTCCTTCCTGCGCTTCACCAGGGCCGTATGCCTCCAGTGAGCTCCCGTACCGCGGACAAGCCCTGCCGCGCCGCGATCTCCGCCAGCCCGTCCCGCACCTTCAGCGGGGCACAGGGGTCGGCGAACAGGGCGGTGCCCACCGCCACGGCGGACGCCCCCGCCAGCAGGAGCTGGGCGGCATCCTCCCCGGTGGATACGCCGCCCATGCCCAGGATGGGCAGTTTGACGGCGCTTGCCACCTCCCAAACCATGTGGATGGCCACGGGAAGGACGGCGGGGCCGGACAGCCCCCCGGTGTTCACCTTTAAAATGGGGCGGCGGGTGTTCACGTCAATGCGCATCCCCCGCAGGGTGTTGATGAGGGACAGCGCGTCCGCCCCGGCGTCCGCCACAGCCCTTGCGATCTCCGTGATGTCGGTGACGTTGGGGGAGAGCTTTACCATCACCGGGACGGTGGCGTGCTGCTTGGCCTCCCGGGTGACCTCCGCCGCCAGCTCGGGCCGGGTGCCGTAGGCCAAGCCGCCCGCCTTCACATTGGGGCAGGAGATGTTGACCTCAATCATGTCTACCCCGGCCTCGGACAGCTTTTCACACATAACGCCGTATTCCTCCGGCGTGTTTCCAGAGATGTTGGCGATAACCTTCACGTCATGCTGACGCAGGAAGGGCAGTTCATCCTCGATAAACGCATCTACGCCGGGGTTTTGCAGGCCTACGGAGTTGAGAATGCCAAAGGGGGTTTCGGCAATCCGGGGCGGGGGATTACCCTCCCTTGGGTGAAGGGTAAGGCCCTTACAGCAGATGCCGCCCAGCTCGGACAGGTCAAAGAACTGCCCGTACTCCCGGCCAAAGCCAAAGGTGCCGGAGGCGACGACCACCGGGTTTTTCAGACGCACCCCCGCCAACTCCACCGACAGATCCAGGCATTTCTTACGCATCCCAGTCCACCTCCTCGGCGTTGAATACCGGGCCATCCTTGCACACGTGCTTCATGCTCCCGTCCTTCATCCGGATGGCGCAGCCCAGGCAGGCCCCGATGCCGCAGGCCATCCGTTCTTCCATGGACACCTGGCAGGGGACGCCAAACTCCGCCGCCACCTTTGCCACGCTTTTCAGCATGGGCTTTGGGCCGCAGGCCAGAATCTGTGTAAAGGATTTATCCTGTTCAAGGAGTTCCCGCACCTGCCCGTCCACAAAGCCGTGGCGGCCCAGGGTGCCGTCGTCGGTGCAGAGGTATGTCTTCTCGCAGGCCTCCTGAAACCGGCTGACCACGGAGGAAAACGCCTTGCCTTTGGTGCGGAAGCCCAGCACCGCCGTCCGAGGCCAGGGCATCGACCAGCCGTACATGATGAGGGGCGGTACGCCAATGCCGCCGCCCACCAGCAGATAATGGCGTTCTTCTATTTCAACGCAGTCTTCCTCTATCTCAGGTACGTGGAAGCCGTTGCCCAGGGGGCCCAGCACGTCCAGCTTGTCCCCAACCCTGCGCTGGGACAGCCATTTGGTACCCTCGCCCCGGACTTCAAAGATCAGGGTGGCGAGGTCCTCCGGCTCGTCCCAGCCGGTGATGGCCACCGAGATGGGTCGGCGGAGCAGCTGATTGTCCCCGCATTTGATGTGCAGGAACTGCCCGCCCCGCAGGCCGTGCTGCTCTACCATCTTCCCGACCTCCAGCACCATCCACCAGGTGGAGGCGTCCAACTGGGTCATTTCGACCACGGTACAGATCTGTTGGATCGGCATGGCTGACCCTCCTTTACAATATGGTGACATACTGTTTGATCTCGTCCCGCATCTGCTCGGCGGAGGCCCGGGCGGCCTCCTGGTAGTCCTCGCCGTCCTTTCCGGTCTTCTGCCACGCGCATAGGATGGAGCGGGAGGCGTTGACGATGGCCCCCCGGCCCAGTTCGTCAAAGGCGTAGCGCACGTCGGCGGCGGTCCCCCCCTGAGCGCCGTAGCCGGGGACCAGGAAGAAGGTCTTGTCCAGCCGGTAGCGGAGATCCTTCAGGACGGAGGGGTGGGTGGCCCCCACTACCGCCCCCAGGGCCTGATAGCGGTACTTTCCCTCGGTGCCCTGGCCCCAGCGCTGGATCAGATCGCCCATGACGGTGTAAACCAGCCGATCCCCGGCCACAATGTCCTGGAGCTCCATGGAAGAGGGATTGGAGGTCTTGGCCAGCACAAAGGCGCACTTGTCCCGCTCGGTGCAGTCCTTGAGAAAGGGCTTGATGGCGTCCGAGCCCATATAGCCGTTGAGGGTGACGCAGTCGGCGTCGAACACCGGGCAGGCCGTCCCGCCCACCTGGGTGGAGCCCAGCCACGCCTCGCTGTAGGCGGCGGCGGTGGTGCCGATGTCCCCCCGCTTCACGTCGGCGATGACAAACAGGCCCTTTTCCTTGGCGTAGGCGATGACCTCTTCCAGCGCTTTCATCCCCCGCCAGCCCAGCATCTCAAAGTAGGCGGATTGGGGCTTGACGGCGGGCACCACATCCGCCAGTGCGTCAATGAGGCCCTTGTCAAACTCCAGCACCGCCTGGGCGGCGGCCTCCAGGGTTTCGCCGTGCCGGCTGGTGTACTTTTTGAGGATATGGGGCGGCACGTACTCCACCCGGGCGTCCAGCCCGGCCACGGTGGGGTTCTTTTTTGCCTTGATTTTGTCCTGTAATACGTCAAATGACATGGTTCAGCCCTCCATATAAATAATCGTTCCCCGGGAAATGGTATACTTGACTTTTCCCCGCACGGTGCGGCCGTGGAAGGGGGTGTTGCGGCCTTTTGAGGCGAAGCGGTTCTTGTCGATGACCCACACCTCGTCCAGGTCGAACAGGACAAGGTCGGCGTCCCGGCCTACAGCCAGCGTCCCCTTCGGAAGCCCAAGCAGGGCGGCGGGAGTGGCGGACATAAGGGCCACCACCCGGCTTAGGGACAGCAGCCCCATGTGGTACAGCCCGGTGAGGGCCAGGGGCAGAGAGGTCTCCAGCCCCACCATGCCGCTGGGGGCGTCGGAGAGGGGCCTGGCCTTTTCCTCGGCGGTGTGGGGGGCATGGTCGGTGACAATGGCGTCGATGGTGCCGTCCGCCAGCCCCGCCCGGATGCCGTCCACGTCCGCCTGGGTACGCAGGGGCGGGTTGACTCTCGCCATGGTACCCTGGCGCAGCACCTCATCCTCGGTGAGGGTGAAGTACTGGGGGCAGGTCTCGCAGGTGACCCGGACGCCCCGGGCTTTGGCCTGCCGGACGATGTCCACGCCCTTGGCGGTAGAGATGTGGCAGATGTGGATGTGGGCACCGGTGTCCTCCGCCAGCATCACGTCCCGCATGATCTGAAGCTCCTCCGCGATGGCGGGGCGGCCGGGGAGGCCCAGCTGCCGGGACACCGCGCCCTCGTTGACGGCGTAGTTTTGCACCATGTCCCGATCCTCACAGTGGTCCAGCAGGGGAAGGTTCAGCTCCTTCGCCCGGAGCATGGCCTGCCGCAGCAGGGCCAGGTTCTGGATGGGCACCCCGTCGTCGGTGAGGGCGGGCGCTCCCGCCGCTTTCAGGGCGGCGAAATCGGTGAGCTGTTCGCCCCGCTGCCCCACGGTGACGGCTCCGGCAGGGAGGACGTTCACCACGGTGGGGGCGGCCTTGTCCCGCACCAGCCGGATGATCTCGGGACAGTCGGCGGCGGGGCGGGTGTTGGGCATGGCCACCAGGGTGGTGACGCCGCCCCTGGCGGCGGCGGCGCAGCCGGTGGCCACCGTCTCCTTGGCCTCGAAGCCAGGCTCCCGCAGGTGGACGTGCAGATCCACCAGACCAGGGGCGGCGGTGAGGCCGGAAGCGTCCAGCACCTGGGCGCCGGGGGCGGTGAGGTCCCGGCCCAGACGGGCGATCCGGCCGTCCTCGACGAGGATATCCAAATGCCCGTCCACGCCCCGGGCGGGGTCGATGACCCGCCCGCCGTGAATGAGAAGCCGCAAAAAAATCCCTCCTGACACATGGTGCGTGAAAGCCTTTTGGATTATTATATCGTATTTTTGGGGGAACCGCAACGGATAAAAGGAAAGAAATCGACGCCGGAGGCGCTTGCGGGCAGGGCAGGATGGACAGAAAAACGCGGGGCCCCGCCGGGACCCCGCGTCTGGTGCAAGTAAGCCTGTAAGCCGGGTTCTGTCATTTAAGACAGCCATCTATCTCGACGCACCGTTGCCGACGCGCTCAAGCCGCCTCCCCGGGACGGCCGGGCCGGCCTTGTGTCCCTCCACGGCGTTGCTCCGGATAGAGTTTACAGCAATGGGCGCTTTCACACGCCATTGGGTGAGCTCTTACCTCGCCTTTCCACCTTTGCTGGCAGGCTTGCGCCCGCCAGTAGTCTATTTCTGTTGCACTTTTCCTGGGGTCGCCCCCGGCGGGTGTTACCCGTTATCCTTGCCCTGCGGAGCCCGGACTTTCCTCACGAACGGCCTTTCGGCCTGGCCGCGCGGCTGTCCAGCTTGCTTGCGACATTGATTGTACTTCAATTTTGGGTGATTGTCAAATGGATTTGGATGGGGTATAATACCATCGCATATATTTTGTTTGCTGTTGAGGCAAACACGGATCGATTATAATGGAGGTGCGGCTACCGATGGAATCGGCGCTAACGGAATATTTGAGCACACTGAAAGGGAAACGGGTGGCGGTGATCGGTTTGGGTGTGTCCAACACACCCCTGGTGGAGCGGCTGCTGGACGCGGGAATTTCGGTGCTGGTCTGCGACAGGCGCAGTCGGGAGGAATTCAACGGCCTCATTGAGTCGCTGGAGCGCCGGGGGCTGGAGACGGCGCTGGGGCCGGATTATCTGGACCATTTACAGGGGGCGGACGTGATTTTCCGCACCCCCGGCCTGCGGCCCGATGTGCCCCAGATTGCCCGCGCCGTGGAGGGGGGCGCGCGGCTCACCTCGGAGATGGAGGCGTTCATTGCCCTGTGCCCCTGCCGGATTATCGCGGTGACGGGCTCCGACGGCAAGACCACCACCACCACAATCATCGCCGGGATGCTGAAGGCGGCGGGCTACCGCACCTTTGTGGGGGGGAACATCGGCAACCCGCTGCTGTGCCGGGTGGACGAGATCCGGCCGGACGACATGGTGGTGCTGGAGCTGTCCTCCTTCCAGCTGCTGACCATGAGGCAGAGCCCCAGCATTGCGGTGGTCACCAACCTGGCTCCCAACCACCTGGACGTACACAAGGACATGGAGGAATATGTGGCGGCCAAGCGGAACATCTTTGCCTATCAGGACGCCTGCGACAAGCTGGTGCTCAACGCGGACAACGAGATCACCGCCGGGTTCGCGGGGGAGGCCAGGGGGCAGGTGACGCTGTTCAGCAGGAAAAAAACGCTGGATCACGGGGTATACTTGAAGGACGGCATGGTGATGTACTGCGGCCGTCCCGTCCTCCATGTGGAGGATATCCTGATCCCCGGCATCATGGAGCATATTGAGCGTGCCGGGATCCATTCGGGAGACAGTATTTCCGTATATCCGGCGAAGAGTATCAGCGGGAAGACGAAGCAGACCATTGAGGATTACACCAGGAAGCTTGCACAGTCTCTTCACGTGATCGGACTGATCAATATTCAGTTTATCGTATGCGGGGAGGATGTGTATGTGATCGAGGTAAATCCCCGCTCCAGCCGTACGGTTCCTTATATCAGCAAGGTGACCGGGATCCCGATCGTACCTCTGGCCTCTAAGGTGATCATCGGCCATACTATCAGGGATCTTGGCTATACGCCGGGACTTCAGCCGGAAGCGGACTATTTTGCAGTAAAGATGCCTGTATTTTCCTTTGAAAAGATCAGAGATGCAGATATCAGCCTGGGACCTGAAATGAAATCCACCGGGGAGTGCTTAGGCATTGCAAAGACCTTCGATGAAGCGCTCTATAAGGCTTTCTTAGGCGCAGGGATCAAGCTTCCGAAGCATAAGAATATGATTATCACCGTGAGAGATGAGGATAAGAAGGATATTGTGGATATCGGACGCCGGTTTGCGGATATCGGATATAAGATTTTCGCCACAAGAGGAACGGCGGAAGTGTTAAAGGATGGCGGAGTGAAGGCGATTCCGGTTAATAAGATTGAGCAGGAGTCTCCGAACCTGATGGATTTGATCTTAGGACATAAGATTGACCTGGTTATTGATACGCCGCCTCAGGGAGCAGAGCGCGCAAAAGATGGATTTGTTATCCGCAGAAGCGCCATTGAGACCGGAGTAAATGTCCTGACAGCCATTGATACGGCGGAAGCTCTGATT
>CATLEJ010000077.1 GCA_949916125.1 uncultured Oscillospiraceae bacterium
CCCGCTTCTCGTCGGGCACCGTCATGTCCGCGATGGCCACCGTCAGCGCGCCCCGGGTGGAGAACTTGTAGCCCCGGGCCTTGATGGTGTCCAGCACCTCGGCGGAGCGGGTGAAGCCGTGCTTGGCGATGCAGTAGTCCACGATCTTGCCCAGCTGCTTCTTGCCGCACATAAAGTTGACCTCGGGCTCAAACACCTGCTCGGGGTCGTCCCGGTCCACGAAGCCCAGGTCCTGGGGGATGCCCTCGTTGAACAGCAGGCGGCCCACGGTGGTGCGCACCAGCTTGTGGCGCTTCTCGCCGCCGATGACGGCGGAGCGGCGCACCAGGATGGGCTCGTGGAGGTCCAGCACCCCTTCGGCGTAGGCCAGCTGGGCCTCGTCGTCGTCGGAGAACACGTTGTAGACCTCCTCCGCCTTGCCGTCCTTTGCCTCGGCGCACAGGGCGGGGGTGGTGCGGTACCAGCGGTTGGCCTCCTCGTCCCGCACCCAGATCCGGTCGTTGTCCGCCACCGCGCCGTCGGCCAGCGCCTTGGCGGCGTCGGCGGTGGTCTGGTAGGCGAAGTCGGGGTTGTAGGCGGGATCCCGCTCGTAGGTCAGGTAGTAGGAACCCAGCACCATGTCCTGGGTGGGCACCGTCACCGGCCCGCCGTCGGAGGGCTTCAGCAGGTTGTTGGCGGCCAGCATGAGGATGCGGGCCTCGGCCTGGGCCTCGGCGGACAGGGGGACGTGGATGGCCATCTGGTCGCCGTCAAAGTCGGCGTTGAAGGCGGTACACACCAGGGGATGGAGCTTCATGGCCCGGCCCTCCACCAGCACCGGCTCGAAGGCCTGTATGCCCAGGCGGTGGAGCGTGGGGGCGCGGTTGAGCATGACGGGGTGCTCCTTGATGACGGACTCCAGGGCGTCCCACACGGCGGGGGAGCCTTTGTCCACTTCCTTCTTGGCGGCCTTGATGTTGCTGATGCCGCTCTCCACCAGCTTCTTCATGACGAAGGGCCGGAACAGCTCGATGGCCATCTCCTTGGGCACGCCGCACTGGTAGATCTTCAGCTCGGGGCCCACCACGATGACGGAGCGGCCGGAGTAGTCCACCCGCTTGCCCAGCAGGTTCTGGCGGAAGCGCCCCTGCTTGCCCTTGAGCAGGTCGGACAGGGACTTGAGGGCCCGGTTGTTGGCGCCGGTGACGGCCCGGCCCCGGCGTCCGTTGTCGATGAGGGCGTCCACCGCCTCCTGGAGCATCCGCTTCTCGTTGCGCACGATGATGTCCGGCGCGTTGAGCTGGATCAGGCGCTTCAAACGGTTGTTGCGGTTGATGACCCGGCGGTATAGGTCGTTCAGGTCGGAGGTGGCGAACCGTCCGCCGTCCAGCTGCACCATGGGGCGCAGCTCCGGGGGGATGACGGGCAGCACGTTGATGATCATCCACTCCGGCTTGTTGCCGGAGATGCGGAAGGCGTCCACCACCTCCAGCCGCTTGACGATCTTGGCCTTCTTCTGGCCGCTGGCGTCCTTCATCTGGGCCCGCAGGGAGGCGGACAGCTCATCCAGATCCAGGTCGGACAGCAGCTTCTTCACGGCCTCCGCGCCCATGCCGGCCTGGAAGTCGTCCTCGTAGTACTCCCGCAGCTTCTTATACTCCGCGTCGGTGAGGATCTGGTTCTTGGTGAGGTGGGTGTACTCAGGGCCGGGATCGGTGACGATATAGGCGGCGAAATACAGCACCTTCTCCAGAATCCGGGGGCTGATATCCAGCAGCAGGCCCATCCGGGAGGGGATGCCCTTGAAGTACCAGATGTGGGACACGGGGGCGGCCAGCTCGATGTGGCCCATGCGCTCCCGGCGCACCTTGGCCCGGGTGACCTCCACGCCGCAGCGGTCGCAGATCTTGCCCTTGAAGCGGATCTTCTTATACTTGCCGCAGTGGCACTCCCAGTCCTTGGTGGGGCCGAAGATCTTCTCGCAGAACAGGCCGTCCCGCTCGGGCTTGAGGGTGCGGTAGTTGATGGTCTCCGGCTTCTTCACCTCGCCGAAGGACCACTCACGGATCTGCTCCGGGGAGGCGATGCCGATGCGGATGGCGTTAAACTCAGCGTAACTCATGATCTCACCCTCCCTTCTCAGTCTTCGTCGCCGTAGGAGTCGTCGTCCCCGGCGTCCTCGTCCTCGTCAGCGGCGGCGAAATCGTCGTCGTCGCTGGTCTCCTTCATGGTGAAGCCCGCGTCGGCAAACTCGCTCTCGCTGCCCACGTCCGCGTAGCGGTCGTAGTCGTCGTCGCGGAAGCGGCCGGGCTGGTAGGTGTCCTCGTCGTCGTCCTTCAGCTCGATCTCGTTGCCGTTCTCGTCCAGCACCTGGATGTCCAGGCACAGGGCCTGGAGCTCCTTCACCAGCACCTTAAAGGACTCGGGCACGCCGGGCTTGGGCACGTTGTAGCCCTTGACGATGGACTCGTAGGTGCGCACGCGGCCGGTCACGTCGTCAGATTTCACCGTCAAAATCTCTTGCAGGGTGTACGCCGCGCCGTAGGCCTCCAGGGCCCAAACTTCCATTTCTCCGAAGCGCTGGCCGCCGAACTGGGCCTTGCCGCCCAGGGGCTGCTGGGTCACCAGGGAGTAGGGGCCGGTGGAGCGGGCGTGGATCTTGTCGTCCACCAGGTGGTGGAGCTTGAGGAAGTAGACGTAGCCCACGGTGACGGGGTTGTCGAACCGCTCGCCGGTGCGCCCGTCGTACAGCCAGCTCTTGCCGTCCTCCCGGAGGCCGGCAAGCTTCAGGGTGTCGGCGATGTCCTGCTCGTCGGCGCCGTTGAAGATGGGGGTGGCCACCTTCCAGCCCAGGGCCTTGGCGGCGTAGCCCAGGTGGACCTCCAGCACCTGGCCGATGTTCATACGGGAGGGCACGCCCAGGGGGTTCAGCACGATGTCCAGCGGGGTGCCGTCGGGCAGGAAGGGCATATCCTCCTGGGGCAGGATGCGGGACACCACGCCCTTGTTGCCGTGGCGGCCGGCCATCTTGTCGCCCACGCTGATCTTGCGCTTCTGGGCGATATACACACGCACCACCTGGTTGACGCCGGGGGACAGCTCCGCGCCCTCCTCCCGGGTGAACACCTTCACGTCCACCACAATGCCGTACTCGCCGTGGGGCACCTTCAGGGAGGTGTCCCGGGTCTCGTGGGCCTTCTCGCCGAAGATGGCCCGCAGCAGGCGCTCCTCGGCGGTCATCTCGGTCTCGCCCTTGGGGGTGACCTTACCGACGAGGTAGTCGCCGGCCCGCACCTCCGCGCCCACGCGGATGATGCCCCGCTCGTCCAGGTCCTTGAGCACGTCCTCGCCCACGTTGGTGATGTCCCGGGTGATCTCCTCGGGGCCCAGCTTGGTGTCCCGGGCCTCGGTCTCGTACTCCTCGATGTGGATGGAGGTGAACACGTCCTCCTTCACCATCCGCTCGTTGAGCAGGATGGCGTCCTCGTAGTTGTAGCCCTCCCAGGTCATGAAGCCCATGAGGATGTTCTTGCCCAGGGCGATCTCGCCGTCGGCGGTGGAGGGGCCGTCGGCCAGGGTATCCCGGGCGTGGACCCGGTCGCCCACGGCCACGATGGGCCGCTGGTTGATGCAGGTGCCGTGGTTGGAGCGCAGGAACTTGGTGAGCTTGTAGTCCTTCTCCCCCTTGCCCTCGTAGCGCACGGCCACGTGGGTGGCGTCCACGGCGGTGACCACGCCGTCCCCCTCGGCCAGCACGGCCACCTCGGAGTCCTGGCAGTTCTTGTACTCCTGGCCGGTGGCCACGATGGGGGCCTCGGTGGTGAGCAGGGGCACCGCCTGGCGCTGCATATTGGCGCCCATCAGGGCCCGGTTGGCGTCGTCGTTCTGGAGGAAGGGGATCTGGGCGGAGGCCACGGACACCATCATCTTGGGGGACACGTCCACATAGTCCACCCGCTCGGCGTCCACCTCGATGATCTCGTTGCGGTGGCGGCAGGCCACGCGGGCGCGCTCAAAGCAGCCGTTCTCGTCCACCGGCTCGGTGGCCTGGGCCACGTTGAACTCGTCCTCCATGTCGGCGGTCATATAGTCCACCTGGTCGGTGACCTTGACGGCCACGCACTTGCCCTTCTCGTCCAGGATCTTCTCCGTCCGGCGGTAGGGGGCCTCGATGAAGCCGTAGCGGTTCACCCGGGCGTAGGAGGCCAGGTAGGAGATCAGGCCGATGTTGGGGCCTTCCGGCGTCTCAATGGGGCACAGGCGGCCGTAGTGGGAGTAGTGCACATCCCGCACATCGAAGGAGGCCCGGTCGCGGGACAGGCCGCCGGGGCCCAGGGCGGACAGGCGGCGCTTGTGGGTGAGCTCCGCCAGGGGGTTGGTCTGGTCCATGAACTGGGACAGGGGGCTGGAGCCGAAGAACTCCTTGATCGCGGCGGTGACGGGCCGGATGTTGATCAGGCTCTGGGGGGTGACGATATCCAGGTCCTGGATGGTCATGCGCTCCCGGATCACCCGCTCCATGCGGGTGAAGCCGATGCGGAACTGGTTCTGGAGCAGCTCGCCCACGCAGCGCAGGCGGCGGTTGCCCAGGTGGTCGATGTCGTCCGCGCTGCCCACGCCGAAGGCCAGGCAGTTCAGGTAGTTGATGGAGGCCATGATGTCGTCCACCGTGATGTGCTTGGGGATGAGCTCGTCCATATGGTCCTGGATCAGCTCGATGAAATCCGCCTCGGACAGCTTCTCCGCGTCCCGCTTCTCCAGCAGCTCCTTCAGCACGGCGAAGCGCACCAGCTCGCTGACCCCCGCCGTCTCGGGGTCAAAGTCCACGAAGTCCTTCATGTCCACCATGCCGTTGGAGAACACCTTCACCATGTGGACGCCGGTGTGGAGGTCGTCCACCTCCACCACGGCCTCGTTCACGCCCAGCGCGCCCAGCTGCCGGGCCTTTTCCCGGGTGAGCACCTCGCCGGCCTCGGCCACGATCTCGCCGGTGGAGGGGTCGGCCACGGGCTGGGCCAGCTTCTGGCCGGACAGGCGGGTCCAGATGGCCAGCTTCTTGTTGAACTTATAGCGGCCCACGTTGGACAGGTCGTACCGCCGGGGGTCAAAGAACAGGGCGGTGAGCAGGTTCTCGGCGGAGTCCACCGTGGGGGGCTCGCCGGGGCGCAGCTTCCGGTAGATCTCCAGCAGGGACTCCTCGTAGGTCTTGCAGGAGTCCTTCTCCAGGGTGGCCAGGATGCGGGGGTCCTCGCCGAACAGCTCCACGATGCCCGCGTCGGTGCGGGGGCCGATGGCCCGGATGAGGCAGGTGACGGGCAGCTTGCGGTTCTTGTCGATGCGGACATAGAACACGTCGCTCAGGTCGGTCTCATACTCCAGCCAGGCGCCCCGGTAGGGGATGACGGTGGAGGCAAAGGTGATGTTGTCCGCCTTGTCCGCGTTTTTGGCGTAGTACACCCCGGGGGAGCGGACGATCTGGGAGACGATGACCCGCTCCGCGCCGTTGATGACGAAGGTGCCCGCGTCGGTCATAATGGGGAAGTCCCCCATGAAAATGTCCTGCTCCTTGATCTCGTTGGTGGCCTTGTTGCGCAGGTGGACCTGCACCTTCATGGGGGCGGCGTAGGTCATGTCCTGGGCCTTGCACTCCTCGATGGTATACTTGGGGGGGTCGTCCATGGAGAAGCTGATGAAGGACAGCTCCAGATTGCCCGCATAGTCGGTGATGGAGTCCACGTCGTTGAAGACCTCCTGGAGGCCGGTCTCCAAAAACCACTTGTAGGACTTCTTCTGGATCTCCAGGAGGTAGGGCATATCCAGGATCTCCTCGCTGCGGGCGAAGCTCTTGCGCATGGTCTTGCCGTACCAGACGTCTTTGACCGCTCTCGCCATTTGCCAATCACACTCCACTTCGTCAGAATTTCGGGGCCGCCGGCGTGATACGCGCGGGCCTGTTGTCACGTGTTTCAGTTTTCCTCTTGCGCTTTTTCCCGTGGCCTGCTATACTCTAAATTAGCTTGGGGGAGTGTCCTCCCCCTCTGCACTGCACACAAAAGCAGTTTATTGTACCATAAACGCCGCCCTGCGTCAAGAAAAATCTGGCGCGGGGCGGCATAAATTTTTCGCCCCCCGGCCGGGAAGCCGGAGGGCGCTCTATACATATAATCCACGTTGGGGGCGGCCCCTACTGCCGCTCCCGGAGCTGCCGGTGGTTCTCGTCGCACCAGACCACCATGTTCCGGCCAAAGCTCTTTGCGTCGTAGAGCATGGCGTCGGCCTGCTTGAGGATCTCCTCCGGGCTGCTCTGGACGGTGGGCACCACGGTGACGCCGCCCACGCTGACGGTGACCCACGGGCTGACGGGGGAGTTGTGCGGCAGGTGCAGGTCCTCCACCGCCTTCCGCACGGTTTTCAGGAACTCGAAGGCGGTACGCCCGTCGCCCCCCAGGAACAGGGCCACGAACTCCTCCCCGCCGTACCGGGCAAAGAGGTCGGTGGACCGCTGGAAACAGGCGGCGGCGGTTTTTGCCACGGCGGCAATGACCTGGTCGCCGGCGGGGTGGCCGAAGGTGTCGTTATACGCCTTGAACTTGTCGATGTCGAACATACAGATGGAGAAGGGCAGCCCGAAGCGGATGGCCTCCCGCCAGCGCACCGGGTACTCATCCTCGTACCGGCGGCGGTTGGCCACGCCGGTGAGCTCGTCCACCATGGCCTGCTGCCGGAACTCCATCTGGTAGTGGTAGAGCTGGATGTGGGTGTTCACCCGGGCCTTGATGATCACCGGGCTGAAGGGCTTGGTCACATAGTCCACCGCCCCCAGCAGCAGCCCCCGTTCCTCATACTGGATGTCGGCCAGGCTGGTCAGGAGGATCACGGGGACGTGCTTTGTCAGCTCCGTGCCCTTCAGCTCCCGCAGGAGGGTGAAGCCGTCCATCTCCGGCATCACCACGTCCAGCAGGATCAGGGAAAAGCCCCCCTCCTTGGCGGCGCGCAGCCCTTCCTCCGCGGTATGGCAGGCGGTGATCTCGTAGTCCGGCTTCAGGATGGAGCTTAAGAAGCCGGCCTGGACCGGGCTGTCGTCGATCACCAGTATTTTATCCACATGATCCATAATGGCACTCCCTCATCTTCCATAATCTCGCCCCCGGCCGGAAGGGAAGGCGGGGGACAGCGGCAGGGCATACGGTCACATATCCGGCAGGTGGCGGCCGCCGCTGATATCCTGGGCCACATAGACGGCGGTGAGCGGCAGCTCGTCCGTCCCCGTGCGGGCCAGCACCGCAGTGGCCCGCACCCAGCTCCAGCTGCCGGGCTCATCGCCCTGCGTCCGGTACTCCGCCGCCACGGTGGGCTGCCACCACCGCAGCGTCCGCCGCAGGTTTTCCACGTTCATCACCTGCAAAAATCCCGTCTGGTCGTCCGGGTGGACAAAGTGCTGCGCATAGAGCTTCATAGCGGCAGAGCAGTTCACCTCGTCCCCCAGCACATCCCCGATCCGGCGCAGCTGGGTGACGGCGCGGTAGGTGTCGTTCTCCAGGTTGACATAGTAGGTGGAGAAGAACAGGCGGCTCAGGCTGCCGATGATATCCGCCAGTTCCTCCCGGAGCGTGCCGGGCGCTTCCTCCGGGACGGCGTTCCAAAGCTTTCCATATTCCGTAACGTCCACAATATGCCCCTCCCATAGCTACAATCTTATTTTAGTTATCTTACCATAAATCTCCGGGAGAATCAATCCGGGTACGGAGGGAAATTTTTCGTTGCACGCCGCCGGAAAATATGTTACAATGGAATGGTAAGCATTGGCAAACCCGCCCAGCGGCAGTAATTTCCGGGAGGAATTTCCTTGAATATCCATGAATCCGCCGAAAACTATCTGGAGGCTATTTTAGCCCTGGGGGAGCGCGGCCCCGTGCGCTCCATCGATGTGGCCCAGCACCTCGGCTTCTCCAAGCCCAGCGTCAGCCGGGCCATGAGCCTGCTCCGGGAGGGGGGCTTCGTGGTGATGGACGAGGGCGGCTTCCTCACCCTCACCGACGAGGGCCTGGAAATCGCCCGGCGCATCTACGAGCGGCACCTGCTGCTCACCCGGTGGCTGATCCACCTGGGCGTGTCCGAACAGGTGGCCGCCGCCGACGCCTGCCGCATCGAACACGACCTGAGCGTGGAATCCTTCGACGCCCTGCGGGAGCACATCAACCGGGAGCTGGGGATCTCATGAGACGCGCGAAGGGACCGGGCCGCGTGAGCGGCCCGGTCCCTTTTTCCCTGTCTACGCCTGTGCCCGCACATCCAGCTTGATGGCGATCACCGTGCGGTCGTCGCCGCTGCCGGTCCTGCCGCCGCTCTCCTTCAGCACGCGGCCCGCCAGCTCCTGGGGGGACAGCCCGTCAAACTCCGCCAGCAGCCGGCGCACCCAGCGGTCGTCCCGGCCGGTGGTCACCCCGTCGCTCACCAGCAGCACGCAGTCCCCCGCGTTCAGGGCCATCTGGAAGGCGTCCGGCCCGCCCCCGGCCCCGGCGGGCACCCCGGCGGGCAGGGACTCCCCGGCCAGGCGCTCCACCGCGCCCCCCCGGCGCAGGTAGGTGGGGGCCGCCCCCAGCTTGTACACCCAGCTCGTCCCGCTGAACAGGTCGATGCGCAGCAGGTCCACCGTGGTGAAGCCCCCCTGCTCCTCCCCCCGGAGGGCCAGGGCCTCCCCCACCGTGTTCAGGGCCTCCTCCGGCTCCAGCCCCGCCCGGAGGAATTTCTCCAGCAGGCGCAGGGCGGTGTCGCTGTCCTCCCTTGCCGCCGCGCCGCTGCCCATGCCGTCGCACAGCAGGACGTTCAGCCGGCCCGCGCTGTCCTTGAACCAGACGCCCGCGTCCCCGCTGACGGCCTGTCCCTCCCGGTTGGCGCAGGCCACCCCGGCCACCGCCATCAGCGGCTCCCGCTGGCCCAGGTGGGCATGGCCCCGGCTGCTCTCCACCTCCCGGAGGGGGCAGCCCACCAGGGCGGACAGCCGCCCGATCTCCCCCTCCCGGCAGAGCTGCTCCACGCCGGGGCCCTCTACCTCCAGCTGCAAATGCCCGAAGCCGTCGGAGTACACCGTGCACCGGCCCTCCAGCCCCAGGGCCGCCATGCGCTGCTTCACCAGCCGCTGCCGGCGCACGTCCACCGCCGGCTCTTGGGCCAGCTCCGCCGCCGTCCGGTCCAGCACCGCCGCCATGTGGCCGTACTGGGCGCACACCGCCGCCCGGCTCTCCCGCACCCGGCTGTCGTACCGCCGCCGGTGGAGCAGCGCGGTCGGCTCCCCGTTGGCCGCCATGAGGAAGGCCTCGAAGTGGAGGCACCGGCTGGAAAAGTGGGGCGGGAAGTCCTCCATGGCCCCCGCCCCCCGGTCCAGCATGGGGGACAGGGCGTCGGACAGGGCGGTCTTGGTGGCCTGGTACTCCCGCTGCCAGCACCGCTCCTTCTGCTTGCACTTGACGCACACCTTGTCCGCCGCCCGGTCGAAGATGCGGGCGGCGTCGCCGTCGTTGGGCGCCTCCGGGGCCTGGAAGGACAGGCGCAGCCCCCCCGCCACCGCCTGGAACGCCTCGGCGGTCTGCCGCAGCCGCCGGGCGGCCAGCTCCCGGGCGCGGTTGTCCTCCCCTTCCGGCTCCTCCTGCCGGGCCAGGCCCGCCAGACGCCGCAGCAGCCGGTCGGGCAGCAGCAGGAACACCGCCACCCCCGCCGCCGTCTCCCAGCCGAAGGCCGCCCCCGGCCCCCCTTCCCAGGTCCATAAAATGGCCGCCGCCCCGCTCAGGGCATAGGCCGCGGCGCACATCAGGCGGCCCTGCTTGACAAAGATGCCGGTAAACAGCCCCGGCAGGGCGTACATTAAGGTGTACCACGCGGGCAGCCCGGCGGTAAAGCCCATGGCCAGCCCCGCCGCCACCCCGGCGGCGGCCCCCAGGCCCGCGCCCCCCTTCCAGGCGCACAGCGCCACCACGGGCACGCACAGCACCCGGCCCAGGGAGTAGTCCCCCGCCACCGTCACCCGGGCCAGCGCCATCATCAGCGTCACGCCCAGCATCACCGCCCCCGCCGCCTGCCGCAGGTCCGCCGTCCCGCCGGGGCGGCGCTTCTCCCAGGCGTCGAAGGCCTGCCGGTACAGGTACACCGTCCCGGCGGTGAGCGCCACCTCGGTGGCAAACCCGACCCCGTCCCCCCGGCCCCACCCGGCGGCGGACTGGTACACAAAGCCCACCAGGGCGTTCAGGGCGGCCGCCGCCGCGGGCATGAACCACCGCCGGCGGTACAGCTCAAACTCCCCCATGGCCAGGGCCACGGCGTACACCATCATGGACGCGGCGATGTACCGCAGGCCCCCGATCAGCCCCCGGACGGACAGGTCGCCCAGCGCCGCCCCCAGCAGGGCCGCCAGTCCCTCCCCGCCGGGGGCGCACACCCCCACCAGCGCCAGGGCGAAGGGGGCGTGGCCCCCCATCAGCTCCGCCCCTGCCAGTACCGCGGCCAGCAGAAACCGCACCGCGCAGTCAGACAGCCGCATCGCCATGGAGACGGACAGCTTCCGCCCCCGCTTTTCCCGCTTTGTTCCCTCGTTTGCCGTCATACTGCATCCCTCCGTGGAATATCGTGGGTGAAATAACCATATTATGGTAACTATGCCATTATAGGACAGCGGAGAAAAAAAGGCAGTCGGATGCTGTCTTGCCTTTTGGGCGGGAATTTGGTATGATAAGGGGCAAATTTACGAATCAGGAGAATATTCCATGAAAATTGGCAATGTGGAGCTCCACACCCGGCTGGCCTTGGGCCCCATGGCGGGGGTGACGGACCTGGCCTTCCGGTCGGTGTGCCGGGAGTTGTCCGGCTGCTACACCGTCACCGAGATGGTGAGCGCCAAGGCCCTGTGTTACGGGGACAAAAAGACCCCTACCTTATTAAAGTTAGGGGAGGGCGAGCACCCCGCCGCCGTCCAGATCTTCGGCAGCGACGAACCCTTTCTGGAGAAGGGGGCGGCGTTGGCGCTGGAGCGGTCGGGGGCGGACGTCATCGACATCAACATGGGCTGCCCCGTGCCCAAGGTGGCCAATTCCGGGGACGGCTCCGCCCTCATGCGGGATCCGGGCAAGGCCCAGCGGGTGGCCGCCGCCGTGGTGCGGGGGGCTGCGGGGAAACCCGTCACCGTGAAGTTCCGGCTGGGCTGGGACAAGGGCTCCATCAACTGCGTGGAGTTCGCCAAACGGATGGAGGACGCCGGCGTGTCCGCCGTGGCCGTCCACGCCCGCACCAAAACCCAGATGTACTCCGGCAGCGCCAACTGGGACTGGATCCGGGCGGTGAAGGAGGCGGTGACCATCCCTGTGATCGCCAACGGGGACGTGTTCAGCCCCAGGGACGCGGTGCGCATACTCAAGGTTACCGGGGCGGACATGGCCATGGTGGGCCGGGGGGCCTTCGGCAACCCCTGGCTGCTGGAGCAGTGCGCCGCCGCCCTGGAGGGCCGGGAGGTCCCGCCCCTGCCCCCTCTGTCCCAGCGGATGGACACCGCGGCGCGGCAGTTCGCCCTGGCCCTGGAGCACAAGGGGGAGAAGATCGCCTGCCTGGAGATGCGCAAGCACCTGGCCTGGTATTTGAAGGGGGTGCCCTACGCCTCCTACTGGAAGGAGCGGGCCTGCAAAATCCAGACAGCAGAGGACTTCGAGACGGTGGTGGCCGGGATCAAACGGGATCTGTCCGACGGACCTCTCCCAGCGGCAGGAAAATAATTCGTCAAAATCCTCAAATAGCCGTTGCCAAACTGCGGCGGTTATTGTATAATTGTTTTTAACGGCGTCTCGGCTGCGGCCAGGGGCCAGACCGTAAATCGTTAAGGAGTGGAACAATTATGAGCTATTCTCCCCACAGCATCCGAAATATCTGTCTGTTAGGCCACGGCGGGAACGGAAAGACCACCCTGGTCGAGAGTTTTCTCCACATGACCGGCGCCATCGCCCGCATGGGCAAAACCACCGACGGCAGCACCGTCTGCGACTATGACCCCGAGGAGGTCAAACGCCAGATCTCCATCTCCGCCGCGGTCGCCCCCGTGGAATACAACGGCTGCAAGATCAACGTGCTGGACGCCCCCGGCAATTTCGACTTCGCCGGCGAGGTGGCCGAGTGCCTGTCCGTGGCGGACGCCGGCGTGCTGGTGTGCGCCGCCAAGGGCGGCCTGTCCGTGGGCACCGAGCGGGCCTGGCGGCTGCTGGACGAGCGCAAAATGCCCCGCATCGTCTACATCTCCAAGATGGACGAGGACAACATCGACTTTAACTCCGCCTTCGACACCCTGCGGGACACCTTCGGCAAGAGCGTGGCCCCCCTGGTGGTGCCCATCTGGGACGAGAACAAGAAGGTCACCGGCGTGGTGGACGTGCTCCACAAGCGGGCCTTCGAGCCCGCCGGCAACAAGCGCAAGGAGATCCCTATTCCCGAGGACAAGGTGGACGTGATCAACGAGATCTACGACCAGCTCATGGAGTCCGTGGCCGAGACCAGCGAGGAATTCATGGAGAAGTTCTTCGGCGGCGAGGCCTTCACCTACGCCGAGATCATGCAGGGCCTGCGGGCCGGCGTGAAGGACTGCTCCATGGTGCCCGTGGTGTGCGGCTCCGCCCTGAACGGGCTGGGCACCCTGATGCTGCTGGATATCATCGTGGACCTGCTGCCCGACCCCCTGGAGGGCGTGCCCCCCACCGGCGTCAACAAGGACGGCGAGCGGGAGGAATTCATCACCTCCCAGGGCGCGGTCCCCGCCGCCTTCGTGTTTAAGACCGTGGCCGACCAGTACGGCAAGTTCTCCTTCATCAAGGTGCTGTCCGGCGACATCACCTCCGACATGACCCTGGTGAACGCCACCACCGGCGCCAACGAGAAGCTGGGCCGCCTGTATATCATGAAGGGCAAAAAGAGCGAGGAAGTCAAGGAGCTGCTGTGCGGCGACATCGGCGCCATCGGCAAGATGGACAAGGTCAAGACCGGCGACACCCTGTGCGACGCCCGGAAGTTCATCAAGCTGGACCCCATCCCCTTCGCCGAGCCCAACTTCTCCCGGGCCATCGCCCCCAA
>CATLEJ010000078.1 GCA_949916125.1 uncultured Oscillospiraceae bacterium
GTCAGCGCGTTGAACAGGGTGGACTTGCCCACATTGGGGTTGCCGGCCAGTGCGATGCGGTTCATGTGGCCACCGCCGGAGCCGGGTGCTCCTGAAGCTGCCGCTCCATGGCCACGCCGTCCGCGTCCGCACGGCGCAGGGCGATCAGCGCCCCCCGGATGAGGTAGGCGCAGGGGTCCCCGGCGGGGCTGCGCAGCACGCAGGTCACCCGGGTGCCCCGCACCAGCCCCAGGTCGGTGAGCCGCCGGTCCATGGCGGGGCCTGCGTTGACTTGGGTTACGTAAGCGCTCTCCCCTTCCCGGAGAGCGGACAAATTCAATGCTTCATACATGATGTTTGCTCCTTTCCCGCGCGGGCCGGCCGCGGACGGCCCGCAAGCTATCCTATGGCGCGCGCCGCCGCGGGGTGCCCCGCTTCGACGAAAACGGCCCGCGCCGGAGGGCGGGGCGGCTTGACAGGGAAGAGGGATTCCATTATAATGGTGCAAAATGCGGGACTTTGCGGCTGTTTTGAAAAAACGCCCTGCGGGGAGGGATGGGTCCGCCATGGAAGCACACGCAGATCCCGGCCTCCGGCGGGAGCCGGATTGGCCCGTCCGGGCCCTGTTTATCCTGTTCCTGCTGGTGGGGATCGGGGCGCGGGTGTGGCGGTTCGGGGCCGTCCCCGCCGGAATCAACCAGGACGAGGTCCTGGCCGCCTATGAGGCCTACTCCCTGCTGCACACGGGGCTTGACACCAGCGGACACCCCTTCCCGGTGTACCTCACCGCCTGGGGCAGCGGCATGAACGCCCTGGAAAGCTACCTCATGATCCCACTGATCGCCCTGTTCGGGCTGGAAACCTGGGCCATCCGCCTGCCCCAGCTGGTGGTGGCGGTGCTGTCCCTCCCCGCCGCCTATGACGTGCTCAAGCGCGTGGCGGGCAGGTGGGCGGGGCTGTGCGGGATGTTCCTGCTGGCGGTGTGTCCGTGGCATATTTTCCTGGCCCGGTGGGGGTTGGAGTCCAACCTTGCCCCCGGTTTTCTGCTGTTTGGACTGTGCTTTTTCCTGCGGGGGCTGGAGGACCACCGCTTTTTCCTGCTGTCCGCCCTGATGTACGGGCTGGCCCTGTACTGCTACGCCACCGTCTGGCCCTTTGTGCCGCTGATCCTCCTGCTTCAGGCGGGGTACGCCGGCTGGTGCGGACTCATCCGCCTGCGGGGACGGGACGGACTGTGGGTGATCCTGTCCGTGGGGCTGCTGTTTGCGCTGGCCCTGCCGCTGCTGCTGTTCCTGCTGGTGAACTGGGGGCTGCTGCCCGAGCTGCGCCTGGGCCCCTTCTCCATCCCGCGGCTGGTGGTGATGCGGGACGGGGAGTTCTCCCTCTCCCGCCTGCCCGAGCACGCCGCCAACCTGTTCCGCCTCCTGGTGGAGCAGACCGACGGCCTGCCCTGGAACGGGACGAAACGCTTCGGCCTGTTTTACCACATGACCCTCATCTTCCTCCCGGTGGGCATATACTATGCCGTCCGGGAGACGGCGGCGGGCCTGCGGCCGCGGCAGCTGCGCCCGGCGGGCTTCCTGCTGATCCAGCTGGCAGCGGGGGTGCTCCAGGGGCTGTCTGTTGACGCCAATGTAAACCGGGTAAACAGCCTGTGGATTCCGGTGGCGGCGCTGGCCGCGCTGGGGATCTGGTTTGTGTGCAGCAAAATCAGCCTCCGCGCCCTGATCGTGCCCCTTCTGATTTATGCGGCGCTTTTTGTCCAGCTTGAACGGTATTATTTCACCGATTACGCCCAGGAGGTCCGGTGGGAGTTCCGCTGCGGCCTGGAGGATGCGTTGGACGAGGCGCTGGGTCTGGAGGGGACCATCTGTGTCTCCCGCAGCGCCAACTTTGCCCGGGTGTTGTTCTACAGCGGGCAGGACCCGGACGAGTACCGGGCCACCGTCCAATATTCCAACTACCCCAGCGCGTTCCTGGACGTGGACAGCTTTGGGCGGTTCTGCTTCGACTTTGACCCGGTGGAGCCAGACCGCTCACGGGTCTACGTGCTGGAGGAGGGAAGCGCCGGGCTGGAGGCGCTGCGGCAGGCGGGGTTTACCATCCACAGCCACGGCTTATACTGCACGGCGTACTACGGACAGGATGAGACGCCGGAGGCGGATCCTTTTCCGCGTCAACCGGACTTGCCGAAAATGCCAGGAGAATGTGGGACACCCCCTTGACAAACCGTCCTCAAGGCACTATAATGTAAAAGCTAACCAGAAGTTGCATTGACCTGCGGATGTGCTGGAACTGGTAGACTGGCTAGCTTGAGGTGCTAGTGGCCCACGGCCGTACGGGTTCGAGTCCCGTCATCCGCACCAACGGTAAAACCCCGGAACCCCTGTATTTGCAAGGGTTCCGGGGTTTTGTATTTTCTTCCAGCGGCGGATTTGTCCTTTGTTTGTCCTTTACGGCAGCTGTAAGCCGCCCTGCGCGTGGTGTGGGGTGGTCTTTTCTTTAATACGGTGGCAGTTAGGGCTTGTTTGAAAAATAAATATTGCACAAGACGAGTGTAAGTGGGAAAATAGGTGCATGAAACGGTATGAATTGACAAAAGAACAATGGGAGCGCGTGAAAGCGATACTTCCGCCAGAAAGGACAGGGCAGCGGGGCCGTCCACGGAAGGATAATCGGAAAATGCTCAACGGGATGCTTTGGATCGCCCGCAGCGGAGCACAGTGGCGGGAACTGCCGGAGGCGTATGGCCCCAGTCTGTGTACGCCCGATTTGCCAAATGGCGGGACGACGGCACATTGGAGGCCGTATTTCGAGCATTGTCCGCAGATGCGGATATGGAAAACCTGAGCATGGACTCTACTTGCATCAAGGTTCACGAAAGTGCCAATGGAGGGGGAAAAAACGGCGGATAAGGCAATCTGACGAATCAGAGGCGGGTTGAATACAAAGCTGCACGCGATTGTGGATGGACTGGGGAACCCGGTTGAGTTCATGCTGTCTGCGGGGAATGACCATGATTGCGTCCATGCTGTTGAATTGCTGGAAAAGGTCGAGATCAGCGGCAGCAACATATTATCAGACCGTGCTTATGGGGCAAAGGCGATCCGAGCTTATATTTCAGAACAAGGCGCCTGCTATGTGATCCCGCCACAGAGCAATGTTTCTGATCCGTGGCTGGTAGATTGGTGGCTTTATAAAGAGCGCCATTTGGTTGAGTGCTTCTTCCAAAAGCTCAAATGGTTTCGCAGGGTTGCCACAAGGTATGACAAGTTGGATGCTTCCTTTCTCGCCTTTGTTTACCTGGCCTCTATCGCTATTTTGTTGATTTAGCACATCTTTCCTCTTTTTTCAAACAAGCCCTAAAAGCCATCTCCGCACGCCGCATCGTTCTGAATAGGAGAGCTGCCCGCGAAGACGCCACGAGGCTGTCTGCCCCATTTTCCCACTATACCCTCAAAACCACATCAATAAAGAATTCCGTATCACTGTTGGAAAACCGGGCCGAGCCGTTATATTTTTCCGCCACGGCGGCGATGGACGCCAGCCCGATCCCCCGCCCGTCGTGCCTCGTGGAGTAATACCCGTTTTTCCCCTTGCGCACATGGCCGTTAAAGCTGTTGGTGGAGACGATATACAGGCTGTTTCCCTGCCGCAGCTCCGTGGTCAGGCTGAACCGGCGCTTCCCCTCCGGAAGCGTCCGGCAGCCCTTGATCCCGTTTTCCAGCAGGTTCCCAAACAGGCTGGCCAGATCCAGCTCCGACACCGTCAGCGGGTCGGGAAGCTGGATCTTCCAGTCTATTTTGATTTGGGCGGAAGCCGCCATCTCCTCATAGTACCCGAACAGCGCGTTCAGCGCCGCGTTGGCGCAGTAGCTGGCGGGGGCCTTCTCCGTCAGGGTGCGCTCATATTCCGCCAGATGGGAGCGCACGCCCGCCAGATCCTCCCGCTCCGCCAGCGCCGACAGCAGGCGCAGCGAGTGCCGGAAGTCATGCCGCAGCCGTGCCGTCTGGCGCATATGCTCCTGCAGGGCCTGGTACTGGTGGGACTGCAGCTCCAGCAGCTGGGTGCGCTGCTCCAGCCGGGCCCGTTCCAGCATCAGCCGGGAGCCCTGGTAGAACAGCACGTACACGCACACCAGCAGGGCCAGGGCGCACCCCTCCAGCAGCGGGAACAGGTGGAAGGGCTGGCCCGCGTAGTACATTTCCGGGGCGTCGGGCACCGCCGCCACATTGACGGCCAGAAAGACCGCGGACAGCCCTATGGTGGAATACCAGACCTTCGGGAAATCCAGGTTGTCGATCATCCACCGTATCTGGCGGCGAACCAGAAAGGCCAGCGCCGCCATGAGACTGCCCAGGGCAAGCTGGAACAGGGCGGCCTCCACGGAAAACTTGTCCGCCCAGGTCAGCGGGTGGAGGTGGGCGTCCAGGGCATTGGCCAGCTGGGCGGGGAAGGTCTGCACCGCGCACACCCCCACATACACCGCCAACGCCCGGGGCAGATCCGCGGTCACCGTCCGGCGGTACAGCAGGAAAAACACCGGAAGCGCGGGCAGGAGCACAGGGTTCATCTGGATATGGAAGGCCATCTGCGCCCAAGCCCCCAGCGCCATATAGGGGAGCACGACCCCCAGGCACAGTCCGGCGGTTTTTGCCGGGGTGAACCGCAGCTGGCCGCGCATGGGCAGGTAGCAGGACAGCGCCGTTGGAAACAGGACAAAATACTGGGGCAGGATCTCCAGCCATTCCCGAACGCTCAAAACAGTTCCCCCTTTACTGTCCGTGCCGCTGGCGGCCGCGGATCGTGGTGATATGGTAGTCCCGCACCGCCTGCTCCACCTGGGCCCGATCCCGCACCCGCACCGGCAGCCGCGCCCCGTCCGCCATCACACAGCAGGCGCCCTCCACCTGGGCCACGGCCTCGGCGTTGACCACGACCCCCTTGTTGATGGTGAGGAAGCGGGGGTCGCCCCCCGTCAGGCCCAGGAACTCCTGGATCGTCATGCGGCTGCGCACCACCGCGCCGTCCGCCAGCCCGATGTCCACATAGTGGGCGTCCGTCACCACGCTGGCGATGTCCCGAAGCAGGAGCGCCACGGTTTTCCGCCCGCTGACTACCTCGATGTACGCCTCCTCCCGGGGCAGCACCGACAGCGCGTCCCCCAGGACGGTGGCCACCCGCTCCGGCGTCACGGGCTTGGTGAGGTAGTCAAAGGCGTGGACGGCGAAGGCGTCCCGCCGGAAGTCCTCGCTGGAGGTCAAGAACACCAGCAGGCACCGCTTGTCCGACTCCCACAGCCGGGCTGCGGCGGCTATCCCGTCCATCCCCTCCAGGAAGATGTCCATGAACACCAGGTCAAACCGCTCCCGGGGAAGGGCATCTAAAAACTCCCCCGCGCCGGGGAACTGGGCCAGCTCGATCCGGCAGCCGCACGCCTCCCCGGCCGCCCGGAGCAGCAGGGTCAGTTCCTCCCGGCAGCTCTGCTCGTCGTCCACGATGGCGATCCTCATGGGCGTTCCCCTCCTTTTTCCGTATTGTACCATGGATCCCCCCTGCTTTTCCATAGGCTCCCTTGACGTTCTTGCCAGAAACTTGACGTTCCTGCCAGAAGTCTTGTTCCGGGGCAAAATTTTTGGTAGAGTGCAGGATAGAAAATTGCGGCGAACGCGCATTGATGCCCCTTCGCCGCAGCCCAAGGAGGAACACACCATGAAGCGCAAACTGTTAAGTGTCATCACCGCCCTGGCCCTGTGCCTGTCCCTGCTGCCGGGGACGGCGTGGGCGGCGGACGAGACGCCCGCCGGGGTAACAATCGGCTCTGTCAACTTAGAGGCCGGGAAGTATGTGGTGAATGAAGGTGTCGTAGAGAAAGCGGAGGGGGAAATTGAAGCTGATACCCCGTACCTGGAATATTCCGCTGACACCGGCACCCTGGCCGTCCACGGCGAGTTCGAGACGACCGCCACCATAACTGCCAACTCCAATCTGACCATCACCGGCGGCGAGGGCTCTTCCCTGAGCATCACCAGCTCGTCGGCCCCGCCCATCTGGTTGAAAAACGGCAGCACCCTGACCCTGAGCGGCGGCGTGGACTTCACGGGTGAGAGCAGCGGCGGCCCGCCTGTTATTCATAGTGATTCCGCTTCTACCTTCGCCGCGGCCCCGGGCTATTCCGGCAGCATCGTGCTGACAAGCACCGGCAGCTCCCCGGCGGTAACCGGTACGACGCTGGCCGTGGAAAGCAGCACCTCCATTAAAATCACAGGGAAGATCATAGATTACCCCGCGACCCCTGGGACCGCTGTGTTGAAATCGAGCGACGAAGTAAGCCTCACATCTGATACTTCGCTCACAATCCCTTCGCTTACGGTGGAGGGCAGAGACGTATCGCTTACCAATACAAAATCCTCCGATCGTGTCTATGCTGGAGACTTGCTGACCATCAAGGCCACAGGCGATGTGCGTATCACAAATACAGGGGATACAGCCGGCTTCCCTGCCATATCAGGGGGCGCCAATATCTCCGCCGAGGGCGATGTGACCATTTCCAGTAACAGTGTTCCAATAGAATCGGGGACGACCCTGACCGTTCAAAACGCCCGAAGCGTGTCATTCACCGGCAACTCCGACCAGTACTATGCCTTTTTCAGCGGCCCGGTCACGTTTAAGGACTGCGGGGAAGTGACCGTCACGGACGCCGGCAGCAACAGCGACCATCCGCTCCTGAAAGAGGGCGTCACGGTCACCAGCAATGTCCCTGTCAAGCTGGCGGGAGCGAAATACGAGGGCGCTAACGAGGGCATGGTCTACTTCAAGGGCGGAATCTGGTTCGACCGAGGGGACGCAGAGAATAATATCAACCCCCCTTCCAATCCCAATGCCCCCCCAATGGTCTGGAAGGCCGGGAACGGCTGGGTGTTCTACGAGCCTCCAACGGATGAAAACCCCACCGCCAAGCTGACCCTGGACAACGCCGAATATCCGGACGGAACAATTTACCTTAGTAAAGCTACGTCTGTGGAGGTAAAGGGCCGGAACCATATTGGCTTCATCGAAACTGGTTCGGGCTCTATGGATCTGAATATCCGGGACGGCGGGACCTTGAACGCGATTGTGAGCAAAAGCGTAGAGGACGAAGGAGTGTATAAAGACAACCTCACAGTGTATGGGAAAGCAAAGCTGCTGGCCGACTACCGCTACATTGTGGGGGACGCCGAAAATCTCCCTGAAACGCATCTGACAATACCGCAAGGGACGGAGCTGACCATTTCCAGCGACGGGCTACTTGAAATTGAGAATACGGAGTATCTGGATAACCGGGGCACCCTGATCAACAACGGCACGGTGCTCCTGACGGAAAAGGCCGCCGAAGGCAACGTCTCCCAGACGATCAAATCCCTGGGCCTCACCGGGACCGGCACGGTGGTTGTGGGAGAATGGGACCTGGATAACAGCCAAATGACCAACGTTCAGGGAACCTACTTCAACAGCGGCGTGAAGCTGCTGGACCCGGCGGGTAGTCTGGATTTGAGCAACGTCGAAGCTACGGACGAGGAAAATGCGACGTCTTGGGCCACCTACGGCTACAAATGGGAAGTGACCAAGGACGATCCTGACGACTCCGACAAGATCACCAGCGCGAAGCTGACCCTCAAAGAGGGCTTCAACGCGGAGACGGTGGCTCTCCCCGACGCCGCTGTGGAGATCGTGACCCAGGGAGAGAGTATCATTGGAACACTGCAAATCGCGGATGGCAGCGGCGCGAACCACACGCAGCTGACCCTCTCCGGCAAGGGCCCGCTGAATATCCAGAACCATGTGGAGATTACCGGCGCGCCGGAGAACAGCCTCACGGTGGCGCGGGGCGCCCAGGTCCAGGTGACCGGCGGCGTCACTGTCGGCGCCGGAAGTTCGGTGGGCGGCGAGGTGACAGTAAACGGGACCCTGACCGCGGCGGGCGACAGCACGTACGACGGCGTCCGCACCGGAAAGGTGGAGGTGGGTTCCTCCGGCACGCTGAGGGTCTCCGGGGAAACGGGCGTGTTCCTGGCCGGTATGGGTACCGACTCCGCAGATGAGAAGGACTTCGCCGGGGCGTTCACCGTCCAGCCCGGCGGGCGCTTTGAGGCCCGCTGTGACCCGACGGTTATCATGGCAAGCCCCAACCCCTCAGAGTTCCAGGAGGCCACGGAGAAGGAGGTCATCATCGTCCCGAACGGCTACCTGCCCTCAGGCTGTGTGCTGAAGTTCAGCGATGACCGCCTGGAGCTCACTATTCCGGGCAACGGGAGCCCGTTCAGCATCAGCGTTAGCAACGTGCCGAGGCCGTCCGGCGGCGGAGGCGGCGTCAGCACCTATGCCGTCACCGTGGAGAAGTCGGAGCATGGCAAGGTGACTTCCGACCGTACCAATGCCGGCAGCGGCAGTACCATCACCCTGACGGTCACGCCGGATACCGGCTATGTGCTGGACGCCCTGACCGTCACCGACAGCCGGGGGAATGAGATCACGCTGACCGCCCAGGGCGATGGGAAGTACACCTTTACCATGCCCGGCAGGGCGGTGACGGTCCGGGCCGCGTTCATCAGTAGCGCCTGTACCGGCGGCGCGGACTGCCCCTCCCGGGCCTTTTCGGACCTGGACACCGGCGAGTGGTACCACGAGGCCGTGGACTATGTGCTGGAAAACGATCTGATGGACGGCTACGACAACGGCCTGTTCGGGCCGGACGATACGCTTACCCGCGCCCAATTTGTGCAGATCCTCTTTAATAAGGAGGGCAAGCCGGTCGTCAATTATCTGCTGCGGTATGACGATGTAGCGCCCGGTGCATGGTATACCGAGGCCGTCCGCTGGGCTACCAGCTTGGGCATTGCGGGCGGATATGGGAACGGGATGTTCGGCCCCAATGACGATATCACGCGGGAACAGCTGGTCGTCATGCTCTGGCGGTACGCCGGAAGCCCCGCGGCCACCGAAACGGAGCTGCACTTCACCGACGAGGACAAGGCCAGCGGCTATGCGCTGGAGGCCCTGCGCTGGGCCGCAGAGAGCGGCGTGCTCAACGACAGGGACGGTACTTTGGAGCCCACCGGGCAGGTTACACGTGCGGAAACGGCGCGGATGCTGAAGATTTTTATGGAAGGGCAATAAACGGCGACGGCAGGACGGTGCGGAGGAAGTTCGCACCGTCCTGCTGTCAATTAGGATTGAAAAATCCTGATAATGTTTTCCTCACCCACCGCCTGGTAGAAGGGCCTCCCTCCGGGATTTGGGGAGGAAATAAATCAACAAGACGTATCATAACAAATAAAAGGCTTCCTGATAAATGAAAATTTTATGAAAAGTTTGATCCGACAGGAAACGGATTGGGAAAAATCTACCACGCCGTAATCATAGAGAAATCTTCCGCGGCAAAGCGAGAATGCCCAAAAGATTCTGAGAATCTGAAATTAACCGGCAAATTTTTGTCGGGCCGTTCTCTGCCAATAACCATCCATCTGAATTGAACTCCACAACCCCAAAACCGCAAAGCCCCGTGTCGGCGATTGTGAGGGCCTGTGTGCATATCCCACGGGCCGGATGGCATCCGTGCACCCCCAAAAACTGAAGTGCCAGGGTAGATAGAAACGCTGGGAGGCTGGGTAGGTTCACCCGGTCTCCCGGCGGTGCTTTTTACTGCCAGCCAGCGGATTTTTCGAAGCGTTTGCATTCGGCAAAATACCCAAGGCAAGGGCAGGGCAGAGGGTTCGAAAAAAGAGCAGGTTCGCCCTGTTTGAAAGTATAGCAGGATAAAGGGCGGGGGTCGCAAGTGCCCCCCCGCCCGACCCACATCGCCCCGCAACGCGGGTCGTTTCAAGGGCTTTGACGTTTTAGATAGCGGGGATCAAAGGTGGTCGGTTGGGATCACTTCGGACGTCATAGGTGGTCTGGCTCCACCTCAAACCCGCATGGTGCAACGGGTTTGAGGGTGTACCTGCGGGGTGCACCCGGGGATCATGGGCCAAATCTGGCGGTTCTGGAGGGGCTTTTCGCGAAAGTGCAGCAGCGCAAAAAAGAGCAGAGGATCACCTCAAAAAATGAGGCGCTGTAAACAAAGAAAGGGACTATGGGAAAGCGTCTACGAATTGCACCACTGTTAACAAAGAGAAAGCGTTCCAGCCCAGGCAAAAAAATATGTGTCTGAACTGATAATTCTTGCCGTTCCCAGTAGCTATTCCCGCCAACCTGTGGTATGGTGTGTCGCTACGAAGGAGGGACACACCATGTACAACTACATGAGGGCATTGGAGGACAGGTTCACGCCTAAACTGAACGAACGGAATTGAGTGTAACCGGCAGCTATTCCTACGAGCAGGAGCAGCTCACCTGTTTCCGAGAAAGAGGTGAACCCCATGGCTAAGAAGCGTGCCAACGGCGAAGGGAGCCTTCGGAAACGCTCCGATAGCCGCTGGGAGGGCCGTTACACAGCAGGTCACGATCCGGAAACTGGCAAAGCGATCTACAAAAACGTACTGGCGAAAACCCAGAAAGAGTGCAAGGAAAAGCTGGCTGCGGCACTGGAGCAGGCCGGAAAAGTTGACGCCAGCAAAACGGGCCAATTCACAGTGGGTCAATGGGCGGAAACCTGGTTCGAGAACTACGCCAAGCCCTCCATCCGGGAAACCACCGCCGCCTACTACAAGAACTACATCGACAAGCATATCGTTCCCAACATCGGAAAAATCAAGCTGAACAAGCTGACCACACTGGACATCCAGAAATTTTACAACAAGACCAAGACAAAGGGCCGGGTCAGACGGTACGAGGGTATGAAGAACCTCAGCCTGAGCGCCAAAACCATCCGGGGCCTCCACGCCATGCTCCGCCAGTGCCTCGACCAAGCGGTGCAGGAGCGGCTCATCCCCTACAACCCCGCCGCTGGGTGCAAACTGCCACCGAAGGAGAAAAAGGAAATGCAGACGCTCCCAGCGGAGAAGATCAGCGCCTACCTCGCCGCCGCAGAGGAACACGGCGTCCTCCCCATGTTCTACCTGGAGCTGACCACGGGCATCCGGCGGGGCGAACTGGTAGCCCTCCTCTGGGATGACCTTGACCTGGAAAACCAGATGCTGGCCATATCCAAATCCGCCGGACGAATCAACGGCGAAGTGAAGGTGACCCAGCCCAAGACCGCCAACTCGGTGAGGACGATTTATCTGCCGCAGGAAACTATCAACTTGCTGATCCAGGAACACAGTAAGCATCCCAGCAACCCGATCATGTTCCCCTCTCCAGTAACGGGCAAACTCTACGGCCCGGACTGCATCGGGCGGCTGCACAAGACCTTGCTGAAAAAAGCTGGGACCACCGAGAACATCCCCTTCCACGGCCTTCGTCACACCTTCGCCACCTTGGCCATCCAGCAGGGCATAGACGCCAAAACGGTCTCCAGCATCCTGGGCCACTACAGTGCTGGGTTCA
This sequence comes from uncultured Oscillospiraceae bacterium, assembly GCA_949916125.1. GTDB lineage: Bacteria > Bacillota > Clostridia > Oscillospirales > Oscillospiraceae > Enterenecus. The sequence continues at coordinate 11,446 of CATLEJ010000078.1, forward strand.
CCCTTGACACCTACACCCACGTCACCAACGAGATGCAGAAAGACGCTGCCCAGCGGATGGGCAGCTTCATCGCCCAGGCGGTGTAAAAAATCCAAAGAAAGAATGCGGAAGTACCGAGCGAATCAGCCCGATACTTCCGCGAATTTTTCTGGTATGGGTCTTGTCAGGGTCAAAATAAACTCGCCGGAAATTAAAATCTCTAAAAAGTTCGTAAAACAAACGGAAAACCGCTAAAATTGGCGGCTTTCTGAAAGAAAATGGTCGGAGTGGCGGGACTTGAACCCGCGGCCTCTTGGTCCCGAAGATTCAGCTGAAAAATCAAAGGGCGCTTTCAGCCCCATTTGGTGCCGTTTGTTACGGGAGCAGTTGCTTTCCCGACCTCTCCGCTTCAATGCCTCCGTCCGCTCCCGGCGTGGTCTGGGTCAGCGTTTGGGTCAAAGTGTTGGTACAGCCTGCATAACGTTATATTTGCAAGCCCCCTCAATATTAAAAAGGCCGGGGGTTATCGGTGCAGTTAATGCCGTGGAGGCAGGATTTGTACTTACTCTACAGGGTATGGAACCGCCGCAAATACAAGGCCAGTTCCAGCTGCAGCCGATCAGGCGGATGGTCAAGATCCATCCCCGTCATATCTTGGATACCTTTCAAGCGGTAGGCCACTGTATTATAGTGAATATGAAGCTCCTGCGCCATACGCCGCTGGTTTCCAAGGTTTTTGAAATAGCAGTCCAGGGTCTGCAGCAGCTCCGCACTATGCGGATTTTGGGAAGTCAGACCCTTCAACGTTTCATGAATGAACAGGCCAATCTCCCTATGGGGGTCTCCGGAGTATAGAAGCCTCAGTATTCCGAGCTGGTCAAAGGGCAGAAAACGGTTTCCTCCGGTATTGAGAGCGGCTTTCAGCGCAAGTTGAGCCTCCCAGTTGCAAAGGGACAGCCCTGGGATTCCCGCGTGGGGTCTGCTACACCCGCCCGCAATCACCAACGCGGGGAAGTCGGCGCATAATTGCTCAAACAGGAAAGGAAAACGCGTGAGAATATCTGCGAAAGGCTGACCACCTTCCTCGGTGCTTAGCAGCATAAAGTTGGAGTCGGCCTGACTTATGCTGTGTGTATTCAGGCGTAACCCCTCCAGTTGCCGCCGCAAGGACTGGAAAAACGCCGTGCGTTGGAAAATCGCCGCATAGCTGCCGGATTTTTCTCTCAACTCAATGTGCACCCCCAGCAGGACATGGGGCTGGGCCAGGTTCAGGCGGAACGCGCTGGCCCGCTCCTGTTCCCACTGGTCATCCAAAATGCGGTCAGAGATCAGATGGAGGAAAAACTCGGAGAAACTTTTGTTCTCTCGCTGGCGGACAGAATGCTCCCGGGAGATTTCAAGAGGGATGGTCTGCAAAATCTGTGACAGTATTTCACTCCCGATGGGTGACCGATCTTCGGCTTCGCACAGGTAAAGGATTCCGAATATATGGCCGTCTATGTTCATCTCATGGACAGTCGCATCTTTCTGCAAAGCGTGCCGCAATTCGTCCGTACCCATGGAAGAAAAACGGAACGCATCTTTTTCCGACAGGCTGTGGGCCTGCCGCTGGTTGATGCTGTCCACCAGGAGGACGCTGCTGCCC
>CATLEJ010000079.1 GCA_949916125.1 uncultured Oscillospiraceae bacterium
TGTTGGTTTAGTTTCTCACGCGTGCGAGACAGACACCCCCGCCGGAGGCGCGCCCCCCCGGGGGCCGGGGGGGCAGGGGGACGGGGCTATCCCCCCGCCCTGCGCACCAAAAATACCCCCGGCACCGCCGACAGCTTGTTGATCACCGCGGACAGCTCCGCCTTGTCCTTGACGGACAGCTCCAGGTTGACCATGGCGTACCCGTCCGGCTGGCTGCGGGCGGAGATGTTGTTCAGCCGCACCTTCTGGGCGGACAGGGCCATGGCCACGTCCAGCGCCAGCCCGTCCCGGTCCTTGGCGGAGATCTCCAGCGACGTGCGGAAGTGGGCGTCCTCCCCGGCGTCCGCCCAGGACACCTTCACCCAGCGGCCCGCCTCCTCCGGCTTGCGGCGGGCGGGGTCGGCGTTGGGGCAGTCCTGCCGGTGGATGGACACGCCGTAGCCCTTGGTGATGAAGCCCACCACCGGGTCGCCGGGCACCGGCGTGCAGCACTTGGAGAACTTCACCATGCAGTTGTCCAGCCCCTCCACGATGATCCCGTTGTCCGAGTGGCGGGGCCTGGGGGCGGTCCCCGCCTTGCCCGCGGGGAAGATGGCCTCCCCGGCGGAGGCAGCGCGCAGGGCCTCGGCTTCCGCCCGCTGGCGCTCCAGCCGGCCCAGACGGGTGAGCTCCTCCTTCATCCGGCCCACCGCCTTCTGGGCGGACATCCCGCCGTAGCCGATGGCGGCGTACAGCTCGTCCAGCGAGCCGAAGCGCACCCGGCGCAGCAGGGTGTCGGTCAAGTCGGCGGTGGCGGTGATGGCCGCGATGGACAGCCCCGCGTGCTTCAGCTCCGTGTCGAACATGGCCCGGCCAGTGGCGATGTTCTCCTCCCGGCGCTCCTTCTTGAACCACTGGCGGATCTTGTTGCGGGCCTCGTTGGACTTGCAGATCTTCATCCAGTCCCGGCTGGGCCCGTGGGCGGATTTGGAGGTGATGATCTCCACGATGTCGCCGTTTTTCAGCGGCGTCTCGAAGGTGACGATCCGCCCGTTCACCCTGGCCCCCGTCATGGAGTTGCCCACGGCGGAGTGGATGGAATAGGCGAAGTCGATGGGGGTGGCCCCGGCGGGCAGGCTCTTCACGTCCCCGTTGGGGGTGAACACAAACACCTCGTCGGCGAACATATCCACCCGGAGGGTGCGGACAAACTCGTCCGGGTCGGCGTCCTGCTGGCTCTCCAGCAGCTTGCGCACCCACTCGAACTCCCGCTCGGTGCCCAGCTTCTCGTTGGCCATGCCCTGCTTGTACTTCCAGTGGGCGGCCACGCCGTACTCCGCCGTCTGGTGCATCTGCCAGGTGCGGATCTGCACCTCGAAGGGGATGGCCTCCCGGCCGATGACGGTGGTGTGGATGGACTGGTAGCCGTTGGGCTTGGGGGTGCCGATATAGTCCTTGAACCGGCCCGGCACCGGCTTGAACATATCGTGGACGCAGCCCAGCACGTTGTAGCAGGTGGGGATGTCGTCCACCATGACGCGGAAGGCGTAGATGTCGAAAATCTCCCGGATGGTCTTGTTCTGGGCGTACATCTTGCGGTAGATGGAGTACAGGTGCTTCAGCCGCCCGTACACCGTACAGGGGACCCCTTCCTCGTTCAGCCGCTCCTCGATCTGCTTCTGCATCCGCTCCAAAAACTCGGAGTTCTCCGTGGTCAGGTCCCGCAGGGCCTGCTCCACGTCGTGGTAGCCCACCGGGTCCAGGTATTCCAGGGCCAGGTCCTCCAGCTCCCACTTCAGCTTCTGCATCCCCAGCCGGTGGGCGATGGGGGCGTACACCTCCATGGTCTCCAGCGCCTTCTCCTTCTGCTTGGCGCTGGACTGGTACTGGAGCGTGCGCATATTGTGGAGGCGGTCGCACAGCTTGATGAGGATCACCCGCACGTCCTTGGCCATGGCCATGAACATCTTGCGCAGGTTCTCCATCTGCTCGTCCTCCCGGGAGGTATACTGCATCCGGGTGAGCTTGGTGACCCCCTCCACCAGGTCGGCCACCTGGGGGCCGAACAGGCGGGCGATCTCGTCGTGGGTGGAGTCGGTGTCCTCGATGCAGTCGTGGAGCAGGGCCGCCACGATGGAGTCCTGGTCCAGGTCCAGCTCGTTGACGATCTCCGCCACGGCGATGGGGTGGATGATATAGGGCTCCCCGCTCTTGCGCAGCTGGGGGCCGTGGTGTTTGTCGGCATACTCGAACGCGGCCCGGATCCGCTCCAGGTCCGCGCCGGGGTTGGTCTCCCGGATGTGCCGTTCCAGTTCCTCATATTGTCTGTGGGCCAGATCCATAGTGGCGCCTCCCTACGTCGAAGCAAAGTCCGCTCAGCTTCGCTTCCGCCTGTGGCGAAAGCTCCGCCCGCTCCCTTGCTTCTCCTTTCCCCACAAAGCCAAAAGATGGCTTTGCGGGGGCCCCGAAGCAAAGTCCGCTCAGCTTCGCTTCCGCCTTTGGCGAAAGCTCCGCCCGCTCCCTTGCTTCTCCTGTTATTCCTCGTCTAAAAACACCCGGAGCTGCCGCATCAGCTGCGCCTGCTCCAGATCCACCTTGCGCTCCGGCCGGCACAGGCACAGCCGCTCCCGCTCCATGGAAATCAGTCCCCGGTCCCCCATCACGTGGAGGCACACCAGGGTGCGGCCATAGGCCCAGCGCCCGTCTGGCTGGCGGGCGGCCTGCCGGAGCAGGGCGGGCCCCGCCTGCGCCCCGCCCCCGGCGCAGGTGTGCTCCAAAAACCGCCACAGCCGCGCGAAGTCCTGCCGGGAGGGCAGCAGCAGCCCCGCCTCCCAGCGGGACAGCGCCTCCCCCTGCTGCAGCCGCTGGAACAGCTCCTGCTCCAGCTGGGCGCGGGTGGGGGCCGGGCGCAGGTCGCAGATCTGGAGCTGCACCGTGCGGTTCCCCCGGAACTCGTTGACCTGGGGGGTGAAAATCAAATCCAGCCGGTCCCCGGCGGACACGCCGCAGGCGGCGGCGTTGGCGGAGAAGAAGATGGCGTCCAGCGCCGTCCCGTCCCGGCGCACCCGCATTTTCAGGTGCCGCCCGCCCCCCACGTCGCAGCAGGACAGCACCGCTGCCGAGCGCAGCAGGAACACCGGCTTTGGGTTGCCCGTGCCGAAGGGCTCCAGGGTGGACAGCGCCTCCACCTGGGGGACGGTGAGCAGGCCGCAGTCCTCCAGCTCCACGTCCACGTCCACGGCGGCCTCCATGGGCGCGCCGCCGGCGTATTCGGACACCATGCCGCGGATGGCCTGCCGGAAGGCGGGGATATTTTCCGCCCGGATGGTGAAGCCCGCCGCCATCTCGTGGCCGCCGTAGGCCTCAAACAGGTGGGCGCACCGCTCCAGGGCGGCGAACAGGTGGAAGCCGCCGAAGGAGCGGCAGGACGCCTTGCCCTGTCCGTTCTCCACGCTGATCATAAAGGCGGGGCAGGCGTATTTCTCCGCCAGCCGGGAGGCCACAATGCCCACCACCCCCTGGTGCCAGCCCTCCCCGGCCATGACGATGCAGGGGTCGGCCAGGGCGGGATCCCGCTCCAGCAGGGCGTCGCACTGCTGGTAGATGTCCAGCTCGATGGCCTGCCGCTCCCGGTTCAGGCGGCACAGGGTCTGGGCCAGCGCCTCCCCCCGGTCCGCGTCCCTGGTGAGCAGCAGCTCCAGGGCCACCATGGCCTGCTCCATCCGGCCGGCGGCGTTGATCCGCGGGGCCAGCCCGTACCCGACGGTGACGGCGGTGGGCATGGCCCTCGGCTCCAGCCCCGCCTCCCGCAGCAGGGCGCGCAGGCCGGGCCGCCTTGTCCGGCCCAGCAGGGCCAGCCCCTGCCGCACCAGGGCCCGGTTCTCGTCGGTCAGGCGCATCACGTCGGCCACGGTGCCGATGGCGGCCAGCTCCCCAAACCGGGCAAACACCTCCCCCCGACGCTCCGGGGGGAACAGGGCCTGGGCCAGCTTCAGCGCCACCCCCACCCCGGCCAGCTCCGGGAAGGGGTAGGGGCAGTCCTCCCGCCGGGGGTCCACCACCGCCTCGGCCCCCGGGATGGCGGTCTTGCAGTGGTGGTGGTCGGTGATCACCACGTCGACGCCCAGGGATCGGGCGTACTCCACCTCCCGGACGGCGGTGATGCCGCAGTCCACCGTGACAATGAGGGCGACCCCCTCCGCCGCCAACCGGTCTATGGCGCCCGGGTTCAGGCCGTAGCCCTCCTCCGAGCGGTCGGGGATATAGCTGACCACCCGGCCCCCCAGCAGGGACAGCGCCTCGGTGAGCAGGCAGGTGGCGGTGATGCCGTCCACGTCGTAGTCGCCGTAGACGCACATCAGCTCGCCGCCCGCCACGGCAGTCCGTATGCGCGCCGCGGCCCGGTCCATATCCCGCAGCAGGAAGGGGTCGTGGAAGCGCTCCGGCCCGTCGGACAGAAAGCGGGCGGCTTCCTCCGGCCCGTCCAGCCCCCGGGCGGACAGCACCGCGGCGCACAGCGGGGCCAGCCCCGCGGCCTCCATCCGCCGCCGGACGGACGGCCGGCCCGGTCGGCGCACGTTCCAGTGTTGATATTTCATCGCGCAACCCTCAAATTCCAAGCGCCTCCAAAGCAGGCGGGGGGAGCCGGGGCGTCCCCCCAAAACTGGCATAATATCTTATTATAGCAAATCCCGTCCGCCATTTCAACCGGCAAAGCCCACAGACCGGGGCAAAACACAGGGCCGCCCCCGCGGTCCCGCGTGTTTCAGCCCTCCGCGCGCTCCCCCGCCAGGCTGCGGGCGAACAGGGCCCGCACCTCGTCCAGGCTGTCCGTCTGGCCCAGGGCCCACATCAGCTTGGTGACCGCCGCCTCGGTGGTCATGTCGTAGCCCTGGATGACCCCCTCCGCCAGCGCCTTCTGCCCCGCCTGGTAGAGGGTAAAGTTGCTGCTCTCGTACAGACACTGGCTGCACACCACCACCGCCATCCCCGCCTGGGCGGCGGCGTGGAGCTTCTCGATGAGGTTCCGGCGGATGAAGTGGAGGCCGCCGGCGCCGAAGGCCTCGATCACCACCCCCCGGTAGTGCATCCGCAGCAGCATATCGAAGATCTCCGGGTCCAGCCCGGGGGTGAGCTTGATGAGGAACACCTGCTGGCACAGCTCGTCCCGCAGCGCGCAGGGAGCCTCCGTTGCCGGGATGGCGTCCTCCCGGACGGTGAGCCCCGCGCCGTCCACCTGGGCCACCAGGGGCCAATTCACGCTGTCGAAGGCGCCGAAGGCGGTGGTGTGGGTCTTCACCGCCCGGCAGCCCAGCATCACCCGCCGGTCGAAGGCCAGGAACACCCCGGGGTAACCGGAGGCCGCCATGGCGAAGGCGGTGCGCAGGTTGTCCAGCCCGTCGGTGAGGGGGTGCTCGATGGGCAGCTGGGCCCCGGTGAGCACTACGGGGACGGGGACGCCCCGCACCATATAGCTGAGCACCGAGGCGGTGTAGGCCATGGTGTCGGTGCCGTGGGAGATGACGATGCCGTCGAAGCCGTTCCGGGCCTCAAAGACGTGGCGGGCGATGAGCCGCCACTCCTCAGGCTGGATGTTGGATGAGTCCAGGTGGAGGATGTCCCGGACGGTGAGGTCATAGCTGTCGGGCAGGCCGCCCAGGTAGTGGGCGAGGGCCTCGCCGTCCAGCCCGGGGGCCAGCCCCTCGTCGGTGAGCCGGGAGGCGATGGTGCCCCCGGTGGTGAGCAGTAAAATGCGCTTCATGTCTGCGCCCCCTGTCCGTTTATGATGCCGTGGTTCCTATGCGGCCCCCCGCTCAACGGGTCATCTTAAGTATACCCCATCCGCGGCGGGCTTGCAAGTATAGCGGATGTATTGCCATCGGCTGAAAACCCTGGTATACTGGGTATACTGTATCAAACAAGGGAAGGAAGCGCCTTTATGAAATACGACCTGCTCATTGTGGGCGGCGGCCCCGCGGGGCTCACCGCCGCCATCCACGCCCGCGCCCGGAACAAATCCGCCCTGGTCATCTCCAACGAGCCCACCGCCTCCCCCCTGTGCAGGGCCCCGCGGATGGCCAACTACCCCGGCCTGCCCGGCGTCACCGGGCTGGAGCTGGTGGAGCGCCTGGTGGCCCAGGCCCGGGACATGGGGGCGGAGCTGAAAATCGGCCGGGCCCTGTCCGTGCTGCCCATGGGGGGCTCCGTCATGGTGTCGGTGGAGAACGACGCGGTGGAGGGCTCCGCCGTCATCCTGGCCCCCGGGGTGTCCCGGGCCGCCCCCCTCAGGGGGGAGCGGGAGCTGCTGGGCCAGGGGGTGAGCTACTGCGCCACCTGCGACGGGATGTTCTACCGGGGCAAAGACGTGGTGTGCGCCGGGGACGCCCCCAATTTTGAGGAGGAAGTGGAGTTCCTGCGCTCCATCGGCTGCCGGGTGGCGGTGAAGCGGCTGGCGGGGCTGGAGATCTTAGGGGAGGGCCGGGTGTCCGGCGTGCGGGAGCCCTCCGGGGAGACTGCCCCCTGCGACGGGGTGTTCCTGCTGCGCGCCTCCATCGCCCCGGCCCAGCTGGCCCCGGGCCTGGAGCTGGAGGGCGGCTATATCAAGGTGGACGAGCGCATGGCCACCAGCCTGCCGGGGGTATACGCCGCCGGCGACTGCACCGGGCAGCCCCTCCAGCTGGCCCGCGCCGTGGGCCAGGGGCAGACCGCCGCCCACTTTGCCATTGAGGCCATGGGATGAGCCCTTTTCCGAAATTTTCGTGAACTTTGCTTTCCCATATTGAAATTTTCCCGGAAAGATGGTAACATGGAATCATCAAAGGGGACTCCCCCTATACTCAAGTAAGGAGTGATCCAAAATGGTCAAGGTAATCATGGGCCTGAAGGGCACCGGAAAGACCAAGCAGATGATCGACCTCATCAATACCGCGGCGGGCACCGAGCACGGCAACGTGGTGGCCATCGCCCACAATTCCAAGTTGAACTACGACATCCACTATTCCATCCGTCTGGTGGATACCTCTGATTATAATATCCCCAACTACGACACCCTGCGGGGCTTCCTGTACGGCCTGTACGCCAGCAACTACGACATCACCCACGTGTTTATCGAGAGCCTGAACAAGCTGGTGCCCACCGTGGGCAACGAGGATGTGGAGCCCTTCCTGGACTGGCTGGAGGCCTTCTCCCAGCAGAGCGGCATCAAGTATACCGTGTCCATCAGCGAGGACGCGTCCAAGGCCAGCGAAGGCGTGAAGAAGTATTTCTGAGGCAGCTGGGCAGAACCCTGGCCGGGCGGGCGGATGGCCCGCCCGGTTTTTATTTTAAATTCCAGGAGGTTTTGATATGGATTGTACCCAAGCCATCCGCGCCCGGCGGAGCATCCGGAAGTTCCGGCCCGGCGCCCCCGTCCCCCGGGAGGCCGTGGAGCAGATGCTGGAGGCGGCCATGATGGCCCCCAGCGCCCGCAACACCCGCCCCTGGGAGTTTTTTGTGGTGGAGGACCCGGAGCTGAAGGGCCGGCTGCGCCGCGCCCACCCCTTTGCCTCCATGCTGGACACCGCCTCCCTGGCCATCGTGGTGTGCGCCCGGCCGGAGGTGCAGACCGGCGTGGTGTCGGGCTACTGGCCGCTGGACTGCGGCGCGGCGGTGGAAAACCTGCTGCTCCAGGCGGTGGACCTGGGCTACGGCGCGTGCTGGTGCGGCTGCTGGCCCAGCCCCCGGGTGTCCACCCTCCAGGAGCTGCTGGGCGCCCAGTCCGTGCCCGTGGCCCTGGTGGCGGTGGGCGTGCCTGACGAGGCCCCCGAGGCCAGGGGGCACTACGACCCCGGCAAAGTGACCTGGCTGACGCCGTAGGATGGGGGTGCCGGTGTGAAAGAAAAAAACGAGATTGCCAAGGTAGTGGACGCCTCCGGCGTGGTCCTTCCCCGTGCCATCCACCTGGTCCCCATGGACAACATCGGCGGGTTCGACGTGCGCCCCGGCTTTTACGACGCTAACGGCGCCACCGCCATCCCCGGCGGGGTGAATTTTACCGTCCATTCCCACGGGGCCACCAGGATCGAGCTGCTGCTGTTCCACCGGGAGGAGACGGAGCCCTTTGCCGTCCTCCCCTTCCCGGAGCACTACCGCATCGGCAACGTGTACTCCATGATTGTGTTCAAGCTCAACATCGAGGAGTTTGAGTACGCCTACCGGGTGGACGGCCCCTATGAGCCGGAGCGGGGACTCATCTTTGACCGGAGCAAGTACCTGCTGGACCCCTATGCCAAGGCCGTCACCGGGCAGAGCGCCTGGGGCAAGACCCCTCCCCACGGGCAGCACTACAAGGCCCGGGTGGTGAGGGACGACTTCGATTGGGGCAATATCCGAAACCCCCTGATCCCAATGGAGGACCTGATTATCTACGAGCTCCACGTCAGGGGATTCACCATGGACGCATCCTCTAACTCGCGCTTCCCGGGCACCTTCGCCGGGCTGATGGAAAAGCTGCCTTACCTGGAGTCCCTGGGGGTGAACGCAGTCGAGCTGATGCCCATCTTCGAGTTCGACGAGATGCTGGACTACCGGGAGGTGGACGGGCAGAAGCTCTACAACTACTGGGGCTACAACACGGTGAGCTTCTTTGCCCCCAACACCAGCTACACCGCCTCCACCGAGTACAACCGGGAGGGGAACGAGCTGAAGCGGTTCATCCGGGCCTGCAAGCAGAAGGGGATTGAGGTCTACCTGGACGTGGTGTTCAACCACACCGCCGAGGGCAACGAGATGGGCCCCTTCTTCTCCTTCAAAGGGTTTGACAACAATATCTATTACCTGCTCACCCCGGAGGGCAGCTACTACAATTTCTCCGGCTGCGGCAACACCCTGAACTGCAACCACCCCATCGTCCACCAGATGATCCTGGACTGCCTGCGCTACTGGGTGACCACCTACCGGGTGGACGGCTTCCGGTTCGACCTGGCCTCCATCCTGGGCCGGGACGAGCACGGGGCCCCCATGGTGTCCCCGCCCCTGCTCCAGGCCATGGCCTTCGACCCCATTTTGGGGGACGTGAAGCTCATCGCCGAGGCGTGGGACGCGGGGGGGCTGTACCAGGTGGGCTCCTTCCCCGCCTGGAACCGGTGGGCGGAGTGGAACGGCCGCTACCGGGACGATATGCGCCGGTATATCAAGGGGGACGGGGGGCTGGCCCAGGCCGCCGCCCTGCGCATCGCCGGCTCCATGGACCTGTACGACACCGAGGCCCGGCGCAACGCGTCGGTGAACTTCCTCACCTGCCACGACGGCTTCACCCTCCACGACCTGTTCTCCTACAACAGCAAGCACAACGAGGCCAACGGCTGGAACAACACCGACGGTGCCAACGACAACAACAGCTGGAACTGCGGCGTGGAGGGGGAGACGGACGACCCGGAGGTCAACGCCCTGCGCGCCCGGATGATCCGCAATTCCTTCGCCCTGCTGATGTGCTCCCGGGGCACCCCCATGTTCCTGGCGGGGGACGAGTTCGGCAACACCCAGTTCGGCAACAACAACGCCTACTGCCAGGACAACATCACCTCCTGGCTGGACTGGTCCCTGCTGGAGAAAAACCGGGGCCTGTTTGAGTTCTTCCGCTATATAATCCGCTTCCGGAAGGAGCACCGGGTGCTCCGTGCCAGCCTGAAGAACAGCGCCTGCGGCTTCCCGGACGTGAGCTTCCACAGCACCGTCCCCTGGCGGCAGGAGTTCGGACCCCAGGACCGGTATGTGGGGGTGATGTTTGCCGGCTCGGAGCGGGAGAGCGGCCCCCAGGTGGTGTACGTGGCCTCCAACGCCTACTGGAACGAGCTGTCCGCCGAGCTGCCCCAGCTGCCCGCGTCCATGTCCTGGCAGCTGGCGGTGAGCACCTGGCAGGAGGAGCAGGCGGTCTACCCCCAGCACGGCAGCCGCTTCACCATCGGCCCCAGGAGCGTCATGGTGTTTGAGGCCAAGTAAAGGGAGGTCGGGACAATGGACTACGCCGCTGAATCGCTGCGGCTGCACTATGAGTGGCGGGGCAAGCTGGACACCGTGCCCAAGATGGAGGTCAGGGACCGGCAGTCCCTGTCCCTGGCCTATACGCCGGGGGTGGCCCAGCCCTGCCTGGAGATCAAAAAAGATCCTAACAAGAGCTATGAGCTCACCGGCCGGTGGAACACGGTGGCGGTGGTCACCGACGGCACGGCGGTGCTGGGCCTGGGCGACATCGGCCCGGAGGCGGGTATGCCCGTGATGGAGGGCAAGTGTGTGCTGTTCAAGGCCTTCGGCGGGGTGAACGCGGTGCCCCTGTGCGTGCGCTCCAAGGACGTGGACGAGATCGTGAACACCGTGGCCCTGCTGGCGGGCTCCTTCGGCGGGGTGAATTTAGAGGACATCTCCGCCCCCCGGTGCTTTGAGATCGAGCGGAAATTAAAGGAGCGGTGCGACATCCCCGTCTTCCACGACGACCAGCACGGCACCGCCATCATTGTGGCGGCGGCGCTGACCAACGCCCTGAAGCTGGTGGGCAAAAAGCTGGAGGACGTGAAGCTTGTCCTGTCCGGGGCGGGGGCCGCGGGGACGGCCATTTTCAAGCTGCTGCGCTCCATGGGGCTGCGCCACGCCGTGCTGTGCGACATCCGGGGGATTGTGTACCCCGGCCGGCCCGACCTGGCGGGCGACCCCGCCCTGGCGGAGCTGGCGGAGCTTACCCAGCCGGAGATCCGGGATGGCGGCCTGGCCGCGGCCATCCGGGGGGCGGACGTGTTCATCGGGGTGTCGGCGCCGGGCCTGGTCACCCAGGAGATGGTGCGCGCCATGGCCCCGGAGCCCATCCTGTTCCCCATGGCCAACCCCACGCCGGAGATCATGCCCAACCTGGCCCGGGAGGCGGGGGCGGCGGTGGTGGGCACCGGCCGCAGCGACTTCCCCAACCAGATCAACAACGTGCTGGCCTTCCCCGGGGTGTTCCGGGGGGCCTTCGACGTGCGGGCGTCGGAGATCAACGAGGAGATGAAGCTGGCCGCCGTGGAGGCGCTGGCGGGGCTGGTGGGGCCGGACGAGCTGTCCCCGGATTACATCATCCCCGCCGCCTTTGACGAGCGGGTATGCCCCGCGGTGGCAAGGGCGGTGGCCCAAGCCGCCCGGGAGACGGGCGCGGCCCGTATATAAGCGAACGGGGCGGGGGCGGAAAAAGTCCGCCCCCGTCCGTTTCCCCTTGTATTTGACAGGGGGATGAGGTACAATAGGCAGAAAGCGCCGCCCGCTTCCCGGACAAGCCGGGCGGCAAACCACCGAGGAGTGTTACATATGATAAGAGAACAGATTGACGCCTATTTCGCGGATCAGGAAAAGACGCTGGTTGAGGCGGTCAGCCGCCTGGTAGCCATCGACAGCGTGGAGGGCGAGCCCGCCCCCGGCGCGCCCTTCGGCCCCGGCCCCGCCGCCGCCCTGCGGGAGGCCCTGGCCATCGCGGAGGAATGGGGCCTGGCGGCGCGCAACCACGAGGGCTATGTGGGCACCGCCGACCTGAACGGCGGGGAGGACGCGCTGCATATCCTGGGCCACCTGGACGTGGTGGCCCCCGGCGAGGGCTGGACGGTGACCCGGCCCTATTCCCCCAAGCTGGTGGACGGCCTGCTGTACGGCCGGGGCGCCGACGACGACAAGGGGCCGGTGGCCGCCTCCCTGCTGGCCATGAAGGCGGTGAAGGACCTGGGGGTCCCGCTGACCAAAAACTGCAAGCTCATCATGGGCACCAACGAGGAGAGCGGCTCCGGCGACATCGCCTGGTACTTCGCCCGCCACCCCTTCGCCCCCGCCACCTTTTCCCCCGACTCCGGCTTCCCGGTGATCAACACGGAGAAGGGCGGCTTCCGGGGCAGGTTCACCCGCGGCTGGCCCGCCCAGGAGGCGCTGCCCCGGGTGAACTGGTTCCACGGCGGCATCCGCATCAACGTGCTGCCGGGGGACGCCTCCGCCGGGGTGGAGGGGCTGACCATGTACGACGTCCAGCCCGTGGCCCGCAACATCACCTCCCGCACCGGCGTCAAGTTCACCTTTGCCCACGAGGACGGCGTCACCGTCATCCGGGCCAAGGGGGAGGCCTCCCACGCCGCCTACCCGGAGGGGGGCAACAACGCCATCACCGGGCTCATCGCCCTGCTGTGCGCCCTGCCCCTGGCGGAGGGCCCCTGCAAGGACGCGCTGGACGCCCTGCACGCCCTGCTCCCCCACGGGGACTGGAAGGGCCGCGCCCTGGGCGTCGCCCAGGAGGAGCCCATCGCCGGGCCGCTGACGGTGGCCTTCTCCCTGCTGGAGCTCACCCCCACCGGGCTGGACGGCCGGTTTGACAGCCGCGCCCCCCTGTGCGCCACCGAGGACAACTGCCTGAACGTGGCCAGGGCCGCCTTCGAGGCCAGGGGCTTCACCTTCGAGGGGAACCAGGGCAAGCCCCACCACGTCCCCGCCGACAGCCCCTTCATCCGAACGCTGCTCAGGCGGTACGAGGAGTACACCGGCCTGAAGGGGGAGTGCCTGTCCACCGGCGGCGGCACCTATGTCCACGACATCCCCGGCGGCGTGGCCTTTGGCTGCACCCTGCCCGGCTTCGACACCCGGCTGCACAGCGCGGACGAGCGGGTGCGGGTGAGCGACCTGCTGCTGTCCGCCCGGCTGTTTGCCCATATTATCATCGACCTGTGTACATAAGAACCTGTATTCACAGCCGAAACCGCCGGATGGCCGAGGGATTTTCCCGTCAGGCAAGGCAAATTTTCGCAGGAATAATTGGGTTTATTTCAAGAAAATTTAACGCGGCATGGCGGGAAAAGACCCGGCCAGACGGTGGATTGAGGTTGTGAATACAGGTTCTAAG
>CATLEJ010000080.1 GCA_949916125.1 uncultured Oscillospiraceae bacterium
CGGCGGCCAGCCCATCATGGAGGGCACCGACGCCACCCACTTCTATCCCGGCAGCACCCTGGTCCGCGGCGACTTCGTGAAGGTGCTGTGGCGGCTGGCGGGCGCCCCCGTGGAGACCCCCACCGTCACCTACAGTGATGTGCCCAGCAGCTACCACGCCTATAACGCCATTGTGTGGGCCACCAACCACGGCATCGCCAAGGGCTACGGCGACGGCACCTTCAAGCCCACCGTGGGCGTGAGCCGCCAGGAGATGGTCACCTTCCTGTGGCGCGCCGCCGAGTCGCCCAAGGTCAGCGTGGACCTGGCCAGCCGGTTCACGGACGGCGGCGGTGTGGCCAGCTGGGCCCGCGAGGCCATGCAGTGGGCCGCGGGGCTGAACATCCTGTGCGGCGTCAGCAGTGTGAACGTGGGCAGCACCCTGTACCCCTGGGAGCAGGCCAAGCGCGCGCAGATCGCGGTGACCGCCGCGACCTACCACGAGCGGTACATCAGCTGATCGAACGACACCCAGCCAAAGGCCCGGCCGGAGACAGCCGGCCGGGCCTTTTTCGCGGGCAAACGCAGCGCCCCGGGGCCCGTGGGAGGCGTCCGGGGCGCTGGGGGGTTAATCCTTGGGTTCCTCAGGGGGCTGCCCGCTGTCCTCCGGGCCGTCCGCCGGATCATCCGCCGGGGGCGGCATGGGGATGGGCTCGTCAACGATGTGGACGTGCCGGGCGGGGGGCTCGATGTCGGGCAGCTGCTTGGCGCGGGTGGAGGTGTAAGCGCCCTCCACCAGGGCGGGGTCGCGGCCCTCCAGGATGGCCACCATTTCGCCGCCGGTGATGGTTTCCTTCTCCAGCAGGTAGGCCACCACCTTGTCCATGTCCTCCCGGTTGGCCTCAATGACCTCCACCGCGGCCTTGTAGCACACGTCGAGGACGGCTTTGACGGCCTTGTCCATCACCGCGGCGGTGTCCTGGGCGCAGTCCAGGCCGTAGCCGCCGTCCAGGTACTGGTTGCGGATGGAGCCCAGGGCCATCATGCCGAATTCCTCGCTCATGCCGTACATGGCCACCATGTTCCGGGCGATGCTGGTGGCCTCCTGGATGTCCTGGGAGGCGCCGTTGGTCATGGTCTCCATCACCACTTCCTCGGCGGCGCGGCCGCCCATGGATACGGTGATTTTGGCCATCAGCTCTTCCCGGGTGCGCAGGTTGGTCTTGTCCTCCTCGGGCATCAGCAGGGTGTAACCCAGGCTGCCCTCGGTGTGGGGGACGATGGTGATTTTCTGCACCGGCTCGGCGTTTTTCTGCTTGTAGGCCACCATGGCGTGGCCCACCTCGTGGTAGGCCACCAGCTTGCGCTCGAACTCGGTGAGGACGGAGTTTTTCTTTTCGCTGCCGGCGATGACGAACTCGAAGGAGGCCAGCAGGTCCTCCTGGGTGACTAAGCGGCGGCCCTTGCGGACGGCCCGGAGGGCGGCCTCGTTCACCAGGTTTGCCAGGTCGGCGCCCACGCAGCCGGCGGTAGCCAGGGCGATCTTGTTCAGATCCACGTCCTCGGCCAGCTTGATCTTCCGGGTGTGTACCTGCAAGGTGGCCAGGCGGCCCGCCAGGTTGGGCCGGTCAATGGTGATGCGCCGGTCGAACCGGCCGGGGCGGAGCAGGGCCTTGTCCAGCACCTCGGGCCGGTTGGTGGCGCCCAGTACGATGACGCCCTTGCCGGGGTCGAAGCCGTCCAGCTCGGCCAGAAGCTGGTTCAGGGTCTGCTCCCGCTCGTCGTTGCCGCCCATGCGGTTGTCGCGGGATTTGCCGATGGTGTCGATCTCGTCGATGAAGATGATGCAGGGGGCCATCTTGCTGGCCTCCTTGAACAGGTCGCGGACACGGGACGCGCCCACGCCCACGAACATCTCCACGAAATCGGAGCCGGAGATGGAGAAGAAGGGCACGTTGGCCTCGCCCGCCACGGCCTTGGCCAGCAGCGTCTTGCCGGTGCCCGGCGGGCCCACCAGCAGGGCGCCCTTGGGCAGCTTGGCGCCGATCTCGGTGTACTTGCCCGGGTTGTGGAGGAAGTCGATGATTTCCTCCAGGCTCTCCTTGGCCTCGTCCTGGCCAGCCACATCCCGGAAGGTGACGCCGGTTTTCTTCTCCACGTACACCTTGGCGTTGGATTTGCCCACGCCGCCGATGCCGCCGAAGCCGCCGCCGGAGCCCATCTTCTTGAACATATAGCGGTAGAGGAACATCAGCGCCACCACCATGACCACAATGGGCAGGATGAAGTTGACGAAGGCGGACAGCAGGTAGTCCTCCACCGTGGCCGTCACGGCCTTATAGGTGGTCACGCCGTTTTCCTCCAGCCAATCCACCAGGTCCGGCTTGCTGATGGGGGCGGTCTGGAACTTGATGGACTGGCTGTCCAGGCCGGACGCGCTGTTGGGGTAGAGCTGGGTGAGCATCTGTCCCAGCCCGCCCTTTCCGGCGGATTCCTTCATCTTTTGCAGGTATTCCTCAAGGGGTTTCGAGCCCTGCTTCAAGGTGAAGGTGTAGGCGCTGGACGAAATGCTGACCTCATCCACATCCCCATCTTCCACCCACCGGTAGAAGGTGGAAAACTCCACCGGCTGGACGGACGCGTTTTCCATGGAGCTGTTGCACATATTCAGCAGGAACACCAGCAGGACAGCCCACATGACAATGGTTAAGAAGCTCCATGGCGAGCGTTTTTTATCGTCCCCGCCGCCGTTTTGATTGCTGTCGCGTCGATTTTGGTCGCCGGGCTTGGAAGGGCCGGCCATAGGCAAAACCTCCTTTTCACATAGCGGAACCGGACAGGGGGTCCCGCGCTGTTCTAATATTTACCTTATTGTGGTTCAGGCATTTAAGGAAGTATACCATACTTGACGGATAAAAACAAGAAATGTTCATGGACAGCGTGTAAAATTTCTATGACGAAAAAAGGGGAGGAAAAGATGGACCGCCCCCTTCCACCCTGGCGGAAGATGTGATATACTATATTATTACAGCGTTAAAGTATATAGTCAGCACACTTGAAAATCAGCAGTTTACCGATTTTCAAACAGCGGCGAAGCCGCTGTGGGCAAAGCCTGCGTGCTGTCTATGGAGTCTGACGCGGGGCCGCTTTGCGGCCCGTGCGGCGATGAATCGCCGCACAAGTTGAAAAGGGTTACCTGCTTCTTTTCAACTGCGTCAACTATAAGCAAAAGGAGTATTTCTATGCGCGACGACAAAAACATCCGCAGGCCCGCGGAAGCGGAGGCCGACGGCCTGATCGAGGGCCGCAACGCGGTGATCGAGGCCCTCCGGGCCGGTACGCCCATCGATAAGATTTATATCGCACGGGGTGAGACGGACGCCACCCTGGGGCATATCGCCTCCACCGCCCGGAATAAGGGCGTGGTGGTGACGGAGGCGGACCGTCGCAAGCTGGACGGCATGAGCCGCACCAAGAGCCACCAGGGGGTCATCGCCGTGGCCGCCGTCCGGGAGTACGCCAGTGTGGACGGCATCCTCAACGCTGCCCGGGAGAGGGGGGAGGCCCCGCTGGTTGTGGTGTGCGACGAGCTGTCCGACCCCCACAACCTGGGTGCGGTGATCCGTACGGCGGAGTGCGCCGGGGCCCATGGGGTCATCATCCCCAAACGGCGCTCTGCCGGGCTCACCGCCATTGTGGCGAAAACCAGCGCCGGGGCGGTGAGCTATCTGCCCGTGGCCCGGGTGCCCAACCTCACCGCCACGCTGAAGGAGCTGAAAGAGCAGGGCCTGTGGGTGTTCGGCACCGCCGCCGACGGTGGGACAAGCCTGTATGAGGCGGATCTGAAGGGGCCCGCCGCCATTGTCATCGGCAGCGAGGGGGACGGCATGGGCCGTCTGGTGCGGGAGCGGTGTGACTTTCTGGTGTCCATCCCCATGAAGGGGCAGCTGAACTCGCTGAACGCCTCCGCGGCGGCGGCGGTGGTGCTGTATGAAGCTGTAAGGCAAAGGAGCTAAGCCATGTCCGATGAGAGGAAAAAACAGGGCGGGCCGGAGTACACCGTGGACGAGATCCTGGCGGAATACGGCTCGGGCCGGTACAGCGGCGCCAAGGTGGTGGAGTTCCCCGAGCGGGAGCGCCCCGCCCGGGAGGACGGGCAGGAGGAAAAAACCCTGCGCTTCCCGGCGGCGGGGGGCGGTGCGGCCCCCAGGGCCCCGGCGGCGGACAAGCCGATCCCGGAGATCGTGCCGGAAAACATGGGCCGTACCTTGGGGGCGCATCTCCACACCCTGATCCGAAAGGCGGATCACTTTGCCGACCATATGTATGACCAGGCGGAGCCGGACGAAGCTGCCCTGAAGGCGGAAAAATACATCCCCGGCGTAGACCGGGAGGAGGTCCCGGAGGACGAGGACGAGCCCGCCCGCCGGTCCCGGCTGAAGGTGGTGCGCAAGCGGGAGCTCCCCCCGGACACCCCGCCCGGCAGGCTGGCCGCCCAGTACACCAAGGGGCTGAAGGGCCAGGGGCGGCGGGTGCGTCTGGCCCTGCTGCTTGGGCTCGCGGCGGCGGCGTATTCGCTGGAGCCCCCCTTCCTGCCCTGGGATACGCTGGCCGGGGCGGCGGAGGGCTTCGGCCTGACGCTGTACCAGGCGAACGCGTTCCTGCTCAGCGCCCTGCTGCTGGTGACGGGAATGGTGTGCTATGAGGTTCCCGCCGCCGGGATCAGGCAGCTGTGTACCCTGCGGCCCAGGGCGGAAAGCCTCCTGCTCGCCGCCTGGGTGTTCACCCTGCTGGACGGCCTCACCGCGGGGTGGCTGGAGCCCCGGCAGACCTGCCTGCCCTGTTCGGCGGTGACGGCGCTGGGGCTGGGCTTCGCCCTGCGGGGGATCCACGCCCGCCGCCGGGGGGACCGGCTGTCGGCCAAGGCGGCGTCCCAGGCGCGCACCCCCTACGTGGTGTCCTGGAACGAGACGCTGTGGTCCAACCGCTCCACCTACACCAAGGCCCCCGGCTCCAGCGTGGGCTTTGGCAGCCAGCTCCAGATGGAGGACGGGGGGCAGCGGGCTTACCGCGTGGCCGCGCCGCTGCTGCTGCTGGGGTGCCTGCTGTGCGCCCTGATGGCCTCAGTGGGCCAGAACCAGCCGGGCCGGTTTTTGTGGGCGGCCTCCGCCTGCTTCACCGCCGCCTCATCCTGGTCGGCGCTGCTGGCCTTCGGCCTGCCCTACCGAAAGCTGGCGGAGCGGCTGCACCAGATCGGCGCGGCCCTGGTGGGCTGGACGGGGGCCGTCCGGTGCGGGAAGGGGGGCGTCATCGTCAGCGACGGCGACCTGGTCCCCACCGGCTCGGTATCCGTGGCCCAGGTGAAGGTGTTTGGCGACGCGGCCACGGAGAAGGTGGTGGGCTATACCGCCACCATGTTCCAGGCCATGCAGTGTGGCCTGACCCGGCCCTTCCACGACCTGCTGCGGGCCCAGGGCGCGATGTACCGCAGCGTATCCGGCCTGGAATGGCACGAGGGCGGGGCCTCCGGCGTGATCCGGGGCAAGGAGGTGCTGGTGGGCACCGCCGCCTATATGCACCTGATGGACGTGACCCTGCCCGCCGGACACAATATCAAAAACGCCGTGTTCTGCGCCATCGGCGGGCAGCTGTCCGGGATGTTCCTGCTCCACTACGCCATGAGCGACGCCGTCAGCCCCAGCCTGACCGCCTTGATGCAGGCGGGGATGTCCCCGGTGCTGGCCACCCGCGACCCCAACCTGATCCCCGCGCTGCTGGAGCAGAAATTCAAGCTCCAGGTGGACAAGCTGGAATTCCCCCCGGTGGGGCGGCGGCTGGAGCTGTCCCAGCCCGTCCCGGATGAGGACGGCCTGCTGGTGGCCCTGCTGAGCCGGGAGGGGCTCAGCGTGTACTGTGACGCCGTGGTGGGCGGCAGCCGCCTGCGCCGGGCCACCCGGCTGGGCGCCGCCTTTGCCCTGGCGGGGTCGGCGGTGGGGCTGTGCCTGACGTTCTATCTCACCTCCATTGCCGCCTTCGGGTCGCTGACGACGGCCAACTTCCTGATTTTTATGGCGGCGTGGCTGGTGCCGGAGCTGCTGATCGCCAACTGGGTCAATCAATTTTAAAGAAGATCCTCTGCCGCGGGGCAGGGGATCTTCTTTATTCTTGTGCTACGTTGTCACGCTCGGATTGGACGCGCTCATCCCGGCGGTTTCCCTCCGACTCGGGCTGGTCTTGGCCCGCGGTGCGGGCCTGCGCTCGGGTCTCGCCTTCGGCTCGGTCGGCGATGGACGCCCGCCACTGGCGGGCATCGCCCCTCGCTCCGGTCCAGCCGCCAGGGCACGTCTATCCTCGCGCTTCCCGCAGAGGCGGGCCGTCCAGCTTGATCACCACGTCGCAGGCCGCCAGCACCGGGGCCTGGTGGCTGGCCAGCACCACGGGAACCCCCAGCCCCCGCAGCTGCTCCAGAATCCGGGCGGCCCGGGCCGGATCCACCCCGGCGAAGGGTTCGTCCAGCAGGAGCAGCTCCCCGCCCAGCGCCGCGCACCGGGCCAGGGCCAGCCGCCGGGCCATCCCGCCCGACAGCGCGGAGGGGTAGGCGCCCCCTTCCCCTTCCAGTTCCGCAAAGGCCAGCCAGCGGGGCAGCTCCCCTCGGCGGGAGCGTGGGAGCACGTCGGTGATGTGCTGGCCCACCGTGCGCCATGGCAGCAGCCGGTCCTCCTGGAACAGGAACGCGGTCCGGGCGGGGTCAAGGCCGTCTACTTTACCCCTCTCTGGGCGGGCCAGCCCCCCCAGCACCCGGAGCAGGGTGGTTTTGCCGCAGCCGGAGGGGCCGGACAGGGCGGTAAGCCCCCGGTCGGGGATTTCCAGGGAAAAGCCGTCCAGCACCAGCTTTTCCCCATAACGGAACGTTATGTTTTCCAGTTTGATCACGTTCTGTTCCCCCTCTCCAGCCCCCGGCGGAGAATGCGTTCCAACAGCAGGGACAGCGCCACGATGGTCAGCGTCCAGGCGAACAGGTCGGCGGTCTCCAGCCCCAGCTTGGCCTGCTGGATCCGGGAGCCGATGGCCCGGTCCGGGGGGCACAGCACCTCCGCCGCCACCCCGGACTTCCAGGCCAGGCCGAAGGCGGTGAGCAGCCCGGCGGACAGGTGGGGCCGCAGGGCGGGCAGGTAAATCAGCCGCAGCTGCTTCCACCGGGAAAAGCGGTAGGCCCGGCCCAGCTCCAGCAGCTTCCCGTCCAGGCTGCGCAGCCCGGTACTGAGGGCGCCCCACACCACCGGCAGCACCATCAGCCCCGCGATGACCCAGGGGATGGCCGTCCGGGGAATCCACAGGTAGACCAGCAGGATGAAGGACACCACCGGCGTGGCCCGCACCACCCGGATGGCCGGGGAGGCCACCGCGTCCGCCCAGGGGAAAAAGTGGGTGAGGAAGGCCAGCGCCCCGCCCAGTACGGCTCCCCAGAACAGCCCCAGAAACACCCGCCAGAGGGTGGCCCCCATGGACAGCCAGAAGTCCGCCGTCCCCGCCAGGGCCAGCAGCCGCCCGCCCACGGCCAGCGGGCCGGGGAGGAGCAGGGGCTGGCCCACGGCCCAGGCCGCAAGCTGCCATACCCCCAGCCAAAAGACCAGGGGTATGGCAAGTTTGAAACATTTTTTGATGCCTTGATTCATCCTGACGTAATTCCTCCGCCTACGGTGCGCTGTCGTGCGAAAACGAAAAAGTGATTGTACCGGCCCGTCAGCGCCTTCAAGTTCGCGGGTCTAAGACCCTTTTGCTTACTTTTTCTTTCAAGAAAAAGTAAGTCAGGGGAGGTAGTAGATGCCGTCGTCGGGCACGGAGCCGCCCACGGCGGCGGGGTCGATGGAGTACAGGGTGCGGAAGTAGCCAGAGACAGCGCTCATCATGTCCTCCCCCGCGATAAAGGTCAGGTGGCACTGGGGGATGGCCTGCTTGGCGATGCCCGCGCTGGGGGTGATGCCGTAGCCCGCCACCAGCTCCGCCGCGGCGTCAATGTTGTTGTTCACAAAGTCGATGGATGCCTCGTAGTCGGTGAGGAAATTGGCCACTCGGTCCGGGTAGGCCTCCAAAAACTCCGTGCGGGCCACCACGGCGGTCATCACCAGCTGGCTGCCGGTCTGGAGCTCGTCCCACGCCTCGGTGACGTCGATGGCGGCCCGGATCTTGCCCTCCCCCTTGGCGATGGCGGCGGTGGCGGCGGGGACGGGGAGCATGGCGTACTGGATCTCCCCGGACAGCAGCTTGGCGCTGATCTCGGAGGCGTCGGCAAAGACGAGCTTCACCTCGGCGGCGTCCATCTCGGTCTCCCGGAGCAGGTAGCGCAGGATATACTCCGGGTTGGCCCCCTGGCCCGCGCAGTAGATGGTGCGCCCCGCCAGATCCCGGATGGAGTGGACGGTGTCGCCGCCGCCCCCCTCCAGGATGTGAAGGACGCCCAGGGTGCCCACGGCGATGATCTTCACGCCGCCGTCGGTCTTGTTGTAAAGGTTCACCGCCATGTTGGAGGCCATGGTGGCGATGTCGATCTCGCCCTTGGTGAGGCCCGCCACCAGCTCGCTGTTATCGGTATAAATGCTGTAGGCATAGCCCGCATGGTTGACGGTGTTATTGTTGTCCGTATTGTCCAGCAGCTTGGCCGCGCCGATACCGGTGGGGCCGGACAGCACGGCAAGGCGGACGTCAGGCTGTTCGTCATTGGCAAGGCTGGGCGTCTCGGTGGGCTGCTCCGTGGGGGGGACGGTGGCGGTGGCCTCCGGCGCGGGGGTGGCGGTGGGGTCGGACGCGGCGGGGGCGCAGGCGGCCAGGGAGAACAGCAGCGCCAGGGCCAGCAGCAGGGCCGGCAGCTTCAAATGCTTCATCTTCAACAATCCTTTCTGGTTTCAATCGAGGTTTGCGGCTTCCCTCAGCCGATCCGGGCTGAGCACGCGGATGGTCTTGCCCTCCCGGGCGATGGCCCCCGCCACCTCCAGCGCCTCAAAGGCGCGGTACAGGGTGGCCCGGCCCATGCTGAGCCGCTGGCAGAGCTGGGTGGCGGACAGGGTGAGGGCGTCCCCGCCGCTGCCCAGCAGGTAGCGGGCCAGGCTGCCCTCGGCGGAGCCGGCGGACAGCGCCTCCAGCCGCTGGCTGAGGAACTGGATGCGGCCGGACAGGTAGGCGGCATAGTCCTCCGCGAAGGGGGGGCACTCCCGCAGCAGGCGGCGGACCCCCTCCTCCGGGATGAGCAGCGCCTGGCAGGGGGTGAGGGCCGTCAGGGTGGTGGGATAGCTCCCGTGCCCGGTGAACAGGGCCGCCGCGCCGAATATGTCCCCGGCGTTCAGGGTGGCCATGAGCAGCGACTCCCTGCGCACCTGCACCCGCCCCCGGAGCACCAGCCCCAGGCAGCGGCGGAACCGCTTTGGGCCGTACACCACGGCCCCCTTGTCCACCTGGAGCAGGTCGGCGGCCTCCAGTGTCCGGGCCCATTGGGCGTCCCCCACCCGGCCGAACAGAGGGTGGCCGGCGGGCAGCGTTACATCCAAGCAGGCACCTCCAAACTGTATCATTTGGTACAGTTTTGCATTATAGTGGAAAGACAGCCCTTTGTCAAGAGGGGGCCGCCCGCAAAAACTTCATCAATTATTTACATCCGCCCCTTGTTTTTTCCCCCGGCGTCAGATATACTAAGGGGCGGTCTGAAAGTTGACATAATGCGAGGGCTTTCGACAGCCCTCGGCTTTGCCTGCCCTTTGTGGCATGAAAAGCCCTGAACAGCACAGAAAGGATGCCGTTTTCATGAGTAAAAAACCCGTTAAACGTTCCCCCCTGAGCCGGGTTCTCCGGGGGCTTTACATTATATTGTTTGCCCTGTCCCTGGTGGTGGTGGTGTCCTATGTGGCGCTGAAGTTCTTTGCCCCCGCCCCCGTGGTGCCCAACCAGGTGACGTTCCCCTTTGGCCCGAACCAGTCGGACGCGCCGGAGCAGTCCTCCGGCGTGGTGAACAACCCCAATACGGTAACGCTCAACCGGCAGGAGAATGTATACACCTGCCTGCTGCTGGGGGTGGCCGACCAGGGCGGCAGCGACACCATTATGCTGGGTGTGTTTGACACCGGCGCCAAGCAGGCGTCCCTCATCTCCATCCCACGGGATACGGTGGTGCGGTACAACGGCTCCTACATCAAAATCAACGCGGCCTATTCCTACGGCGGGGTGAAGGCGGTGGCCTCCTGTGTGTCCGAAATGCTGGCCGTCCCCATCGACTACTATGTGTCGGTGAACACCAAGGCGTTCCGGGAGATCGTGGATGAGATCGACGGGGTGGATTTCTATGTGCCCGTGGATATGAACTACTGGGACCCCTACGGCGACCTGAAAATCAACATCAAGGCGGGCTACCAGCATCTGAACGGCAGGCAGGCGGAGGGTGTGGTGCGGTGCCGCAGCTGCTACGCCAACGCGGACATCGGCCGCGCCGCCACCCAGCGGGCGTTCCTCACCGCCCTGGCCAAGCAGACGATTACCCTGTCCAACGCGGGCAAGGTGACCAGCCTCATCAACATCCTGAACACGTACGTGGAGAGCGATATGCCGCTGAATGTTATGGTGTACTTCGGCACCCAGGCGGTGGGCATGGATCTGGACACGGCGTTGGACACCGCCGGGCTGCCCGGTTCATGGATCAGCCCCTACTGGCAGCTGGACGACGACAAGATCCTGGAGCTGGTGAACGGCCTGGGGATCTATAAGGATGAGGTTCCAGCCGAGGTGCTGAGGATCACCCACCCGTAATTTCAACTTTCCGCCTGTACGTATCTTCTATGCTTTGCGGCCTGCCTGGATATCTCCCAGGCAGGCCGCTTTTCGACAGGCTGGGCGCGGCCATATGGCAGCGCCGCGGAAAGGTCAGCCTCCCCGCCCGGCCCCGGAGAAAATTGACAGCTCCGGCCCATTTGTCTCTGGAAAAACGGCAACGGCGGTGCTATAATAGCCCATATGTGGGCCCGCAGCCCTTATGACGCTGACACAGGAGAGATGACCATGCCCGAGGAAACCCGCTCCATCGGATTTATATGCCCCGTCTGCGGACAGCCGGTAATCGCCGCCCGCACCGCCTTCCAGCTGGCGGTGGGGGACAGTGTGCTGCCCTGTCCCTGCGGAAAATCGGAGCTCCGCTTTACCCAGCTGGGTGACCGGTGCGAGGTCACCGTGCCCTGCCTGCTGTGCGCCCGGGACCACACCGCCGTGTGCTCCAACGACGCCCTTCTGCGTCAAAAGCTGCTGGCGCTGTCCTGTCCCACGTCGGGGCTGGGCTGCTGCTTCATCGGGGAGGAAGCCCCGGTATTTGAGGCCATGGAAAAGCTGGAGCAGGCGGTGGACAAGCTGCGCATGGACGACCAGACGGACAGCCGGGGCACGTTTTTGAACGAGGTGGTCATGGCCGAAGTGCTGGCCGAGCTGCGGGACATCGCCGCCCGGGGCGGGGTGCGCTGTGGCTGCGGCAGCACGGACTACGGCGTAAAGGTAGGCTACGCGTCGGTGGACGTGGTGTGCGCCCGGTGCGGATCCGCCCTGCGCCTGCCCGCCGCCGCCCCGGACGACCTGACTGGCCTGTGCGCCCGCTATACCATTACAATCCCCGGAAAGAAGGAACACAACCCATGAGCACATATTATGAGGCACAGTTCCGGGTGGACTCCCGTGATGTGGACCTGTGGGGCCAGTGCCGCCCGTCCGCCCTGCTGGGCATTTTGCAGGAGGCCGCTACCCAGGCCGCGCTGGAGCTGGGGGCGTCCGGGCCGGAAATCCGTGCAAAATACAACTGTTTATGGATGGTAACCCGGAGCCGGGTGGAGCTGGAGGCCCCCCTGCGGTGGAACGACCTGGTCACCGTAAAAACCTGGCACCGCGGGGCGTCCGGGGCGTCTACCTACCGGGATTTCGACTTGTTCCGGGACGGGAAGCCCATCGGCCAGGGTACCACCGTCTGGGTCATGGTGGACGTGGACAGCCGGAAGCTGTTCCGGATGCGGGAGCTGAAAGAATTCCAGGGCACGGACGGCGGCGAACTGTGCAAAAACGTAAAGCTGCACCGCATCCCCATGCCGGAACACTTTGACCAGCGGATATGCCGGGAGCTGCACTACTCGGACACCGATATCAACGGCCACGTGAATAACATACATTACGCCGATTTTGCCTGCGACAGCCTCCACCTGGAACGGCTGGGGCAGGGGAAGTTTGTGCGCTCGCTACAGATCGGCTATGTGAACGAGTGCCGGGCGGGGGAGACGATCCTGGTGGACACAGCCGTCCGGGGGGACGAGCTGCTTGCCCGCGGCGAGGGCGGGGACGGCGCGGAGCGGTTTGAGTTTTCCCTGACGCTGGCTGATTTATGAGGGACGCCCCGCATCCTCTGGCTGCGTGGCCCAAACCGGCATGGCGCATAAAATTTTTTAAAATTTCAAAATATTACTTTACATCGGCGGAGGTTTCTGTTATACTATGCGTGTTGCCAAGATACGCGCCCGTAGTTCAATTGGATAGAGCGTCAGATTCCGGTTCTGAATGTTGGGGGTTCGAGTCCCTTCGGGCGTACCAAGTTGCATTGAGAAAAAAGATGTAGGCAAAAAATCCGCACTTTTGTGCGGATTTTTTGCGTCCTATCTCCTTCTTCTGGAGCAAATCAGAATAAAATAAGGATATTCGAAAAAATTCTGAGCGTGATTTTGAAATTACG
>CATLEJ010000081.1 GCA_949916125.1 uncultured Oscillospiraceae bacterium
GTGTGAAAGGCTGACCGCCCCACATCATTACCTTTACAGACAACAAGCTGTCCCGCCTCCCCTTGGGAGGCGGGACAGCTTGTTGTCTGTTGAAAAATATGCCCAGGGTGTTGCTTGGCTACTCATCCAAATCGAAGGGCGGCACGCTCTGGGGGGGCTCGTCCTCCCCGAGGGATGGCTCTTCCGGCGCCACGGGGACCATGTTCTGCCTGTACTGCATTTCTGCCCACTGCTCCTTGGTGATCAGAAGCTGCCGGGGCTTGGAGCCCTCGAACGGCCCCACAACCCCTTTCTCCTCCATCTGGTCCACCAGCCGGGCGGCCCGGCCGTAGCCCAGCTTGAGCCGCCGCTGGAGCATGGATACGCTGGCCTGTCCCACCTCCAGCACCACGTCGATGGCGGCGGGCAGCAGCTCGTCGAAGTCCTCCGCGGCCCCGGCGCTGGGATCGGCGCCGCCCACGCCCTTGGCGGCTTTCTCTTTTTCCTCCGCGTTTTTCTCGATCTCATGCATGACCGATTCATCATACTGGGCGGATGCGCCCTCCTTGATGAACTCCACCACGTTGGCCACCTCTTCCTCGGAGATGAAGCAGCCCTGCACCCGGAGCTTGTCCTGGCCCAGGGGGGCGTACAGCATATCGCCTTTCCCCACCAGCTTCTCCGCGCCGGAGGCGTCCAGGATGATCCGGGAGTTCATGGCCGAGTCCACCGCGAAGGCGATGCGGCTGGGGATGTTGGCCTTCATCAGGCCGGTGATCACGTCGGCCCGGGGGCTCTGGGTGGCGATGACCAGGTGCATCCCGGAGGCCCGGCCCATCTGGGCCACCCGGCAGATGGATTCCTCCACCTCCTTGGCGGCCACCAGCATCAGGTCGGCCAGCTCGTCGATGACCACCACGATCTGGGGCATGGGCTCCAGGTCGTCCCGCTGGGCGGCGTGCTTGTTGTAGGAGGCCAGATCCTTGGCCCCCACCTCGGAAAACTTCTGATATCGCTTCATCATCTCGCTCACCGCCCACTGGAGGGCGCCGGCGGCCTTCTTGGGGTCGGTGACCACCGGGATGAGCAGATGGGGGATGCCGTTGTAGACGCTGAGCTCCACCATCTTGGGATCCACCATGATCAGGCGGACCTCCTCCGGCGTGGCTTTGTACAGCAGGGAGATGATCAGCGAGTTGGTGCACACCGACTTGCCGGAACCGGTGGTGCCGGCGATGAGCATATGGGGCATCTTGGCGATATTGCCCACCACGCAGTTGCCGGCGATGTCCTTGCCCACGGCGAAGGACACCTTGGAGGCGCTGTCGGTAAAGGCCCGGGAGCCGATCACGTCCCGGATGCACACGGGGGATACCTGCCGGTTGGGCACCTCGATGCCCACAGTGGAGATCATGTCGGGGATGGGCGCCACACGCACGGCGGACGCCCCCAACGCCAGGGCGATATCCCCGGACAGGTTGGTGATCTTGTTCAGCTTCACACCCTGATCCAGCTCCAGCTCATACCGGGTGATGGCGGGGCCCCGCACCACGTTGACAATGCGGGCGCTCACCCCAAAGGACACCAGCGCGTCCTGGAGGCGCTGCTGGTTGGCGTGGAGCTCCCCGTCCACCGCGGCGGAACCGCCGCCCCCGCCCTCGTTGAGCAGGGTAACGGGGGGATACCGGTAGGCCGGGGGATCCTGCTCCATCCCCGCCTCGATCTCCCGGGCCACCTCTTCCTGGAGCTGGGCCCGTTCTTCCTCCTTGGAGCGTTTGGGTACGGCGGGCTCCCGGATCACCGGGGGGGGCACCGGATCCGGCTCGGGAACGGCCCCCATGGGCGCGGGAACCGGGGGAGGCGCCACATCGTCCGCCGTCACGGCAGGCGGGGCTGCCGGGGACGGCCTGGGGGTGCGGGGCGGCTCCTTCATGGGATGCAGCTCGGGCACATCCTCATATTCCGGCTCATCCTCCACCGCCGCCACAGGCTTGTCCCCCTGGCCGGGGATCACCACCCCGGCCACCTTGTCAAACAGGGATTTCTTCCGGACGGTGGCCACCGGAACCGTGGGCTTTTTGGCCAGCACCGGGCCGTCGTCCACCGGGATGTCGATGGCGGCGCTCCTGCGCCGGGGCGCGGGGGCGGGGGGCTGCTCCCGGCGGGCGGGCCTCTGGGGCCGCTCCCGCTCCGGATAGTCCTCCGGGTCGTACTCCGGGCGGCCCTCCCGCCGCTCCCGCAGGTAGTCCAGAATATCGCCGGGGGTGAGCCGCAGGGCACACAGCGCCGCCGCGGCCATCAGAGCCAGCAGGATCACAATCCCGCCGATCTTGGTAAAGGCAAAGCGGAACGCCATCGCCAGTATGCCGCCCAGCACGCCGCCGGAGGCAATGCCCTTCCCCGCCGCCCAAAGTTGGCCGAACAGCTCCAGCGACCACTCGTAGGGGACCTGGCACAGCAGCAGATGCAGCACCGCCCCCGCCAGCACCGGAAGGGCCAACGTCCCCGCCAGCCGCAGCCGCACGGGCCTGCCCCGGTGGAAGATCAGAATACACGCCGCCGCCAGCAGCAGGGGCGGCGCAATATAAAAGCCGTACCCGCACAGCCCCTTGAGCACGTCGCAGAACAGGGCGATCACCGCCCCCTCGTCCGTCTTAAAGTAGCCGATGGCCCCGAACAAGGCCAGCAGCAGGCACACCACTCCCCCCACCTCCCGGCGGTAGGGGCGCTTCTGGGGCGCGGACCGGCGGGACTGGGAGCGCCCCCCTCCCGGCCTGGGCTGGGAGGCCGTACGCTTGGCGCCGCCCCCGTTTTGGGCCGTCTGGGAGCGGCTGCGGCCGCTGCCAGAGCCCGACGGTTTGGACGATGAAGTTTTCTTTTGTGTCGATGCCATGGGAAATCCTCCCGTTTCTTTATGCCGCAGGGATGTAGAAGAAGCTGGCCACAAGAGCAATCACGCCCACAATCCAGCAGTAATAGGCAAAGCTGCCGAATTTCCCTTTGTCCGCCAGCAGCTTCACCAAGCGGATGGAGAAGTAGCCCACCACCCCGGCCACGGCCATGCCGCTCAGGTACATGGGCAGCAGCTCGGTGTCAATGCCGCCCTCCGCCGCCACCTTGACCACCTTCAGCAGGGTGGCCCCCAGCACGGCGGGCAGGGACATGAGGAAGGAAAAGCGCACGGCAAAGTTCCGGTCAAAGCCCAGCGCCATCCCGGCGGAGATGGTGGTACCCGAGCGGGACAGCCCGGGAATGGTGGCCAGGCCCTGGGCCAGCCCCACCAGCAGCACATCCTTTACGGTGGCGGTGCGCACATTTTTTCTTCCGCCGCCGTAGCGGTCAGACAGGAACAGGATGCAGCCCGTGACCAGCAGCATCACGGCCACAAACGCCGGGTTGGCGCCCAGCTCCTCCACCATGTCGTCAAAGGGCAGCACCAGGAACAGGGGCAGAGTGGCCAGGATTACCAGCAGAACCAGACGCCGCCCTTCCGGCGGGTTGCCCCGCTCCTCCCTTTGGGAGAACAGGGCGGCAAGGCCCCGGAAAAATTCCACCACCATGTCCACAATGTCCCGCCAGTATACCACGCACACCGCCAGCAGCGTGGCGAAATGGAGCAGAATATTGTAGAGGGTGTCCGGTTCCTCCATGGCAAAAAAATACTGTAACAGGGACAGGTGCCCCGAGCTGGAAATGGGCAGGAACTCCGCCACACCCTGTACCACACCCAACACAATCGCCATCCAAAAGGCCAATGTACTCACCTCAGCTATGTTTTTTCCGCCGCCGGGGCGGAGCGGGCCGCAGCCGTCCGTTCCGAGCCGGCGGGGCCTTCCCCTGACTGAATTACAGCAGGTCAATTTAATATATTACCACACTTCGCCGGAAAATTCCAGTACCAATCAGGGAAATCCTGACCAAGCAGGATTTCCCCCGGATTTTTTACGATCCCTCTTGCTTTTTTCCGCCGCACCCGTTACAATGGGTATGCGGTGCTATCATGAGAAGCATTGAAAAGGAGGCTTGAACCATGAGCGAAGAATATGGGCCTGATTTTGTCTCCGTCACCGACGACGAAGGCAATGAATTTGAATTGGAGCATCTGGGCACCCTTGAACACAAGGGCAATGAATATATGGCTTTCGTCCCCGCCGATATGGATGAGGACGATGAGGATTTCGGCCTGATCCTTCTGCGGGTCATTGAGCAGGACGGGGAGCAGCTGCTGGCCGACATCGACGACGAGCAGGAGCTCAACGAGGTGTACGAACAGTTTATGGATGAGCTGTTCGCCGACGAGGACGACGAGGAGTAGACCCACGTCCGCCGCTCACGACGGCTCGGACGCATTTTCCCTGCCGGGTTCTAACTACGTGTCCGCCCTTTTAAAACCCACATTTTTTAAACGGGACGCCCCCCTCGCGCTGTGGTTCGCAGGCCTCCCGGCCCTCCCCGGAGGTGTCTGGACGTTGGAAGCGGTAAAGCTGCGCGGAGGCGACCCACCTGCATTTCTGTGCAGGTTTTTAACGGGGCGGCACGGCCACGGCGGGGTTTGGCCGTACAGGCGGAGGGGCTCCGGTCCCTCCGCCTTTTTCAGATATTTTTCAGGCATTAATTTTTGTCTTGCAACCTTTGCTCCACCATGCTATAATATTTGCATTGCGCACATCAGTCTTGATGTGCTTTCACCGAATGACTGAGAGGATTGATGATACTATGAGCGCATCCCGAGAGAAAAAACAGCGTCAGGGCTCCGGCCCCTCCGAAAAGGCCCTCCAGGCCCAGCAGCAGGCCGCCCGCAAGCGCAAAACCATCACTTACACCGTGATCGGCGTTGTGGCGGCGGTTCTTGTGGCCGCGCTGCTCATCTGGAATTCCGGCTTCTTCCAGGCCAGAGCCACCGCCGCCACCGTGGGCGGCACCAATCTCACCGCCGCGGAATTGAGCTACTATTATTATAACGCCCGCTATAACTATTTCTACGGCTCCTACATGGCCATGTTAAACGGCCATGACGCCAGCACCCCTGACGACGAGCAGATTTATAATCAGGAGGAAAACAAAACCCTGCGGGATTACTTCCTGGAAACCGCCCTGTCCACCGCCCAGCGGACCCAGGCCCTGGCCGACGAGGCCCTGAAGAACGGCCACACCGACGCCGAGATCAAGGACGACCTGAGCGCCTATATCTCCAACACCAAATCCTCCGCCGCCGCCAGCGGCTATGGCTATGCCGCATACCTGCGCGCCAGCCTCGGCTCCTATATGTCTGCCGGCGTCTATGAAAAGCTGCTCCGCCTCGACCTGCTGGCCAGCCTGGCAAGCGATGACAAGCAGACGCAGCTCAACGAGGGCTATACCGAGGACGACCTGAAGGCTTATTACGACAAGGATGACAACGCCGACACGCTGGACACCTTCGAGTACTCCTACCTCTACTTCACCCCCGAGACGGTGGAGACCAAGGACAAGGACGGCAACGACATCGACGAAGAAAAGGTCAATGCCGAGAAAGAGCTGGCCCTGACCAAGGCCAAGGCCCAGGCGGACGAGGCCCTGGAGGCCCTCAAGGACGGCGGAAAGCTGGCCGACCTGGCCAAGAAGTACGACCTGGCGGACAACGCCTACGCCGACCACGCCACCGCCGTAGGCTCCGGCTCCCTCAACTCCGTATTCCAGGAAAAGCTGCTCACCCTGAAAGAGGGCGAGTCCGCCCTGGTGGAGAACGGCGAGAGCGGCTACTATGTGATCACCTTCCACAGCCGCCACCTGGAGGACGCCCCCACAAAGGATGTGCGCCACATCCTGGCCCGGGCCGAGACCACCACGGATACGGACGGCAAGCTGGTGGCCCCCACCGATGAGGCCTGGGCCGCCGCCAAGGAGAAGATCGACGCCATCGCCGCCGAGTACGAGGCGGGCGATAAGACCGAGGACTCCTTCGCCAAGCTGGCCAATGAGAAGTCCGACGACGGCGACGGCACCACCGGCGGCCTGTATTCCAAGATCGACCCCTCTGACCGCTATGTGCCCGAGTTCCTGGACTGGATCTTTGAAGATGGCCGCAAGCCGGGCGACACCGGCATCGTGCAGCACTCCGCCGAGGAGGGCGCTACCAGCGGTTACAACGGATACCACTTCATGTACCTGGTGGGCGACAACGAGCCCCTGTGGATGCGCACCGTCCGCAGCACCCTCACCAGCCAGGATTACAACACCTGGCTCGAGGGGCTGGTTGGCAATTACGAGACCTCCCTCGCCGACGGCGCCAACAGCATCGGCAAATAATCCAAACCCAGCCGCAAGGGCCAGACAATGTCTGGCCCTTGCTTCATAAAAGGAGTGTTTTTTATGGACGAGCAATTCATCCGAACCCGGATGCTGCTGGGCGGGGACGCCATGGCGCGGCTCCAGGCCGCCCATGTGGCCGTATTCGGCCTGGGCGGGGTGGGCGGCTGGTGCGCCGAGGCCCTGTGCCGCTCCGGCATAGGGGAGCTTACCCTGATCGACCAGGATACGGTCTCGGTCAGCAACCTCAACCGGCAGTGCGCCGCCCTCCATTCCACCGTAGGCATGGAAAAGGCGCAGGCCACCGCCCTGCGCCTTGCCGACATCGCCCCCGGCTGCGTCCTCCACCCTGTCGTCGCCCGGTATGAAGGGCCGCGGCGGGAGGAATTTTTCCGGGTTCCCTATGATTATATCGTGGACGCCATCGACCTGGTCAGCTGTAAGCTGGACCTCATCGAGACCGCCCACGCCCGGGGCATCCCCATCATCTCCGCCTTGGGCACCGGCAACAAGCGGGACGCCCAGCATCTGCGCATCGCGGACATCTCCCAGACCGAGGGCTGCCCCCTGGCCCGGGTGGTGCGCAAGGAGCTGCGGAAGCGGGGCATCCCCCACCATCCTGTGGTGTTCTCCCCAGAGCCGGCCTATCACGCCGAGGACAGGGACGAGGCCCCGCCCCCGGGCCGGCGCTCCATCCCCGCCAGCGCCATGTGGGTGCCCGCGGCCGCGGGCCTGCTGCTGGCCCAGGCGGTTATTCTGGAGCTCTCGGGGGCGCCGCATGAATCCGCTCCCAGGCTTTCCTGACCGCCCACGCCCCCAGCAGGCCGCACAGGGAACCGATTACCGCCCCCGCCAGCACGTCGCTGGGGAAGTGCACCCCCACATACAGCCGGGACAGGCCCATCACCACCGCCATACACACCGCGGTGACCTTCATCCATTTTTTCGGCGCGGACATACACACCGCGACGGCAAAGGCAAAGGCCGCGTTGGTGTGCCCCGACGGGAAGGAGTTGGGGTCGCCCTCCGGCACCAGATTCATAAAGTTTTCAATGACCAGCCACGGCCTGGCCCGCGCCACCAGCGGCTTGACGGTAAAATTCACCACCACCAGCCCGATGAGCATGGCGCACAGCGCCGACACCCCCGCCTTCCGGGTCTGCCTGAAGCACAACAGCACGATCCCCAGCACGATAAACAGCATCCCGGTATTGCCCAGCTGGGTATACAGCTTCATGAACGGATCCAGCAGGGCGCACCTTATATTCTGCGCGATCCATACCAGCGCCCGCTCGTCCAGCTGTTGAATGAATTCCGGCATCCTTGTCCCTCCCCGCCTTGACCCGGAGGCCAAGGCTATGTATAATATGACCGTACTTCAATTTTAACCCATAACTTGCCCCAAGGCAAGCTTTTTCGGAGGTCTGATATGAAAGTCATCCATCTCATCAGCGGCGGGGACACCGGCGGCGCCAAAACCCATGTCCACTCCCTGCTCCAGGGGCTGAACCGTCACATCCAGGCGGACATGGTGTGCTTCACCGACGGGCCCTTTGTCCAGGAGGCCCGCGCGCTGGGCATCCACACCGACGTGCTCACCGGCGGCCTGTTCTCCGTCCTGAAGGCCCTCCGGGCCAAAATCCGGCAGGAGGGCTACGATGTGATCCACTGCCACGGCTCCCGCGGCAACCTGATGGGGGCGCTGCTCAAGCGGTCCACCGGCCTGCCCGTGGTCACCACCGTACACAGCGACCCCAAAATCGACTATATGGGCCGCCCCCTGGCCGCCCTCACCTTCGGCGCGCTCAACAGCTGGGCCCTGCGGCGCATCCCCTGCCATATCGGCGTGTCCCAGCCCATGGTGGAGCTGCTGATCGACCGGGGCTATGACCCCCAGCTTGTGTTCGACATCAAAAACGGGCTGGATTTCTCCAACCCCACCTCCCGGCTCAGCCGCCGGGAATATCTGGACAGCCTGGGGCTGGACTGGAGGTCGGACGCGGTCATTGTGGGCATCGCCGCCCGCCTTAACCCAGTTAAGGACATGGGCACCCTGCTGCGGGGCTTCGCCCTGGCCCACCGCGAGCAGCCCATGCTGCGCCTGATTATCGCCGGGGACGGCGAGGAAGGCCCCGCGCTGCGCCAGCTTGCCCGGGAACTGGGCGTGGAGGACGTGGTGTGCTTCGCCGGCTGGGTTTCCGATACGGACAGCTTCTACCACGCCATCGACATCAACACCCTCACCTCCCTGTCCGAGGGCTTCCCCTACTCCCTGCCCGAGGGGGCACGGTTCGCCCTGCCCACCGTGGCCACCGAGGTGGGGGGCGTACCCTCCCTCATCCGCCACAATGTCACCGGCCTCCTGTTCCCGCCCCGGGACCACGAGGCGCTGGGCCGCCACCTGGCCGCGCTGGCCGCGGATCCGGCGCTGCGCCGCCGTCTGGGCGGCCAGCTCCTGGAAAAGGGCCGGGCGGAATACTCCATCGAGAGCACCGTCCAGCACCAGATCGAGATCTATGAATCCATTCTCCGCCGGAAGGCCCGCGCCGGGCGCAGGCGGGACGGCGTGATCCTCTGCGGGGCCTACGGCCAGAACAACGCCGGGGACGAGGCGGTGCTCAAGGCTATGATTACCGAGCTGCGCGCCATCGACCCCGATATGCCTCTGTGGGTGATGACCCGGAAGCCCAGGCAGACTCGGGCGACCTATCGGGTGGGGGCCGTGTTCACCTTCAACGTCCCCGCCTTTTGCCGCCGTATGTCCAAATCCGTCCTGTACGCCAACGGCGGCGGCTCCCTCATCCAGGACGTGACCAGCCACCGCTCCCTGTGGTTTTACCTGTTCACCCTGGCCGCCGCCAAGCGGCTGGGGTGCCGGGTGATGATGTACGGCTGCGGCATCGGCCCTGTCACCTCCCCCCGCAACCGCAAACGCACCGGGAAAACCATCAATTCCTGCGTGGACGTGATCACCCTGCGGGACATGGCCTCCCAGGAAGAGCTGAAGGCCCTGGGGGTGTGCCGCCCCAAAATCGCCCTGGCCGCCGATCCCGCCGTCACCCTCCCCGCCGCGCCCCCCCAAGAGGCGGACGCGGTGCTGGAGAACGCTGGGCTGTGCCCCCGGGACGGCCAGCGGTACCTGGGCGTCACCGTCCGCCCCTGGCCCGGCTTTGAGGACAAGCTGTCCGCCTTTGCCCAAGCCATCGACCAGGCTTACCAGCGCCATGGCCTGATCCCCGTATTCATCCCCATCGAGGGGAAGCAGGACGATGCCGCCGCCCGGCAGGTGGCCGCGCTGCTGCAAAAGGCCCCCGCCGCCATCCTCCCTCCCTGCGGCACCTCCGAGCTGGCCATCGCCCTGTCCGCCCGGATGGACGTGGCGCTGTCCATGCGGCTGCACGCGCTCATTTTTGCCGCCGCCAGGGGCGTCCCCCTGGTGGGGGTGGTATATGATCCAAAGGTAAGCGCCTTTCTGGACAGCGTGGACCAGGACCTGTACGTCCATCTGGACCAGCTCACCCCGGAGCGGCTGTGCGCCCTGCTGGACGCCGCTGTGGACCGGGGGCATGACCGCGCCGCGCTGGAGGCCAAAACCGCCCGCCTGATCGGACTGGAGCGCACCAACAGCGTCCTGGCCGCCCAGCTGCTGGCGGACGGGGGGGCCGGCTCATGAAGCAGATTCTCTGCCTGTCCTACGCCCCCTGGCGGGCCCGGGCCAAC
Source organism: uncultured Oscillospiraceae bacterium (assembly GCA_949916125.1). Taxonomy (GTDB): domain Bacteria; phylum Bacillota; class Clostridia; order Oscillospirales; family Oscillospiraceae; genus Enterenecus. Next base: position 9,988 of record CATLEJ010000081.1, read on the forward strand.
CGCACCCAGCAGCTGCTGGCCCGGCTCACCGACGCCAAAATCCTGTTTTTTGAGCCCCCGCCCCCCAAGGGCGCTCCCATGCCGGGGCAGGGCCGCCGGGTGCGCGCCCATATCACCGTGTACACCCTCCCCGCCCCCCTGCCCGGCCCCCAGGACCGCTCCCTGCTCCAGCGCCGGCGGCTGGATCGGTCGGCGGATTTTGTCCAGCAGATGATGGACCGGAACCGTTTCCGGGAGCCGGTGCTGTGGTGTACCTCCCCCCTGCACGCCCAGTTTCTGGACAGGCTGGCCTACCGGGGGGCGGTGTACGACTGCCACCGCTTCTGGGACGAGGCGCTTCTGGAGCCGGAGAGCGACCTCACCTGCCACGCCGAGGTGGTGTTTGCCGCCTCCCCCGGCCTGGTCAGGCGTCTGTCCGCCTGCAGCGATAATGTCGCCCTGCTGCCCAACGGGGTAAATCCCCTGCTGTTCTGCCAGCCGGACCATGCCGTCCCCCCTGTCATGAAGGGGCTGCCCGGCCAGGTGATCCTGGGCCGGGTGGGGGCCCTTACGGGAAAGGTGGACCTGGAGCCCCTGCTCTACGCCGCCCGGCACAGGCCGGAGTGGACCTTTGTTCTGATAGGCCCGGCTACCAAATCGGCCGCACGGCCGCTTCAGGGGCAGGACAACATCATCCTCACCGGGGCGGTGAACCCGCTGGACCTGCCCGACTACTTGTGCCAGTGCCGTCTTCTGTTCGACCTGCTCCGTTCGGACCGGCTGGGCAGTGATGTGGTATCCCCCACTGTTTACGAATATCTGGCGGCCGGCAAACCCGTCATCCTGCTCACCGACCCCAACGTGCCCGACCCCTTCCCCCGGCTGATCCGCTCCGCCTACGACGGGGCCGGCTTCCTGCGCGCCTGCCGGGATGCGCTGGACGATGAGCCCTCCGCCGCCGCCCGGCGGCAGGCCTTTGCCAAGCAGTCGTCCTGGGCCGGCCGCGCCAGGCAGGTGGCCGCCATTTTGGAAGGCACCGGGCTGTTTTGAAATTTTCGCCATGGATGGCGCGCTGTGCCCCCGGCAGATTGTATAAGCCTACGAAAATCCATCTTTCACTTGATTTCCAGGAATATTTTCGATAAAATAATCATAAGTTTTTGGATCGAGGTGCTTTCCATGGAGCGTTCCGTCCACAACCGGCAGGGCCAGCGTCTCTGTGGCACCCTTGCGTCCAAATTCTGAAATTGAGCAAAACAGGCTGCCCGCAGCTGCGCGGCGGTCTGTTTTCTTTTCCCCAGACGCCGGATGGAACGGATACCGCCCTTTCAGGCCGTCCCCGTTTCGATTCGGACCGACGGGTCAACCGCAGAGCCGGCCCGAGGCCCGGCTTGGATAAGGAGGTTTTATTGTGAAAAAGGTCGCTGTCATCATGGGCTCCGACTCCGACTGGCCGGTGGTCAAGGGGGCCTGCGCCCAGCTAAAGGAATTCGGCGTCCCCTACGAGGCCCATATACTCAGCGCCCACCGCACCCCCGCCGCCGCCGCGGACTTCGCCAAAAACGCCAGGGCCAACGGCTTCGGCGTGCTGATTTGCGCCGCCGGCATGGCCGCCCACCTGGCGGGGGCCTTCGCCGGGAACTCCACCCTGCCCGTCATCGGCATTCCCATGAAGGGCGGCGCTATGGACGGGCTGGACGCCCTGCTGGCCACCGTCCAGATGCCCTCCGGCATCCCCGTGGCCACCGTGGCCATCAACGGGGCCAAGAACGCCGCCGTGCTGGCCGCCCAGATCCTGGCGGTGTCCGACGATGAGCTGGCCGCCAAATTGGACGGGGCCCGAGAGAAGATGGCCGCCCAGATCGCGGAGAAGGAGGCCAAGCTCCAGGCGGAGCTGGGGACATGAGTTATAAGGAAGACCAGCGGCTGTATGGGGACATTGCCCGGGCATACCTCAAAAGCAAAAAGGTCTACCGCTACCATATGAAAAAAATCAGCGATATGGATGACGGGCAGGTGATCCGGGCCTGCCACTTCTGGTACGAGCATAACGACCTGGTGGAGGATTACCAGGCATTTCAGGCCCGTTTCCTAAAGGAATACCAGGAGCAGGGGCGCCAAGAGCATTTAAATTAAGCAAGCAGCTCTATTTCGTTTGTAAATCTTATTTTGGGAGGAATTCATCATGGAAAACAAACTCGTTTACACCGGCAAGACCAAGAACGTCTACGCCCTGGACAACGGCAACTACCTGCTCAAGTTCAAGGACGACTGCACCGGCAAGGATGGCGTGTTCGACCCCGGCGAGAATTCCGTGGGCCTGACCATCGAGGGCGTGGGCGACGTGAACCTGCGTATGTCCATCTACTTCTTCGAGAAGATCAACGCTGCCGGCATCCGCACCCACTATGTCTCCGCCGACCTGGCCGACACCACCATGGAGGTGCTCCCCGCCAAGGTGTTCGGCAAGGGGCTGGAGGTCATCTGCCGCCACAAGGCGGTGGGCTCCTTCTTCCGCCGGTACGGTGAGTATATCCAGGAGGGCGCCGACCTACCCGCCTACGTGGAGACCACCTTCAAGAACGACGAGAAGGGCGACCCCCTGGTGACCAAGGACGGCCTGGTGGCCTTGGGCGTGATGACCGAGGCGCAGTACGACGACATCAAGGATATGACCCAGAAGATCACCCGGATCGTGGCCGACGACCTGAAGGCCAAGGGCCTGGTGCTCTACGACATCAAGTTCG
>CATLEJ010000082.1 GCA_949916125.1 uncultured Oscillospiraceae bacterium
GCCCAACGTGCACGCCGCCGCCCTCCGGGAGGGCCGGGAGCCCACCGCGGACGAGCTGCGGCAGCTGGAGCAGGCCTTCTCCCGCCAGGGCTTCACCAACGGGTATTACATGGGGCAGACCGGCCCGGAAATGTTCGGCGTCCGGGAGGACCCCAAGCCCCCCCGCGAGCTGTTTGCCCAGGCCAAGGCCGCCTATGAGCGGGGTGAGGGCCGCCTGGTGCCGGTCAAGTTCTACGCCATGATCCGTGCCGGCGAGCCCATCCAGGTGGGGGTGGAGGACCAGGAGGGCCGCGTGGCCACCGCCGCCGGGCGGACGCCGGAGCCCGCCCGCCGCCGCGCCACCACCCAGGATGAGGTGGAGGCCCAACTGGCCAAAACCGGCGGCACCCCCTACCAGGCCGCCGGGATGCGCACCCTTGTGGAGGACGGCCTGGCCGTGCCCCTGTCCGCGCTGAACGGCCTGCGGCGGCAGGTGCTGGACGATCTGACCGCCCAGCGCACCGCCCTGCCCCAGCGCCGCCACGGTCCCTACAAGCCGGGGGCCCGGTACGAAAACTACCGGGGCGAGCCGGATCTCTACGTCTCCCTGCGCCGCGCGGGGCAGCTCACCTTTGAACTGGTAAAGGCCCGCCCCGCCCTCATCACCCTCCCGGCGGAGGAAATTGCCGCCCATCCTGATGATGTCATGGGCGCCGTCCAGCGGGGCGTGCCGGTGGCGGCGGTGCTGCCCCGGATCTGCTTCGACCGGGAGCTGGCCGGCCTGCGGGAGCAGCTTGCCGCCTGTAAGCAGGCGGGGGTGACGGACGCCTATGTGGGCAACCTGGGGCTGGTCCCCCTGTGCAAGGAGCTGGGCTTTGCCCTGCGGGGCGATTTCGGCCTGCAGGTGTTCAACAGCCAGGGGGCCAAGGAATACCGGCGGCTGGGCTTTCAATCCCTCACCGCCTCTTTTGAACTGAGGCTGGCCCAGATTCGGGACCTTTCCAAGGCGCTGGACACGGAGATGATCGCCTACGGGCGGCTGCCCCTGATGATTACGGAGAACTGCGCCATCAAAAACCAGACGGGCAAGTGCGTCTGCTCCAATGTGAACCTGCTCATCGACCGCAAGGGGGTGCGCTTCCCGGTGGAACAGGCCTACGGCTGCCGCAACGAGATTTTGAACGCCAACAAGATTTTCCTGGCGGACAAGGCCCAGGATTGGAAAAAGGCGGGTCTGCGGGCCATTCGGCTGCTGTTCACCACCGAGAACGGCGTGGAATGTGTCCAGGTGCTGGAGGCCTACCGGGGCTCCGGGGCATACCGGCCCAACAATTACACACGGGGGCTTTATTACCGTGACGTAGAGTAAAAGGCGCCTGTAAAATAACGCTTTGTATCGGGAGAATTGCACATGAAGATCATTTTAGCCTCCAACTCCCCCCGGCGGAGGGAGCTGCTGGAGCGCATCGGGCTTAAAAATTTCACCGTCGCCGCCCCCAATGTGGACGAGTCCGTGGAGGACGGGCTTTCCCCCGCCCGGACCGTGGAGGCGCTGTCCCTGCGTAAGGCCCGCGCCGCGGCCCAAGCCGCCCCGGATGCCCTCATCATCGCCGCCGACACGGTGGTGGCACTGGACGGCACGGTGCTGGGCAAGCCCCACAGTGAGGACGAGGCCTTTGCCATGCTGTCCGCCCTGTCCGGGCGGGAGCACCACGTCTATACCGGGGTCACGGTGATCTATGGCGGGCAGACCGTCACCACCCACGAGGAAACCGCCGTGGTCTTCCGGACCGTCAGCCCGGACGAGATCCGGGCCTATATCGCCACCGGCGAGCCCATGGACAAGGCGGGGGCCTACGGCATCCAGGGCATCGGCGCGCTGCTGGTATCGGGCATCCGGGGGGACTACTGCAATGTGATGGGCCTGCCGGTGTTCCGGCTGGGCCGCATCCTGTCCGGCTTTGGCGTGGATCTGCTGAGAAGCGCGGAGCCGTCGCGAGCAGCGGACTAAGCCCGGAGCGGAGCAAAAACCGGAAGGGGCCGCAGGCCCCGGAGGATTTTTGCGCAGTCGGAGGACTTGGGCCGCGTCGCGAGCAGGCGCAGCGTGACCGCTGAGAAGCGCGGAGCCGTCGCGAGCAGCTGACCAAGACCGGGGCAAAGCTGTAATTTTATCCAAGCAGGAGAACAGTTATGAAGCAATTTTTTCGAAACAACGGGGGGCTGCTGGTGGTGGCGGCGGTGCTGCTGGCAGCGGTGATTACCCTCGGTTCCTACATTTTGGGATATGACCCCCTCTCCGGCGCCATGGAGCTGCTGGCCACCCCGTTCCGGTCGGCCTCCGCGGCGGTGAGCGGCTGGGCCCAGGCCCAATATGACAAATCCTTCCGCTATGAGCAGCTTCTGGCCGAAAACGAGACCCTCCGGCGCCGGGTGGCCGAGCTGGAAGAGGCTGGTATCGCCGGGCAGGACGCCGTGCGGGAAAACGAGCGCATGAAGGACCTGCTGGGCCTTGCCGAGGCCAGGCCCGAGCTCCAGTACCGGGACGCGGAGATCGTGCGCCGTTCCAGCTCCAACTGGTCGTCCGACCTCACCATCAACCGGGGCACCTCCGGCGGGGTGGAGGTCAACGACTGCGTCATCGACCAGTACGGCCACCTCATCGGGGTGGTAACCCAGGCCGATGTGAACTCCGCCCGCGTCACCACCATCCTCGACCCCACCCTGGAGGTGGGGGGCCGGGTGGCCCGCACCGACGAAGACGCCATTTTGAAGGGCGACTTCTCCCTCATGCTGGACGGTCTGGCCCGGCTGTCCTACCTGCCCGAGGACGCCAAACTGGTCACCGGCGACCAGGTGATTACCTCCGGGCTGGGCGGGGTGTACCCCTCCGGGCTGGCGGTGGGCACCATCCGCTCCCTGGTGGTGGAGGAGGACGGCGTCACCCGGTACGCCCAGGTGGAGCCCGCGGCGGATATCGCCGGAATCCGGTACGTCTATGTGATTGTGGACTACAACCGCTGAACCGGGCCGTTTTCCTACAGAAAGAGAAGGTGATCCCATGGCGGAGCTGACCCCCATGATGAAGCAGTATTGGAAGGTGAAGGAGCAGCACCCGGACTGCCTGCTGTTCTTCCGGCTGGGCGACTTTTACGAGATGTTCCACGACGACGCCAAGCTGGGCGCGGAGGAGCTGGGCCTCACCCTCACCACCCGGGACCGGGGCAAGCCGGAGGAAGAACGCACCCCCATGTGCGGCGTGCCCTACCACTCCGCCCAGAGCTACATCGCCCGGCTCATCAAGCGGGGGTACAAGGTGGCCATCTGTGAGCAGATGGAGGACCCCGCCACCGCCAAGGGGCTGGTGGACCGGGACGTAATCCGCATCGTCACCCCCGGCACCGCCATGGACGACGTGATGCTGGACGAGGGCCGGAACAACTACATCTGCGCCGTCTATCAGGACAGCGCCGGGGCCGGCCTGGCCCGGTGCGACCTGTCCACGGGCCAGTTTGCCGCCCTGCCCTTTCTGGGCAGGGGCTTTCTGCCTCACCTGCTCAACGCCCTGGCCGCCTGCCCCCCCAGCGAGGCCCTGCTGTCCGACTCCGCCGCCTCCAACGGGGAGCTCACCGCCTTCCTGACGGCGCGGCTGGGCTGCCTGTGGCAGCGGGGGGACGAGGTGCGCTTCCGCCCCGCCCAGGCGGCGGAAGCGCTGTGCGCCTGCGGCCTGCGGGGGACGGACGACCCCGTCCCGGAGGAAGACGGCCCCCGGCTGTGCCTCCAGGCTTCGGGGGCGCTGGCGGCCTACCTGACGGAGACCCAGAAAACCAGCCTGAGGCACCTCAGCCCCGTAGAGCTGGACAGCGCCCCCGGCCAGGAGCACATGGAGCTGGACCTCACCGCGCGCCGCACCCTGGAGCTCACCGAGACCTTCCGGGGGAAGGACAAAAAGGGCTCCCTGCTGTGGGTGCTGGACAAGACGAAAACCCCCATGGGCCACCGGCTCATCCGGGCGTGGATCGAACAGCCCCTGCTCTCCCCCGCCGCCATCGCGCAGCGGCAGGAGGCGGTGGCCGGGCTGGCGGCGGACAGCGTGGCCCGGGAGGAGCTGGCCCTCACCCTGCGCCGGGTGCCCGATCTGGAGCGGCTCATCGGCAAGGTGGTGTACGGCTCCGCCAACGCCCGGGATATGCTGCTGTTGGGCACAGGGCTGTCCGTCCTGCCCGAGCTGGCGGAAAAGGCCGCCCAGACCGGCAGCGCCGCCCTCGCCCCGCTCATCCGGGGGCTGGGCGGGCTGGAGGAGCTCCAGCGCCTGCTGCTGTCCGCCATCCGGGACGATGAGGACGACAACCGCCTGCCCTTCACCATCCGGGAGGGGGGCTTTATCCGCCCCGGCTACGACACCGAGGTGGACCGCCTCCGGGACATCCTGGACCACGGGAGCGACCTGTTGGCCGCCCTCGAGGGCCGGGAAAAGGAGCGCACCGGCATCAAGAGCCTGAAGGTGCGCTACAACAAGGTGTTCGGCTACTACATCGAGGTATCCAAAAGCTATTACGACATGGTGCCGGAGGACTACATCCGCAAGCAGACGCTGGTCAACTGCGAGCGCTTCTTCACCCAGGAGCTGAAGGAGCTGGAAAACGACATCCTTTCCGCTCAGAGCCGGGTGACGGCGCTGGAATATCAGCTGTTCTGCAAGCTGCGGGACGCGGCGGCGGAGCAGGTGCGGGCGGTGCAGAAGGCCGCCTCCTGCGCGGCCCGGCTGGATGTGTTCACCTCCTTCGCGGCGGTGGCGGTCAACAACGGCTACTGCCGTCCCACAGTGGATGACAGCGGTATCATCGACATACAGGACGGCCGCCACCCGGTGGTGGAGCGGATGCTGACCGATTCCCTGTTCGTGCCCAACGACACCCGCATGGACACAGGGGCGGACCGCCTGTCCATCATCACGGGGCCCAACATGGCGGGCAAGTCCACCTATATGCGGCAGGTGGCCCTCATCGTGCTCATGGCCCAGATGGGCTCCTTTGTGCCGGCCAGATCCGCCCGGATCGGGGTGGTGGACCGGGTGTTCACCCGGATCGGGGCGTCCGACGACCTGGCGGCGGGCCAGTCCACCTTTATGGTGGAGATGACCGAGGTGGCGGCCATGCTGAAAAACGCCACCTCCCGCTCCCTGCTTATCTTGGACGAGATCGGCCGGGGCACGTCTACCTATGACGGTATGTCCATCGCCAGGGCGGTACTGGAGCACTGCGCGGACAAAAAGCGCTTGGGGGCCAAAACCCTGTTTGCCACCCACTACCACGAGCTCACCGAGGTGGAGAAGTCCATCGAGGGGGTGCGCAACTACCACATCTCCGCCAAAAAGCGGGGGGACGGCATCGTGTTCCTGCGGAAGATCGTCCCCGGCGGCGCGGACCAGAGCTATGGCGTGGAGGTGGCCAAGCTGGCCGGGGTGCCGGACCGGGTGGTAAACCGGGCCCGGGAGATCCTGTCGGAGCTGGAGCGTCAGGGCGGGCCCCCCCCCGCCCCGCGGACGGCCCCGGAGCAGTCGGACGGCCAGGTATCCCTGGGCGATATGGCGGGGGCGGCGGTGCTGGACGAGCTGCGCAATGCCGCCGTGGATACCCTGACGCCCATTGAGGCGCTGAACCTGCTCTATCAGCTGAAACAGAAGCTGTAAAAAGAGGCCCCGGCGCATAGCGCCGGGGCTTTTGTCCTCTTATTTGTCCATGAGCGCTTCCATCTCGTCGATCAGCGTGCCGAACAGATCCAGCGCGTCCTGGACGGGCTGGGGGGAGGCCATGTCCACCCCCGCCCCCCGGAGCAGGTCGATGGGATCCTGGGAGCAGCCGCCGGACAGGAAGCCCAGCATATCCTGCACTGCGGGGGCGCCCTCCTTCAGGATCCGGCGGGACAGGGCGATGGCGGCGGAGTAGCCGGTGGCGTACTGGTACACGTAGTAGTTGTAATAGAAGTGGGGGATGCGGGCCCACTCCAGGGCGATGCGGTCGTCCGTCACCATGTCCGGGCCAAAGTATTTGGCGTTGAGGGCCTTGTACTCGGCGCACAAAAGCTCGGCGGTGAGGGGCGTTCCCTGGGCGTTGAGCTCGCCCATGCGCAGCTCGAACTCGGCGAACATGGTCTGGCGGTACAGGGTGCCCTTGAACTGCTCCAGGAAGTGGTTGAGCAGCCACGCCCGCTCGGTCTTGTCGGTGGTGCGGGCCAACAGGTGCTCCATGAGCAGGGCCTCGTTGCAGGTGGAAGCCACCTCCGCCACGAAGATCACGTAGTCCCGGTAGATGATGGGCTGGGTCTTGTTGGACAGGTAGGAGTGGACGGCGTGGCCCAGCTCGTGGGCCAGGGTGAACATACTGTCCAGGTCATCCTTGTGGTTGAGCAGGATATAGGGATGGGCCACCACGCCGCTCATATAGCCGCCGGAGCGCTTGCCCACGTTCTCGTACACGTCAATCCAGCGGTTGTCCAGCCCCTCCCGGATGATGGCCCGGTATTCCTCCCCCATGGGGGCCAGGGCGTCGTACACGGTGGCTTTGGCCTCCTCAAAAGAGATGGTTTTGGACGCGCCCGCCACCATGGGGGCGTAGATGTCGTACATATGCAGCTCATCCACACCCAGCAGCTTTTTGCGCAGGCGGACGTAGCGGTGCAGCTTGTCCAGATTGGCGTTCACCGTGTCCACCAGGCTGCGGTACACCTGGGGCGGCACCCGGTTGGAGGCCACGGCGGCGGCCAGGGGGGACTCGTACTTCCGGGCGCTGGAGAAGAAGCGGCGCTTTTTGGCCTCCGCGTCCAGCAGGGCGGCGGCGGTGTTTTGGAACTGGCCCAGGGTGTTGTACATCTGCTCATAGGCGGAGCGGCGCAGATCCCGATCCTCGCTCATCAGATAGGTCACGTAGGTGGCGTTGGACAGGGGCAGGCGGTTCCCCTGGCCGTCCACCGCGTCGGGGAAGGTGAGGTCGGCGTTGGAGAACTTGGAAAACACCTCGTCCGGGGCCTGGGCCATCTCGCCGGCGGCGGCCAGCAGCTTCTCCTCCCCGTCGGACAGGGTGTGCTCCTTCTTGTCCTGGAGGACGGTGAAGAACCGGCGGTACAGCGTCAGCTCCGGCTTGTCGTCGTAGAACCGCTCCAGGGTTTCCGGGGGGATTTTCAGCAGCTCCGGGGTATCGAAGGCGGTGGCGGAGCCCAGCTCCACCCACAGGGTGCCGCCCTTGCCCGCCAGGGCCTGATAGGTGCCGTTCCGGGTGTCCTCGTCCTGGCGCAGGCTGGCGTACTGGTACAGCCGGGTCACCTTCTCCACCGTCTTGTCGCACCGGGTCAGGTAGTCGTAGAGGGTCTGGGCGCTCTCGCCCAGCCGTCCGGCGTAGCCCGCCAGCACGGGGATTTTCGCCTGGACTTCCTCAAATTCCCTCTCCCACGCCTCATCGGTGGGGTAAATGTCCGCGGTGTTCCAGGTGTATTCCACCGGGACTTCGGATCGCTGGGGGATTTTTTTCACTTCTGCCATGGTTTGGGGCCTCCTTATTTTTTCAGTGGGGATATCATACCACATTTATCCGGGACTTACAAGGGCGCAAAACAGCGGCCCCGCCGGGGGAGGATAACCTCCCGGCGGGGCCGCTGCCGCGGGGCGGCGGGCGAATCGGGCAATCCGCCCGTGCCCCTGTGCCGATCTGTCACTACAGCGAGCGCCCCTGTAGTCACGCTTCGCCTGCTCGCGGCGGCTCAGCGCATCTGTGACTCTTTGGGTATAATCAGGGCGGCGATGATATACACCCACAGGGACAAGCCCGCGAAGGCCACCAACAGCACGGTAGCCACACGCACGACCGTGGGATCGACATTGAAGTAACGGGCGATGCCTCCGCACACACCGCACAGCAGGGCGTCGGGGCCTTCGGTACGATAAAGACGTTTCATAAGATACAGGCTCCTTTCTTATATCCTCAGCGAAGCAAAAGGTTGGAAGTGCGCAGGGTGGCCCCCGCGCAGGGCAGGATGCCGTTGGCAACCCGTAGGGCGTCCAGGCCCCCGCCATAGAGGGAGGGGTCGGGCCCCCGCCGCCCGGAGGACGCGCTGGGACGGCTCAGGCGGATGTCAAAGACCGCGTAGTGTCTCATGTGCGCGCCCTCCCTTTAATAACGGCCCAGCTCAACGCTGCCGCTGACGCTGCTCAGGGAATAGGCGGGGCCGGATCCGTCGCCATAGACGCACACCCCGTTGGCATAGTTGACGGGGAAGGAGCACTCCATCTCGCCGCTGACGGTTTTCATCCGCACGGAGAAGGGCCCCGCGTCCGGGATACGGGCCTCCACGTCGCCGGACTTGGAGGACAGGTCCATGGCCTCCGGGAAGGCGGAGGTGGCAATCTCCACGTCACCGCTGACGGCAGCCGCCCGGATCCGCTGCACCGAACCCCTAAGCTCGATGTCGCCGCTGGCGGTGTGCACGTCGGCCTGGTCCAGATCGCCCCGGAGGGACACGTCGCCGCTGGCCGTCTCCACCTTAAGGCGGGCGCAGGGGCCGGTGAGCTCCAGGTCGCCGCTGCCGGAGCGGAAGCTGAACTGCCCGCAGGCGCTCAGGCGGAGGTTGAGGTCGCCGCTGCCGGTGTTTACCGTCAGGTCGTCCACATCCAGCCCGTCATAATCAAACTCCACGTCGCCGCTGCCGGTGCTGATGGAGATGGTCTCCCAGTGGCGGCTTGGCAGGTAGAGCTCCACGTCGGCGGAGCAGATCCCCCGGCGGGAGAAGAACGATGAGCTGGCGGTGCGGCCCTCCCGGATCGTGAGCACCCCATCGGCGGAGCAGGTCACGTCCAGGTCGTCCACGTCGCCGTCGATAATCACCCCGGCGTCGGCTGACTCGCTGACGTGGATGGTCACATCACCCGGGCCGGTGATCACTTTGATGCCCCGCAGATCCTTCAGGGCGGTGACAGAATAGGATCCGTCATCCTGGTGCTCCATGTAGGAATCTGCCCCGCTGAAGTGCGGGCCCTGGGCCTCCCCGCCTTTGTATTCGCCCCACTGGGCGAAAAAGCCGCCCTTGGCCTTGTCATAGCCGAACCCGTAGAGTACGTCCTTTTTCTCCTTGGGGCCCGCCCCGGCGAAGAAGCGGCCCTCGTCGGAGTCCAGCTCGGCCTCAAACTCCCAGCCTTTACCCTCCTGGGGCGGAACGGGGGGTGTGGGGGGCTCGGGAGGCGTGGGTGGGGTGGGGGGCACCGTCTCGTCCGGCTGGGTGTTGAAGTGGACGCGGACGCGCTTGTTGTCCTTCTCCACAGTGGTGCGGCGCTGGATGGCGTCCTTGGCCTGCTTGGCGGCCTCCTTCACCTGATCCATGGCCACCCGGCAGATTTCGCCCACGTTGGCCAGGATGGCGTCCAGGTCGCTCTGGGTGGCGTTGGGGTCGTAGTTGTAGTGGACGTCGCCCTGTTCGTCCGGCTGGCCCTGGGGCTGGGCCTCGCCGCCGTCCCCGCCGCTGACGGGCTGGCCGTCCTCGGGGGTGTTGATGATGACCCTTGTGCTACCGTCTTTGCCCTGGACGGTGACACGGCTGCCGTCCGGCTCGATGAGGATGCGGGCGTCCGGGCCGGGCTCCACCCCCAGGTAGGCCAGCAGCTCGTCCACGTCGCCCAGGTCGTCCAGGGCCCGGTGGAAAGCCTCCTCCTCGGGCACCCCCGCTCCGTTCATCTCCAGAAAGCGGCGGTACAGGTTGTCGGACAGTTCTTCGATGAGCTCGTCCTTCTCCTTGGAAGCGGGGGCGGCGTCCAGGCGGGCGGCCACCGCGGTGTTCAGTCTCAGCTTGATGTCATCCATTGCTTAACCCTCCTCTACAGAAATCAGCGCGTCCAAAAGCGCCCGGGTGTTTTCCCATTCCTGACGGCTCTCCGCCCAGCGTCTGCGGCCCTCGTCGGTGATGGCGTAGTACCGCCGCCGGGCTCCGGGCCCGTCGTCCCCCCAGTAGGAGGCGATGAGCCCCGCCTGCTCCAGCCGCTTGAAGGCGGTGTATAAGGTGGCCTCCTTGAGGCCATACTCCCCCTGGGTCAGCTGTTGGATATTTTTGTTGATTTCATAACCATAGTTGTCCCCGCGCAGAAGTTGTGCTAAAATAATGGTGTCCGTGTGTCCGCGCAGGGTGTCCGCGGAAATTGACATGGCGTCCTCCCTTCTTCCGGCAGTTTGTGTTCCGAAGCGCCTGAGATACCCGCTTCAGCAAGATACCTCATGAGCCGAAGTAACTTCGTGAGCTTAATATACCACGAGATACCTCGCCTGTCAAGGTATTTTTGAAAAATTTTTTCCGGGTTATTTTATGCCCGGAACAGTAAGGAGATGTAGCAAATGAGCGAGTGTTCCCACGACTGCTCCTCCTGCGGCGAGAGCTGCGGGGAGCGCACCAGCCCCCAGGACTTCCGCAAGCCCGCCAACGCCCTGTCCAGCATCAAAAAGGTGATCGCCGTGGTCAGCGGCAAGGGCGGCGTAGGCAAATCCGCCGTCACCTGCACCCTGGCGGCCGCCATGGCCCAGCGGGGGAAGAAGGTGGGCATCTTAGACGCGGACATCACCGGCCCGTCGGTGCCCCGGGCCTTTGGCATCACCCGGCGGGCGGAGGGCAGTGAGGTGGGCTTTTACCCGGCCGTCACCGAGGGTGGCATCGAGCTGATGAGCCTGAACCTGCTGATGGAGCGGGAGACGGATCCGGTGGTATGGCGGGGCCCGGTGATTGCCGGGGCGGTAGAGCAGTTCTGGACGGATGTGGTCTGGGGCGACCTGGACTACCTGTTTGTGGATATGCCTCCCGGGACGGGGGACGTGCCGCTGACGGTGTTCCAATCCCTGCCGGTGGATGGGGTGATTGTGGTGTCCGCCCCCCAGACGCTGGTGGGCATGATCGTCACCAAGGCGGTGCGCATGGCGGAGATGATGGACATCCCGGTGCTGGGGCTGGTGGAGAACTACTCCTTCTTCCGCTGCCCGGGCTGCGGACAGGAGCATCCTGTGTTCGGCGAGAGCACCATCGACACGCTGGGGGCGCAGCTGTCCCTGCCGGTGCTGGCCAAGCTGCCCATCGACCCGGCGCTGGCCCGGGCGGTGGACGCGGGGCAGGTGGAGGGTTACGCACCCAACCCCATGACCGGCGTGGCGGAGCTGTTGGACAAGGAGTGACGGAAACCGGCCCGGAGCGGTGTGCTCCGGGCCGGTTTGTCCCCGGCAGGTCCTTTTATCCGCGGCTTCAACTTTTTTCAAAATGGCGCGAAAAAAAGGTTGACATTTCGGTGGAAATGAGGTATATTATCACTTGCCCCTGTCAGGGCGGCAAACATGGCGGCGTAGCTCAGTTGGCTAGAGCACTCGGTTCATACCCGAGTTGTCACCGGTTCGAATCCAGTCGCCGCTACCATCCCAAAGAAGCGGCGATGGCCGCTTCTTTGGGGGCCCGCTCTGATCCGCCCGCCTTGGGCACCCGCGGCCCGGTGGTCAAGCGGCTAAGACACCGCCCTTTCACGGCGGTAACACGGGTTCGATTCCCGTCCGGGTCACCAGATACGGAGGCTTAGCTCAGTTGGTTAGAGCGCTTGCTTCACACGCAAGAGGTCACAGATTCGAGTTCTGTAGTCTCCACCAAGCTGCATTGAGAAAAAAGATGCAGGCAAAAAATCCGCACTTTTGTGCGGATTTTTTGCGTCCTATCCACTTCTTCTGGAGCAAATCAGAATAAAATAAGGATATTCGAAAAAATTCTGAGCGTGATTTTGAAATTACGCAAAAAAGATGCAAATCGACCCATAAAACGCGATTTTAGATGCCTTATTCCACTCAATAACTATGGGAGGGACTCGAACCCCTTTGAAGTTAAAACAGTATCAATACCATCTGCCACCCTGTCCAGCCAGCTGACCAAGGGTGTCCTTTTTATTACATTGCATAAAAAGGACAATGGAGGAGATTAGCTTGAAACGATTTTACATCTATAGGGACGGGATCCAGTTGGGAAGCACCGTCTCAAGAGAAAGCGCGGTGGATCTGATCCACCAGTACCAGGCGTATGAGACGCACCCGATCCTGCGGGCCCAGTTCAGCATGATCGAGGGTGAGGAAGAATTCATCCCCTACCCGTCTATCCAAAGGAAATCGCGAAAACGGGATCTGGCAGCGGAGCGGTGAGCTCAGGGGCTGTCCGCTGCTCTCTTTGGTGGTTCTGCTTGGTCTGTCTGTCATTCCTTGGTGGTGTTGGTAATAGCTTTGCCCTGCCCTTTCAGCTATACTGTGGTCACCAT
>CATLEJ010000083.1 GCA_949916125.1 uncultured Oscillospiraceae bacterium
CCGCCCTCGAAACGCCTCCATTCGGCGCTTTGGGGGCATTTTTGTTCCAGAAAGACGGAGACAATGGTGCTTTCCGCTCCATTGTCTCCGCCCGCTCGTTTCCTGTTGTGGGTCAAGTTGTGGGTCAGGACGCGAAAGCCGGACGCACATCGGCCAGCGGAAGGCCCTGCCTCTGAGCCCTCTCTCTCTCATAGGTAACGCGGGCCACTTCCTCTACAAAGAATCGCTCTTTGGCGGTAGCACTATAATACTTGATCCCAAACTGCTTGCAAACGTCAAAGAGTAGATCGGTATATTCGAGTTCCTGTTCGCTGGGCACTGCAAAGTAACCCCCGGCCTGTTGGGCTAAAATGTCGATCTGATAGCGTGCGTCTAAATCAGCACTCATGCTTCCGCCTCCTTGAGAAATTTTGAAAACAGCGCCCATGCATCCTCATCAGCCAGCATATACCTTTTGGGCCCACCGGAGGCAAGGCGTGCGACTCTCCGCGCGTGGAAATCCATTTCATAATGGCGCGCCAACTCATCTGTCTTCGCCTCAAACACCACATCGCCGCGGCAGCCGTTATCAATGGAGTACTTGATCCCATATGCAATCAGGAGCTCACCAATCCCGTAATATTTTCTGCTCCCTTTGGTCTTAATAGTCGGGTTGCTTGGAGGTGCGCTCTCCGCATAAATGATATAGACATAGGCACTATGCCCCCGAATCTGGTAAGCGCCGAGGGCAATCAGTTCCCCATCGGCAGCTTTGACAGCGTATTTATCCACCGCAGGGGCCGCCAAGAATTCCGATGTCCAGTCTGTCTGCCATGCCGGAGTCTCGCGAGTGACCCGTAAATCGCCTTCCTGGGCAGGAACAATCTGAACCGGCATTTCCTCGCCTGTGGCGGTCAAAATCACAAAGGGCCTGAACTCCACACCAGCACCTCCTGTCCACCTATTCTATGGGTAGTATACCATATGTGGAGGGAAAATACAAGCTGACCTCCCACGCAAATCCTCCGCCACTGTAAACAATAAGGGCATCCCCAGCAGGGGATTATTCTTCTCGACTTCTGCCTCAAACTATGGTATGTTACGTTGCTTGAAGGAGGCGATTGATTTGGCGTGGCGGAGGAAGTTCATCCATCAAAATTATACAAAAGCGGCTGTTTCCCGTTGCGGGAAGCAGCCGCTTTTGCTTTCTCTGAACTAAATTCATATTGTACAAAGCCATGGCTCCCCTAAAATGAAGCTATTAACAAAAAGGAGGAGCATTATGGGTACATACGGATATGCCCGGGTTTCCACAAAGGAGCAGAACGAGGATCGGCAGGTCATCGCCATGCGGGAATTCGGGGTTCAAAACGACAATATTATCTTGGACAAGCAATCGGGCAAGGACTTCGACCGCCCCGGCTACCGGCGGCTGGTACGCAAACTCAAAGCCGGCGATACCCTCGTCATCAAGAGCATCGATCGGCTGGGGCGGAATTATGACGAAATCCTGGAACAGTGGCGGCTGCTGACCAAGGAAAAGCAGGTGGCCATCGTGGTACTGGATATGCCCCTGCTGGACACCCGGCAGGGCCGGGATCTCACAGGCGTGCTGATCGCCGACATCGTGCTTCAGCTGCTGTCCTATGTGGCCCAGACGGAGCGGGAGTTCAACCGCCAGCGGCAGGCGGAGGGGATCGCGGCGGCCAAAGCCAAGGGCGTCCACTTTGGACGGAAATTCAAAGATCGGGGCGGGGACTACGAGGATATCATGGCCGCTTGGAAACGGGGCGAGATCAGCGGCAGGGCGGCGGCCAAGAAACTGGGCGTGGCCCACGGCACCTTCCAGCGGTGGTGTAAGGAGTAATTTGGACTATAAAGCGTGCGTTGCAAGCCACGTTCTCTATTGCAACGTTTTGCTATATATGATAAAATTAGCTCGCTCAAAATGGGAAAAGAACAGCAGTCCGTCACTTGAAACGGCAATTTCAGCCCAGAGACACAGCCCTTCTTTCGTGGACTACAACCCAACGTTGTGAGCCATTCTTTTTGACAAACAGTTACACAGGCATGAAGCGGGCGGCGCGTTGATGCCCGGCAAAAAATTTTTCAAAAAAATAAAACCGATCCGTCCTCCAGCGGCACTATATCACAGAGCCAGGGAACGGAGGCACAGAGATGGCATATATCACATTTTTCCAATTTCTTCACCGTTGTTTCCTGCTGGATGCGGAGAAGCACACACCGCCGGGGGAAATCCTGACCGAAACAAGAAACCGGTCGGGTGCCGGTGAAAACGAGTCCGCCCAGCCTGATTTTAAGGAACAGGCCGGGACAGCGGAAGGCCGGGGGCCTCCGCCGGACTAAATCAGCCGGGGCGTTCCTCTGCGGCGAAAAAGCCGCCGAGGAGCAGACTGGACGTAAGCGGACTGAACGGATCTCAAGGCGCACCATATATCAAATGTAAAAATCAAAAAGGAAAGGAACCGAATGTTATGAAGATCAAAAAACGTTTGCTCCCCATGCTGCTTTCCCTGTGCCTCTGCTTTGGCCTGAGCGCACTGTCCGTGCGGCCCGCTTACGCGGCGGATCTGGCCTATGAGGTCCCCGGCGGCAAGCTGTACTTCAACGCCCAGACCGGGACCATCACGAAGGCCGACAAAACCGTCACCGAGGCCGACATCCCCGCCGAGATCTACGGCGTGCCCGTCACCGCCATCGGTGGGTACGCGTTTACCCAAAAATACGAGCTGACCCGGGTCACCATTCCAGACAGCGTTACCAGCATCGGGGACTCGGCATTTTACAGTTGTAATAAACTGACTGAGATCGTCATTCCCGACAGCGTCACCAAGGTGGGTCAGGATGCGTTCCGGGGCTGCTCCGGCCTGACCAGCGCCACCCTCGGCCGGGGCATGAAATCCGTCCCCCGGATGATGTTTTACGGCTGCGCGGCCCTGAAAAGCATCACCATCCCGGACAACATCACATACATCGGGTATTCGGCTTTTGAGAGCACGGGCCTGACCAGCGTCACCCTGCCGGACAGCGTCACAACCATCAGCAGTGCGGCCTATCAAAGCTGCAAAAGCCTGACCAGCGTGTACCTGCCGGACAGCGTCACCTCCATCGGCGAGTGGGCGTTTGATGGCTGCGTTTCTCTGACGGATGTGCGCCTTTCCAATCGCCTGAGCACGATCCCCCTTGCGGCCTTTAAATGCTGCTACGCCCTGGAGGCCATCGACATTCCCCGCAGCGTCCATACCATTGGAAACTCCGTTTTTGATTTTTGCAGCCGCCTGAAGACCATCACCATCCCCAGGAGCGTCACCTCCATCGGCTCAGCCTTTTACGGATGCAAGGCCATGACCGATGTGTACTACGGCGCCGACGCCCTCCACTGGAGCCAGGTGAAGACAGGCGGCCTGAACGACGGCCTGGACAGAGCGACCATCCACTTCAGCGCCCCCTTGGCTGATTTTAAGGACGTGTTTGTCAGCGACTATTACGCCGACGCGGTGGAGTGGGCGGCGAAGAACAAGGTGACCCTCGGCGCCGGAGGCAACAGCTTCGCCCCCGAGGCCACCGTCACCCGGGCGGAGGCCGTCACCTTCCTGTGGCGGGCCGCCGGTTCGCCGGAGCCCACCACCCACACCTCCCCCTTTGTGGATGTGACCGACTCCAGTGCCTGGTATTATAAGCCCGTTCTGTGGGCCACGGAGAAGAAGATCACCACCGGCGTCACCACCACCCAATTCGGGCTGAAGACGGCCCTGGCCTACGACCAGATGCTGACCTTCCTCTGCCGCGCCGCCGGGCAGGACGCCAGCGGCAGCGACTGGTCCAACAAGGCGGTGAGCTGGGCGGAAGGCGCCGGCCTCACCGATGGCCTGACGTTCGCGGCCAAGGACGCCTGCCCCCGCTCGGATGTGGTCTACTTCCTGTGGAAGCAGCTGGCCTGACAATCGGCCGTTCCCTTTTGAATTTGGGGGAAAGCGCCCGCATAGCGTAATGTGAGAGACAGAAAGAGATGCTGAGACATGGAACAAGAGGAATTGCTCGCGCTGATCCGGCGCGTCGGAGAGGGTGACCCGGAGGCGCAGGAAGGACTGATCCGGGAGACACAGCAGAAGATCTATTACCACTGCAAAAAAATGCTGAAACACGAGCAGGATGCCCAAGACGCGACCCAGGATGTGCTGATTGCCATGCTCACCGGCATAGACAAGCTGCGGGAGCCCGCCGCCTTTTGGGGCTGGGTGAACGGCATCACCGCCAACCGCTGCAGGCACCTTCTTTCCGCCCCCCACAAGGAGTGGCAGATCCCGGAGGACGGGGAAGGGAACTCCATGCTGGACAGCCTGGAGGATCTGGATGAGCAGTACATCCCGGACAAGGCGCTGGACAACGAGGAGACACGCCGCATGATTCTGGGCCTGGTGGACGACCTGCCGCCGGAGCAGCGGATGGGCATTTTGTTCTATTACTACGATGAAATGAGCGTCAAGCAGATTGCCCAGGCCATGGACACCAGCGAGGGGACGGTAAAAAGCCGGCTCAACTATGCCCGCAAAGCCATCAAACGCGGTGTGGAGGACTACGAGCGCAAGGGCGTCAAGCTGTACAGCGCCAGCCCGCTGCTCCTGCTGGCCTACTTCCTGCGGATGGACGCCGAAGCCACTACGCTCAGCAGCTCTGCCGCCGCGGAAATCGCCGGCTCTGTGGAGGCCGCTGTGTCGGGTACGGCCGTACCGGCGGCGGGAAGCGCCGCGGGCGGCTCCGCCGGCGCCGCTGCCGCGGCAGGCGCGGCCGCAAAAGCCGGAGGCGCGGTCTCCGTCAAGGTCATTGCGGGAGTTCTGGCCGGGGTCGTGGCCTTGGCCGGCGCAGTGGGGATCGGCGTTATGGCCAGTCAGCGGGAGCAGCCGGATCCCCCGGCCATTGTGGAGACAGTGGAACCCACCCCGGTGCCCGAGCCAGAGCCCTCGGACGCTCTGGCGGCGGTGGCGCCCACCCCGGCCCCTGAGCCGGAGCCCCCGGCCGCTGTGGAGACGGCGGAGCCCACCCCGGTTCCCGAGCCGGATCCCTCGGACGCTGTGGAGACGGCGGAGCCCACCCCGGTCCCCGAGCCGGAACCTCCGGACGTTGTGGAGACGGTGGAACCCACCCCGGTTCCCGAGCCGGAGCCTGAACCCGAGCCCGAACCGGAGGCCGCTCCCTTTGGGCAGCTCCACAGCTTCTCTATCGTGCAGCCCCAGGCCTACACACAGCTGCCCCTTGCCACGGCCTTTGAAGACCCGGAGGTGGTAGCCTTGCCGTCCACGGCGGCCATCTCACGGCCCTCCATCTCGGTAAGCGCCCCGGACGGGGAAGGCTATGTGACCTATACCATCTCCTACACCGTCACCAGTAAAGCCCGGTACGGCAGCACGCACAGCGAGATCACGCCCTTCAATATAAAATTCTGGATTCATCTCTATGACCTGTATGACTACTACACCGGTCGGAAATATTTGACCGCCGACATGGACGCCGCCAGTGGGCAGGCGGAGTCCGGCGGCTCTGCCACTGTGGAACACAGGGGGAAGCGCTTTACCCTAACCTATAGCTCCAGGGTGCGCAACCCGAACGCCGGCGGCGGCAGCTGGGTGGAGAGCACCGAGCCTGGGCTGAACTGGGAGATCTCCATCGACGGACTCCTCCAGGTCACCACAACGGTGCGGGCCCCGGCGGACTATGACGGCGTGCTGTTGGGCCTCAACCGGGTGGATATGCCCAACTCCACGGGGCGGCCCAACTCCAACACCGGCACGGCAGCGGTGTATTGGGATCCCGCTGAGGATAACCCCTCCCACTTTGTATTCATCCGCCTGGGCGGCGCTTAAAGCCGGAACAGGTTCTGCATTAAAAAGGAGTGTTACGATGAAGCAATTCAAACGGATTTTGTCCCTGGCCCTGAGCTGCATCCTGGCGGCCGGGCTGATATGTACCGCCGCGGCGGCCGAGAAATACGATCTCGGCATACTTGGCAGCGCAAGCAGCAGCGCCATACCGGAAGATGAGAGCCAGGGCGCGGTGAGCGAGGAAGGCGGCCAGGTGTTCCTGACCCACACCTACGGCACGGTGAACACCTTGACCTCGGCCCATCTGGGCGGGACCGTTACCATCCCCGACGTGGACGGTGAGGCAGTGACGCTCAAGACCATCGTGGCGGAGCCGGGCTGCGTCGGCTATGCCACCACGGAGGACGGCCTGGTCTATACCGAAGAAGATATGGAGCAAGATGACAACCTCACTTACGCGGATCTCGGTATGCTCTTTTGCCACTATTACGATGTACACAGGGACGGCGCCATCGTGGATGGGGGGCTCAGCGACAACGACCTGCTGGGCAATGCCCACAGCCGCTTCGGGCTGTACGAGTATCCGAATAACGACATCGCTTTGGTTCTGCTCACCTTCTTCGCCGACGATGGCCAGTATTGGGTCACCACCCAGGAGGCCCTGGACAAGTTCGCCCAGCTCACCGGGATCAAGGCGGTGGAGACCGTGTTCTCCGATGTGGCCCCTGACGCCTACTACGCCCAGGCGGTGAAATGGGCGGTGGACAACGGTGTCACCAACGGCACCGGGAACAATGCCTTCTCCCCCAACGCCACCGTCACCCGGGCCGAGGCCGTCACTTTCCTGTGGCGGGCCGCCGGCTCGCCGAAGCCCAACACCCGCACCTCCCCCTTTACCGATGTGACCGACTCCGGCGCCTGGTATTATCAGGCCGTTCTTTGGGCCACAGAGAAGAAGATCACCAACGGCGTCAGCGCCACCAAATTCAGCCTGAAGACAACCCTGGCCTACGACCAGATGCTGGCCTTCCTCTGCCGCGCCGCCGGGGGGGACGCCAGCGGCAGCGACTGGTCGAATAAGGCGGTGAGTTGGGCGAAAAAGAACGGCCTGACCAATGGGATCAGCTTCTCCAACAAGAAGGACTGCCCCCGCTCGGACGTGGTCTACTTCCTCTGGATCCAGAGCAACGGGGCGGAACAACCCCAGAAGGGTATGTCCGATGAAGAAGGCGCGCGCGCGGCCATCATCAACGGCTTCCTGGAGGGGGCCACCCAGATCACCGTCAGCTCCTACAATGTGGAGTCCTCCGCGCTGATGGAGATGGCCGAGAAGATCGCGGATCGAAACGGAGCGAATCCCTATCAGATCGCCTCGTTGTCCTCTGGGCAGAAAAAAGGATCCCAGGCGCTGTCCCTGCAGGTGACCTATCAGCCCAAGACACAAGGAAACACCACCACCGATCAGACCGACGCGGAGATTCGAAAGCTGGCTGACGCCGTGGTAAAGGAGGTCGTCACCCCCGGCATGGACGACTACCAGACCGCCAAGGCCCTCCACGACTGGCTGGTGCTCAACTGCAAGTACGATATGCGCCTGTACAGCGGCAATATGCCCGATATCTCCTACACGGCCTACGGCCCGCTGAAGTACGGCACCTCGGTGTGCGCGGGCTACGCCAAGGCCTATCTGGCCCTGCTGGAATCCGCCGGTATGGAGGCCGAATATGTGACCGGAGACACCGATAGAGGGGGTCATGCGTGGAACATCGTCAAGGTGGACGGGGAGTGGTACCATGTAGACGTCACCTGGGACGACCCCACCCCCGACCGGGCGGGTTATATCCGCTATAATTATTTCCTGCGCAGCGATAAGGCCCTGGACCGGCACTTTGACTGGACGGCCGGCCACGCCTGCACCAGCACCAAGTATGACAACACCACCCTGCCCAACACACAGGAGCAGTACTGGCTGGATCAGCAGCAGGAGGGGCTTGAGCTGGCCAAGGAGGTCGTCGCGTTCTGCGTGGATGCCCTGAAGGATATGCCCTATTCCACCCAGGCCGAGCTGCAGGCGTATGAGGGCCTGAGCTACGATGACCGTATATACACGATCAATTTCCCCACGGAGAGGTTCGAGCATGACAAGATGTACTTTGCGCTGGCTTCGGCGAAAGAGCAGATGACCCAGATACTCGCCCAGAACTATCCCGACTGCGAAATAGATTACTTTTCCGCCGAGCTCTTGCGCATCAAGCGTAATGATGTGGACGCGGAGCTGCAGCGCAGACGTGAGCTCAAGAAGGAGCAGGAGCAGCAGGAGAAGCTGAAGGAGCAGCTGGAGGAGCAGGCGAAGCAGGAAGCCCGCCTGGCCGAGACCGAAGCGTTTGTGCAAGAGGCCATCCGGAACGCCAGCTCGAAGCACTATAACATCAAGGTGCCTGAAAACTATTATGGTGTCAGCGAGGTCTGCCAGAAAATGCGCGCCGCGGACTACCGCTTCGATGACTACACCAGCCAAGACTTCTCGGTCACTTATTATACAAACACTGGGATGCTGGCCATCAACAACTACAAATGGGCAGCGGAGGAGGAGCAGCGCCAGGAGCAGGCACGGCAAGAGCAGGATGCCCGTGAGGACGCCATCGCGGCCCAGATTTTGGAAGACTTCTGGCGCATTCTGGACGACTTCGTCCAGAAGGACCCCCTGACTGCGGAGAAGCTGACCTATTCGGACGCCTATGTCGACCTCAAATGTTCGTGGGAGAAGCTCACCACCGGCGTTAATCAGAAGCTCAAGGAGCAGCTGGAGCAGCAGATCCCGGTCAGGTATCCGACTTGCCGGCTGGGGGAGAGCACGTATGGCTGGTTCATCGTTTACCGCGACGATGTGCTGGCGGAGATAGAACGCAGAAATGCCGCTTTGCAGGAGAAGTAGCAGACGCCCCGGCGAGAGGAATACCCCCGGGGGGCGCGGCACGTCCCGCCCCTCCGGGGGCCATCTTTCAGGAAAGCGAGGAACAGCCGATGAAAAAGCGCAATGTTCTGTCCCTGCTTCTAACCGCGGCCCTGTGCCTGGGGCTGCTGGCCACCCCCGCCGCGGCCGCCGGCCTGACCCCCATCAAGGACTACGGGGACGCCGGCTTTACCGATGTGCCGGACAACTGGAGCACGCCCTACATCGCCGCCTGCTATGAGCTGGGGCTCATGTCCGGCCAGGGGCAGGGCCGCTTCGCCCCCAACGGAAGGGTCTCCCTGGCGGAGGGCATTGCCGTCGCCGCCCGGATGCACGACCTCTGGCGGGGCGGGGACGGCGTTCTGCCCCAGGGGGAGGTCTGGTACGACGGGGCGGTGTCCTACGCCTGGAAGCACAAGATCCTCACCAATACGCCCAATGACTACACCGCCCCGGCCACCCGGGCGGAGGTGGCCGGTTTTCTGGGCCGTGCCCTGCCCGAGGAGGGCTACACCCCCATCAACCAGATTGCCGCCCTGCCCGACGTGAATAGCGCGACCCCCAATTCCCAGGAGATCCTGAAGCTGTACAACGCCGGGGTTCTGTCCGGCTCGGATCAGTACGGCACCTTCGCCCCCAGCTCTTATATCACCCGGGCGGAGCTGGCCGCCATCCTCTGCCGCCTGGCCCAGCCCGACCGCCGGATGACGCTGAGCCTCCGTTCCTATCCCCCCGAGGGGGTGGTGCTGGGGACGGCGACACCCGACCCCAAACCCCTGAAATTCATGGGCAGAACAATTTACGGGGCCGTGTACAAGCTGGCCGGCCGCTATCCCATGATCAGCCTGGACGCTCTGGGCGCCGCCTTTGACGGAACCAATTTCTACCTGAACAGGGCAAAGGCTACAGCGTGGCACAGGAGAACGACCTGGTGGGCGAGCGGCTCAACTCCCTGCGCAAGGGCAGCCCCCGGGAGACCGTCACCGCCATCCATGACTACATCGTCAACACCCTGACCTACAACCCCACCTATGTCTATGGGGCTACCCAGGAAACCTACGAGAAGGTGGAGGCCGCCTATGGGAAGGCTCTTGATGCCTACTCCTGCAGCTGCAACATCACCCTTGCGTTCGGGTACGGCGTCTGTTCGGACTATGCGGAGCTGTTCCGCAATATGTGCATCCGGGTGGGGATCCCCTGCGAGTATGTGTCAGGCAGGGACAAGGCGTCGGGCATTAACCATGCGTGGAACGCAGTGTATATCGACGGCCAGTGGCTCTATGTGGACTGCACCTGGGACGACCCCATCTCCAAAAAGCCCCAGCTGCTGCACGACTATCTTTTAGTAGGGCCTGAAAAGATGGCCAAGGATCACGTCTGGGAGGGCCCGGACTACCCCGGAGCTTAGTAAGCCCGCCGGGGGCGGCGGGTACACCTGTTACAAACTCCGGAAACCGGGCGAGGCGCTGGGCTTTCCTGTGTCCTGTATCAACGGGCAGGTGGTGATCAACACCAACGAGCCATATTCAGACGCGCAGTGAGCGCATAGACAAGGCGCCCGCCAGCAATGGCGGGCGCCTTGTCCTGCGATGCAAGCCCGAATCCTCCATACGAATTGATTCGGTAGATGGCGCTTGTAAATTGCACCAGTGTCTCCAAAGAAAAGGCCGCCGCTGTCAGCGGGCTTCACAGCGGTTCAGATCCTCCCGCAGCACCTCGTCATGATGGAGCACAGCCAATACCTTGACCGGCGTGGGCTGAAGTGGAACGGCAACAACCTCTACACCATTCTTCCAATGCAGAGAGCAATGGAAGCGTTCCACCAGCGGCAGCTCAGTCACCTGGAGCTGGAGGCCCAGCGCAGGAAGCTCCGCAGACAGCAGGAGCGCCAGGCCCACCATGCAACTGCCTCAGTTTCTGCCAGCCCATGAATCATCAAACCGCATTCTGAGCACCCATAGTCCTCGTCAAAAACGGGTCGCCCCGTGTTTTGCGTTTTGAGGCCCCTTGTGGCCCTCCTGTGGGCCGGGTGGAGATGACACACCTCCCAGCCCCATGAAACGCGGTGTTGACCCCCGTGTGGCCCGCTGTGCGCAGGTGTGTGCAGCCCAGCCCCGCCGCAGTGCCAAGGGAGCGCCAAGTGAGGGCAATGCAGAAGCGCCCCGAAAGACGGATGCCCACCTTTTGGGTGGGGCAAGCATTGCGTCCGGCTATACGCCGCCCGCACTCGCCGGGGCGCTGCCCCGGCACCCCCTACCCCAAGGGGCCCCCATCAAAGCCCAGCGCAGCGGGTTTGATGGGGAGAGGAGGCGCAGCGAAATGAGTGAGCCCTGCCGCTTGCGGCGGGGCGAGGGATATGCAGCTTGCGCCGACGAGGGAGAAAGGAGTTCAATGCAGAAGAAGAAAACCGAGATCATCACCGCCCGTATGACCCCTGCGGACAAAAAAAGCCATCCACCAGCGGGCCAGGGCCGCCGGCATGACCGTCACGGATTACCTCACCACTTGCGCCCTTGACAAAGAAATCGTTCGGATAGATGGACTGGACAACCTGCTCGCCGAGTTGAAGGCCCAGGGCCGCAACCTCAACCAGCTCACTACACTGGCCAACATGGGACGGATCACCGTATTGCGCAGGGACGATTTGATTGGGGCATACACCCGGTTGTGTGACGCAGTAAGTTCAGTGATCCGGGAGGTGCGCTGATGGCGACCTTCACCGCGATCCAATGCAAAAAGCAATCCGCCAGTTCCATGCGCGGCGTGATCGACTATGTGGAACAGGATAAGAAAACCCGCTGGGGCGACGCATGGTTGGTCACCGGGAGCGACTGCGTTCCCCAGTCCGCTTTCATCGAGATGCAGATGACCAAAAAACGCTTCAACAAAACGGACGGGACGCAGTTCTACCACTTCGTCCAGTCCTTCTCCGCGGAGGACAACATCACACCCCAGGAGGCCAACGCCATCGGCCTGGAGTTCGCCCAGCGGCAGTTCCCAGGCTTCGAGGTGGTGATCGCCACCCACGTTGATACCGGCCATCTGCACAACCACATGGTGGTGAACAGCGTCAGCCACAAGGATGGACACAAGCTCCACCAAAGCCCCGGCGACCTTTTGGCGCACAGAAAAGTCAATGATGAAATCTGTCTGGCCCATGGTCTTCGGGTGCTGGACGAGTGCGGACTGCGTACCAAAAAGAGGCGCATGAAGCCCGGCGAATACCAGGCTGGTCTGCGCGGCGACAGCTGGAAGCTGGATCTGATCCAGGCCATCAACGAAGCGCTGGAGTATTCCATCACCCGCGATGATTTCATCGCCAACATGGAAATGGGGGGTTACGAGGTTTCCTGGTCGGACACCCGAAAGCACATCACCTTCACCTGTCCCAACGGGCGCAAGTGCCGGGACAGCAGCCTCCACGATGAAACCTTCCTCAAGGAAAATCTGGAGGCGCTCATCCTCTACCGCCAAGCCACCGGCTTCCGTCCCA
>CATLEJ010000084.1 GCA_949916125.1 uncultured Oscillospiraceae bacterium
ACGGAAGCAGGGAGGGCTGAACCATGCTGCTGAATGTGACCGGCTTGCGCAAATCCTTCGGGGGGACGCAGGTGCTCAAGGGCGTGGACCTCTCCGTGGAAAAGGGGGAGGTGGCCGCCATCCTGGGCCCCAGCGGTTCGGGAAAGACCACCCTGCTGCGGTGCCTGAACTTCCTGGAGCGGGCGGACGGGGGCACGCTCACCTTTGACGGGGAGCAGTTCCCCCTGGGCCGGGTACCCAAAAAGGACATTGCCCGCCTCCGGAAAAAGACGGCCTTTGTGTTCCAGGGCTACAACCTGTTCCTCAACAAGACCGCCCTGCAAAACGTGACGGAGGGGCTGATTGTGGCCCGGAAGATCCCCCGCGCCCAGGCGGAGGACACGGGCCGCCGCGTCCTGGAAAAGGTGGGGCTGGCCGACCGCATGGACCACTATCCCAGCCAGCTGTCCGGCGGCCAGCAGCAGCGGGTGGCCATCGCCCGGGCCATGGCGGTGGAGCCGGAGATCATCTATTTTGACGAGCCCACCTCCGCCCTGGACCCGGAGCTCACCGGGGAGGTGCTGACGGTCATGCGGCAGCTGGCCGAGGAGGGCCAGACCCTCTTGGTGGTCACCCACGAGCTGGGCTTCGCCCGCACCGTGTCCAACCAGGTGGTCTTTATGGAGCACGGCGTGGTGGTGGAAGCCGGGCCGTCCAAAGAGCTGTTCTCCCACCCCAGGGAGGAACGCACCCGCGCGTTCCTCCAGACCGGCGGGAAGGAACCCTGACGCCGCTGTCCCCCGCCCCTGTGCGGGGGAGGTTGTGCGAATCAATCTGAAGGAGTGTCTATCATGAATTTCAAGCGTTTTGCGGCGGCTGTCTCCGTCTGCGCCCTCATTGTGCTGAGCCTGCTGCTTCTGACGGGCTGTGCCCCCAGTGGGGAGGATGTGGGCTCCGACGCCCTGGCCCGCATCCAGGCCAAGGGGGAGATCGTGGTGGCCATGGAGGGCACCTGGTCCCCCTGGGGCTACCATGACGAGAGCGGCGCGCTGGTGGGCTACGACGTGGAGGTGGCCCAGGCCATCGCCGACAAGCTGGGCGTGAAGGTAAACTTTGTGGAGGGCGAGTTCACCGGTTTGCTGGCCGGCCTGGAGGCCGGACGGTACGACATCATGGTCAACGGCGTGGAGATCGACGAGAGCCGGCGGGAGAAATACGACTTCTCCGCCCCCTACGCCTACAGCCGGATCGCCGTCATTGTCCGGGCGGACGACGACTCCATCCATTCCATGGAGGACCTCGGCGGCAAGCACACCGCCAACACCCTCAACAGCACCTACGCCGCCGTGGGGGAGCGCTACGGCGCCCAGGTCACCGGCGTGGACGACTTCAACCAGACCATCGAGCTGCTGCTCACCGGGCGGATCGACGCCACCCTCAACGCCGAGGAGAGCTTTTACGACTACCTCAAGGTACACCCCGACGCGGGCGTGAAGATCGCCTGCATCGACCCGGACTCCACCCAGGTGGCCATCCCCATGCCCAAGGGGGCGGACTCCGACAACCTCCGGGCGGCCATCGATGAGGCGCTGGCCGGGCTGCGGGAGGACGGCACCCTCTCCCAGCTGGCCCTGAAGTACTTCAGCACGGATATCTCCCAGGGATAAAAAATATCCGGCCCGCAGACGCGGGCCGGATATTTTTTTACTTGTTCCAGTTCAGCACGTCCCGGTTGAGGACGAAATACTCGATCCCAGAGTACAGGGTGGTGGCGGCGATGACGATGACGCACACCCAGTCCAGATAGACCGAATAATCCGGCGTGGAATACAACCCATCCGGCCTGCGTTCCAGCAGGTGCATCAGGCACAGGCACACCATGGTGGAGGCGGTTTTCACCTTGCCCGACCACCCGGCGGCGATGACCCGCCCGTTGTCCACCGCCACCAGCCGCAGGCCGGACACGGCGAACTCCCGGGCGATGACAATCACCAGCGCCCAGTCCGGGAAGCGGCCCGCCCCGCAGAAGCAGGCCATGGCAGTGAGCACCAGCACCTTGTCCGCCAGGGGATCCATGAACTTGCCGAAGTCGGTGATCTGGTTGTAGTGCCGGGCGATGTAGCCGTCCAGCAGATCCGTCAGGCTGGCAATGACGAACACCGCCAGGGCGGCGTAGATGCTCCACGGGGCGTCCACGTGCCACAGGATGAGGTATACCGGGATCAGCACCACCCGCAGCATGGTCAGCTTGTTTGCAGTATTCATTCCCTTTCTTCCTTTCCTCAGTCCTCGATCTCGCCGGTGAGGTCGCCGTCGGACACGCCGGTGATCCGCACCCACACGAACTCCCCCGCCGGGACAAGCCCCGCCGCCGTGAACAGCACCCGGCCGTCGATGTCCACCGAGTCGGCGTAGGTGCGGCCCGCGTAGCAGCCCGCCTCAGCGTCAAAGCCCTCGCACAGCACCTCCATGCAGGAACCCAGCCGCTGCTCGTTGTATTCGTCCATGATCCGGGACTGGAGATCCACCACCAGCTCCACCCGGCGCTCCGCCGTCCCGGGATCCACCTGGTTGTCCATGGCGGCAGCCAGGGTGCCCTCCTCCGGGGAGAACTGGAATACCCCCGCCCGCTGGAGCTTCTGCGCCCGCAGAAACTCGCACAGCTCCTCGAACTCCGCCTCCCCCTCCCCGGGCAGGCCGCAGATCAGGGAGGTGCGGATCACCACGTCGGGCATGGCCGAGCGGAGCTTGGCGAACAGCGCCTCGATCTCCGCTTTGGTGCTTCTCCGGCGCATGGCCTTCAAAATACCGTCGTTGGCGTGCTGGATAGGGATATCCAGATAGTGGACGATCTTCTTTTCCCGGGCAATGACCTCAATCAGCTCGTCCGTCACCGCCTCCGGGTAGAGGTAGTGCAGGCGGATCCAGTGGAAGTTCAGCTTGCAAAGCTCCGTCAGCAGCCCCGCCAGGGTGGAGCCGTCCTTCAAATCCAGCCCGTAGCGGGTGATATCCTGGGCGATGACGATGAGCTCCTTCACCCCACTGTCCGCCAGCCCCTTGGCCTCCGCCAAAAGCGTCTCCATGGAGCGGCTGCGGTAACGCCCCCGCAGCTTGGGGATGACGCAGAAGGCACAGCCGTTGGAGCAGCCCTCGGCGATTTTCAGGTAGGACGTCCAGGGCGGGGTGGTCACCCAGCGCTCCCCATCGTCATAGGCTTGGGCGGTCTCCCCGAAATGCTCCGGCCGCTCCCCCGCCATCAGCTCCTCCACGGCGGACACCACGTCGGTATAGCTCCCCGTGCCCAGCAGGCCGTCCACCTCCGGCAGCTCCGCCTTGATCTCGCCGGGATAGCGCTGGCTGAGGCAGCCCGCCACCAGCAGCTTTTTCAGCTTCCCCGCCTTTTTCAGCTCGGCCAGCTCTAAAATGGCGTCGATGGCCTCGCTCTTGGCGGACTCGATGAAGCCGCAGGTGTTGAGCACCGCCACGTCCGCCCCCTCCACCTCGCCGGTGACGGTGTGGCCCGCCGCCCGGCACAGGGCCATCATCTGTTCGGTGTTCACCAGGTTTTTGGCGCAGCCCAGGGACTGGAACGCCACCTTATATCCCATCTATTTCCATTCCTCCTCCCGGAGGCGCTCCAGCGCCCCGGAGATCTCGTCCCACCCGTAGCCCCGGCGGGCCAGATAGTTGGACACTTTTTTCAGGTTTTCCCTCGTGGGCTCCGCCCCCCGGAGCTTCTGCCGCGCCAGCTTCTCGATCTGGCTGCTGTCCGGCTCCCGCTCCCCCAGGGCGTCCTCCCAGTATTCCCGGGGCACCCCCCGGCGGTACAGCTCATCCCGGATCTTCCGGGGACCGTAGCCCTTGGCGGCGTAGTGCCGCACCACCGTGCGGGCGTATTCCTCGTCGTTGAGCAGGCCCAGGTCGGTGAGCTGGTCGGCCACCCCCTCCGCCCGCTCCCGCAGGGCCTCCCTTTGGGCCTGGAGCAGCGACGGATCGAGCCCGTCGTCCAGCTTGTCGTAGGGGTATTTTTCCCGCTTGGGCCGGGGCGGGGCGCACAGCTTGTCCAGCAGCTCCCGCCGGGACATGGGCCGCTGGGCCAGCAGCCCCACCGCCCGCTCCATCAGCCGGGACCGCTCCCCGGCGGCGGCCAGGGTCTCCCCTTCGGCGTCCGTCAGCTCCTTGCCGGCGTACAGGCCCAGGGACACCACGTCCCCCTCGCCCACCCGGACAAGGGAGGCGTCGTCCAGCCATACCAGCCAGCGGCCCTGCTTGTGCTGGGAGGGCTCTAACTTCTCAATTTTCATCACAAATCCATCCAAACCGCCTCGTCGTGGATGGAGGCGTTCTCCACGGCCCGGTAAAAACGAAGGGAATCCGGGTTGTGGGCCATGATGGCGATCAGCGTGTCCGCACCACGGGCCTTCAGCTCCCGGCGCAGTTCCTTCAGCAGAAGCTGGGCCACCTGCCGGTGGCGTTCTTCCTTCAGCACGCAGATCCAGTCCAGATAGGCGCAGCAGCAACTCGCGTCGCTTCTGGCGGCGATGATAGACGCGTCAATCCGGCCGATCACGCGCCCGTCCTCATACGCAAGCAGGGACAGCGAATCGGCAAAACGGCCGTCACAAAAGCTCTTTTCCAGCCGTTTCCGGTATTCCTCCCCCGCGTCCATAAAAAAGGTGTCCGGCTCCTGCCTGCGAAGCTCCTGCTCAAATTTTATAACGTCATCGATTTTGTCCTGTGTAAACTGCTCCACCGAAACCATGGCGCGTCATCCCTCAAAGTCGTCGGCGTCCACGTCCACCGCCCGGCCCGCCGCTTTGGCCGCCACCTGGGATTGCTTGCTCATGAGCTTGAAGGAGTTGGCCCGCACCTCGGCCTCCACCTTTTCGGCCACCTCGGGGTTTTCCTGGAAATACTTCTTCACCGCGTCTTTGCCCTGGCCAATGCGGTTGTCCCCCATGGAAAACCAGGAGCCCGACTTCTGCACGATGTCCAGCCGAACGGCCAGATCCACCAGCTCGCCCAGCTTGGAGATGCCCTCGCCGTACATGATCTCAAACTCCGCCTCCCGGAAGGGGGGGGCCACCTTGTTCTTCACGATCTTGGCCCGGGTGCGGTTGCCGATGACCTCGGTGCCGTTCTTGATGGCCTCGATCCGGCGCACCTCCATGCGCACGGAGGCGTAGAACTTCAGCGCCCGGCCGCCGGTGGTGACCTCCGGGTTGCCGTACACCACACCCACCTTCTCCCGGAGCTGGTTGATGAAGATGACGATGCAGTTGGTTTTGGAGATAGAGCCCGCCAGCTTGCGCAGGGCCTGGCTCATCAGCCGGGCCAGCAGGCCCACGTGGCTGTCGCCCATATCGCCCTCGATCTCCGCCCGGGGGGTGAGCGCCGCCACCGAGTCCACCACTACCACGTCGATGGCGCCGGAGCGCACCAGGGCCTCACAGATCTCCAGGCCCTGTTCGCCGGTGTCCGGCTGGGAGATGAGCATGGAGTCGATGTCCACCCCTAAGGCCCGGGCGTAGGTGGGATCCAGGGCGTGCTCGGCGTCGATAAAGGCCACCTCGCCCCCCCGCTTCTGGGCCTCGGCCACGATATGCAGGGCCAGGGTGGTCTTGCCGGAGGACTCAGGGCCGTAGATCTCGATGATGCGGCCCTTGGGCACGCCACCAATGCCCAGGGCGATGTCCAGGGACAGGGAGCCGGTGGGGATGGCCTCCACCACGATGTGGGTGTTCTCGCCCAGGCGCATGATGGAGCCCTTGCCGTAGTCCTTTTCGATCTGGGCGATGCAGGTGGACAGCGCCTTTTTCTTGTCCGAGGCGGGGGCGGCGGCCTCCACCGTCTTTTTCTTGTCTGCCATGTACGATCATCCTTTCCCGCCGACGTGTTTGGAAGGGCCGCCGGCCTCTTACTGTCCCATATTGTAGCCCTTTATCTGTCCCATAAAACGGACATTAAGCAGGGTTTTCCTCCGCGCTTCCCTGTTGTCACGCTGCGAAGGGGCCAGGGCACTCGGCCGCTTTCGCTGCGATTCGGCCTGGTCTTGGGCGGCTTTGCCGCCCTGCGCTCGGCCTCACTCCGCTCCAAGCGCCCTCGCTGTCCCCTTCTCCGCGCTTCCCTCCACCACCCGCCAGTGCATCCCCGGATCCAGGGTGGTCTGGATGTCCTGATAGCCGTTCTCCGCCAGGATGTACTCCACCGCCGGGGCCTGGTCAAAGCCCACCTCGAAGGCCAGCTTTCCGCCGGGCTTCAACGCCCGCTTCCACTTTTTCGCCACCGCCCGGTAAAATTTCAGCCCGTCCTCCCCGCCGTCCAGGGCGATGTGGGGCTCGTAGTCCCGCACCGACGGGTCCAGCCGCGCCACCTCCAGGGTGGGGATGTAGGGGGGGTTGCACAGGATCAGGTCGAAGTCCCGCAGCAGCCGGGGGGGCGGCTCCAAGGCGTCCACTTGGGCGGCCTGCACCTGATCCGTCAGGCCGCACCGCCGGATGTTTTGGCGGCACACCCGCAGGGCGTCCGGCTGCCATTCCCCTAGGATCACCTTGGTATCCGGGCAGTTGTCCGCCATAGCAAGCCCTATGCAACCGCTGCCCGCGCACAGATCCAGCACCCGGGCCTCCTCCCGGTCCCGGAGAAACAGGATGCCCCGCTCCACCAAGGTCTCCGTGTCCGGCCGGGGGATGAGCACATCCGGACACACGTCCAAGGTCAGGCCGTAAAACTCCCACTCCCCGATGAGGTAGGCCACCGGCTCTCCCCTCAGCCGCCGTTCCAGCAGCTCCCGGAACCGGTTTTCCGCCCCTTCGGAGGCGTACAGCGGCAGGTCGTGGATGAGCTGGGTGCGGTTTTTGCCGGAGGCGGCGCACAGCAACTCCCGGGCCTCCAGCTGAGCCGCCTCCACCCCCGCTTTCTTCAGGGCACGGCGGGCGTCTAAATATAGGTCGTTGTACGTGCCGGCCATGGCCTCACCCTCTCTCCGCTCTCTCGTCTCTCACCACTTGTCCGCGCCCTTTTCCTCGGGCAAAACCCGCTTCAACGCCTCGATGCCCACCTCGATCATGGAGTCGTCCGGCTCGAAGGTGGTGAAGTTCTGCATCCACATACCGGGCGAGCGCAGGGCCCGGCACAGGCCCCCGTCGTGGCCGCCCACGTAGCGGTTGAACTCATAGGTCACCCCCACGATGACAGGCAGCATCAGCAAGTGCAGGGCCATGCGCAGGAAGGTGTTCTCAATCTCCAGCGGGGTGAAGATCACAATGGACAGGAAGATGGACACCGCGATCACCACAAACAGGAAGCTGGTGCCGCACCGGGGGTGGTGCCGGGGCTGCTTGCGGACGTTTTCCACGGTGAGCTCCAAGCCGTTTTCGTAGCAGTAGATGGTCTTGTGCTCCGCGCCGTGGTACTGGAAGACCCGGTGGATCTCCTTCATTTTGGAGCACAGGTAGAGGTAGGTCATGAAAATGGCCACCTTCAGCACGCCCTCGATCACCGAGCGCACCCACAGCGGCATGGTCTTCCACACCAGCCCGATGAGGCCGGTCAGCGCCGTGGGCAGCAGGATGAACAGCCCGATGGAGAAGGCGATGCCCAGAATGGCCCCCAAGGTGATAATCACTGACATGGCCTTGTCCTCGCTCAGGTGCTCGCTGAGCCACTTGTCAATGCCGGTCAGCTCCTCCGTCTCCCCCGTGCCGTCGTCGGACACCTCCGCGGAGTGCATCAGCGCCTTCATCCCGTGGACCATGGAACCGCAGAAAATGAACAGCCCCCGGATAAAGGGCAGCTTGGCCAGCCCCGTCCGGGCTTTGACCGCCTCTTCGGTGATATCCAGCTCCCCGTCTGGCTTGCGCACCACAATGGCCCGCTTTTCCGGGCCCTGCATGAGGATGCCCTCCAACAGGGCCTGCCCGCCGCAGGTGGTTTTGAACGGGGTGCTGTGTGTGTCTTGCTTTGCCATGGATTTGTCTCCTTTGGTTGATCTGTCTCTTACCGCTCCCCGAGCGATAGTCTATCACAGGCTGCCAGAAATTGCAACTGTTTTAAAACTTCCGTTCGATTTCCTATACGTTCTCCACCCCGATGGGCAGCCGGATGGTCGCCACGCAGCCGCCGCCGGGGGCGTTGCCGATGTCCAGCTCCCCGTTGTGGCTGTTGATAATCTCGTCGCACACGGCCAGGCCGATGCCCGAGCCACGGGCCTTGGACGAGCCCTTGTAGAACTTATATTTAATGTAGGGCAGCTCGTCCTCCGGCACGCCGGGGCCGTGGTCCCGGATGCGGATCACCACATCGTCCTCCTCCCGGCCCACGGACACCTCGATCCGGCCGCCGGAGCCGCCGTGCTTGTCCGCGTTGTCCAGCAGGTTACAGAACACCTGACGCAGCCGCTCCGGGTCGCCGCTGATGATGGGCAGCTCCTCGTCGCACTCGGTATAGTCCAGCTCCAGGTTCTTCCGGCGGAAGAACTCCCGGTAGGTGTATACCGCGTCCTCCAGCTCCGCCAGGATGTCGATGGGCTCCACCGACAGGTTGAACCGGCCCGTCTCCATCCGGGAGAACTCCAACAGCTCCTCCACCATGCGGGTGAGGCGCTGGGCCTCGGACACGATGATGCCCATGCCCTTCTTCACGTCGGCGGCGTCCCGCACCTCCCCGTTATACAGCGTCTCCGCCCAGCCGCTGATGGCGGTGAGGGGGGTGCGCAGCTCGTGGGACACCGAGGAGATGAACTCCGACTGGGTGCGCTCCGCCTGGTCGATCTTCATGGACATATCGTTGATGGCGTCCACCAGGTCGCCCATCTCGTCGTTGGAGCGGGACTCCATCTGGACGCCGTAGCTGCCGGTGGCAATGCGCTTGGCGGTCTCCGTCACCCGGATCACCGGGTCCAGCACCGACTTGATGAAGTAGGACGCGATGAGCCCCATGGCAATCAGGATCACCAGCCCCACCCCGGAGGTGGCCGCGATAATGCGGGCCATCTGGGCCTCCACCTGCCGCAGGGAGGTGACCATGCGCACCACCCCTACCACCGTGCCGTTGTATACCACGGGGGCGGAGGCGGCGATGATGTGGTCGCCCGTGCTGAGATCGGGCCCGGTATAGGACTCCACCCGTTTGGATGCGATGGCGTTGGCCACGTCGGAGGTGTCCACGCTGGCCCCGGAAATGTCCATCGTGGAGGAAATGAGCACCCGGCCGCTGGCGTTGAGGATCTGCACCTCAATGGTGGCCTTTTCCTCAAACTGGTTGACAAACTGCCGGGCGTTGTAGAGATAGGTGACCTCGGTGTAGTTCCGGAACATCCCGGCGGCGGTCTGGGCCTTGCTCTCCAGGGTGGCCAGGATGGTGGAGCTGTAATAGCTGTACATGGCCAGGGAGAAGGCGGTCACCGCAATGGCCACCACCACAAGGGTTGCCGCCAGCGTATTGAGCAGCCACCGCCAACGCAGCTTCCCGCGGGGGCGCTTCCCGGCCTCCTGCTGGAATTCCTCCGCCTGTTCCGTTTTCGGCTTCGCGGGCCGGTTTTTGCGCCGCTTGCCGCGGCCCTCCTGTTCCATGGGTCCACCTCCTTTTCCCCGAAAATAAGAACCTGCTTTATCGGGTGCCGCCCATCAGCC
This sequence comes from uncultured Oscillospiraceae bacterium, assembly GCA_949916125.1. GTDB lineage: Bacteria > Bacillota > Clostridia > Oscillospirales > Oscillospiraceae > Enterenecus. Next base: position 9,612 of record CATLEJ010000084.1, read on the forward strand.
CCCTTTGGCGGTCAAGCCCGCCGACTACGTGTCCCACTTGTAGCCGTAGCCCCACACCGTGGTCACAAACGCAGGATTTTGTGGGTCGTCCTCCAGCTTCACCCGGAGGCGGCGGATATTGACGTCCACAATTTTCAGCTCGCCCAGGTACTCCTTGCCCCACACCGCCTCCAGGATTTCCTCCCGGGACAGGGCCTTGCCGGGGTTCTCCATAAACAGCTTGACGATGGAATACTCCACCTGTGTCAGCTTTACCCGCTTCCCGTTCTTCTCCAGGGTGCGGTTGCGGGTATTCAGCAGGAACGGTGGCTGCGCGATCTCATCCACATCCCGGATGGCCGCGCCGCCGGTGCGGCGGAACAGGGCATCCACCCGGGCGGTGAGCTCCGCCGGGGAAAAGGGTTTGGTCACGTAGTCGTCCGCCCCGGTCATCAGGCCGCTCACCTTGTCCATCTCCTGGGTGCGGGCGGTGAGCATGATAATCCCCATCTGGGCGTTGCCCGCCCGGATGCGGCGGCACACCTCGAAGCCGTCGATCTCCCCGGGGAGCATGATGTCCAGCAGGGCCACCTTTACGTCCGGGTTCTGCTGGATCAGGGCCAGGGCCTCTTCCCCGGTGCCGGCCTCGATGGTGTCGTAACCCGCCCGTTTTAAATTGATCACCACAAAGCTGCGGATGTTGGATTCATCCTCCAGCACCAATACCTTCCGTGTCAACTTCCATCACCGCTTTCCTTGTCATGAGGCGGAGCGCTGTTTGTTCGCCCACTCCACCGTAATCAGCCTGAACCGCTGGACCAGCTCGTCCTCGTCCAGCCCGCAGTTCCACACGCCCCCGTCCAGCGCCGCGCAGTAGGTCGCGGTGCCGTCGGAGTACAGGGTAATCCGCCCGGCCAGCTTGGAGCGGGCGTTCCGGTTGCTCCCTGTGAGGCGGTAGACGGTGAGGAACTTCTCCGGCGGATCGTCGTCCTCCCCCCTGTCGGGCCAGTAGTAGAACATCACCGCCCGCTCCCCCCGGCCGCTCAGGCTGTCGTCCCGCGCCACGGTGATATTGCCCGTATCCCAGCCGTTGGGCAGGGCCAGATACCAGCTGTCCGCCACCGAATGGTAGGTGACGCAGCTGGTGCTGCCCACTCCATTGGAGTCAAACTGCTGCCAGTAGATCAGGTATTGGGTGGACCCGTTCTCCGGGTCGATGGGGGTCAGCTCCAGGGGGCGCGGAATTTCCAGTACGCCGTCGTTGTTGATGTCGGCAGCCCCCACCTCGGTATAGCTGCGCCCGGTGGAAAGGCTCACCCCGGTCTCCACATCCCGGGTCACGTTGACCAGCCCGTTCTCATCCAACACCAGGATATCGGTGACGGTCCCCGTCTCGATCTCCACCGCCACGTACACCCCCAGCCTGCCGTCCGCCAGCCGCCCCACCTCGGAGGCCGCCACATCCCGCATTCCGTCCGACAGGGGCGCCACGGAGGTAAGGCTCATCACGCCGTCCAGATATTTATAGTATTCCGCCCGGTTGTTCCCCTCGCCGGTGCTGTCCTGCTGGAACACAATAATCTCGCCGCTGCCGTCCCGGTCCAGGTCTGTCACGATATAGGATTCATTATAGGCCGTACTCATCAGCTCGTCCGCCTCCGGCCCGGTGAGGTTGTAGGCCGCCAGGATGTGCACCCCTCCGCTGAGCTGCCAGCTGACGATAATCTCCCGGCTGCCGTCCCCGTTCAGGTCCTCATAGACCACGGAATTGATGGAGGTGCCCTCCCCGGACAGCATATGGACCTGCCGGTAGGTGTTGTCCTCCCCCTGGCGGAACAGGCACACCCGCATGGGCCGTTCCTCGGCGGAGGTCAGCCGGAGGAACACCGCCGCCGTCTCCTGCTCGCCGTCTCCGTCCTGGTCCAGCATCTGGATGGTGGCGGTATTGCTGCCGTAGCTGATGGTGGCGTACTCCGCCCCCAGCTCGTTCATGGTGGCCTCAATGGTGGTCTGGAGCGCCTGGTACTCCTGGGGCAGGATGGGCAGGGCATACAGCTTGTCCACCGGCTCGAGGCTGCAGCCGCCCAGGCAGGCCGCCAGGACGGCAGCCAGCGCCCCCAGCAGCGCCGAGCGCAGTATACCGTGCTTCGTCATGGTACGCCCCTCCTTTCCATTCCGCTTTTTTAGCGGCGCACCGGCACGCCGGGCGCAGCCATTCTCCCGCGAAACGCCGCCCTATCATGCGCGGCGGCAGCCGGACCTGCGGCGCAGGCCGCCATTGCGTCCATCCCAGTCAAATCAAAACCAAATGATAATTAACCTTCTTGCGGCCCATTATAGCATAGTTTTTTCTCCCTGCCTATGTATTTTTGCAAACAAAAAATTAAAAATAAATTTTTTCAAAAAAACACTTGCATTTCCCGCGGCAATGTGCTATTATGACTACGCTGTCAAGCGAGATGCGGCTGTAGCTCAGCTGGATAGAGTGTTTGGCTACGAACCAAAAGGTCGGGGGTTCGAATCCCTTCAGCCGTACCAGCTCAGAAATTCCCGTCACTGTTCCGTTTCCGGCTTCGCCGAAAACTGCACTCTGGCGGGAATTTCTTCGCTTCCACCCGAGACCCGCTGCGCTGGGCTCTCGGGTGGGGCCGCCCTG
>CATLEJ010000085.1 GCA_949916125.1 uncultured Oscillospiraceae bacterium
TGTATTCCATACTCAGATACCCAGGTTCTTCATCAGATTGGCAATGGTCTCGGGGTTGAGCTGCTGGCGGGTCTTCGCCTTCCAGTTGTCGGCGCTCCAGATCTGGGCCCGGTCGTTGTTGCCCGTCACCACCACGTCCTTGTCGATCTTGGCGTAATCCTTCAGGTAGGAGGGGATCTGGAACCGCCATTGCTTGTCCACCTCGCACAGCTGTGCGCTGGCAAAGAACAGATCCATGGCCGCCGCATCGGTGGTGGACAGCTCGGACACCCTGGCCCGGAGCTTGTCCCACGTCTCCATGGGGTACAGGGTCAGGTTTTCCTTCACCCCCACCGCCAGGTAAAAAGTGGATCCCAGCTTGTCCCGCAGCTTGGAGGGCACAATCAGGCGGCCGGCGTTGTCGATGCTGTGCTCATAGGTGCCGGTCATCCTGCTCCCTCCATTTCGCTCCATGAAATGGTGAATTTCCTCCATTTCACTCCATTACGTTTTTCAGTATACCCTATGGCCCCAGAAAAAGCAAGAACTTTTTTACGCGTAATTTCCCTTTTTCTGGGCGGAATCCATCATACGTTCGCACAAACATCCGTTTTATTCCGTGATATCCCTTGCGCCGCAAGGGCTTTTGCCTACTTATTCGCCTGCCAACAGGTACAAAAAAACACCGCGGATTCCCGCGGTGTTTTCCACTGATGATCTTTTTTCCCGTTCCGGGCCCTATTCGTCGGCTTCAGCGTCGTACATCCTGCTGCTTCCGGATGAGGAACCCCCTCCCCCGGCGGACCCCATGCCGGAGCGGAACTGGTTATGCACCTGGCGCATCTCCGCATGGGCGGCAGCCAGGGCGTCCTCTGCGCGGCGCAGCAGGTCTACACAGTACTCATTGGTCTCCCGGCAGGTCTTTTTCGCCTCATCCTCCGCGTGGGAGACGATCTCGCGGGCCTTCTGCCGGGCCTGGTTCATCACGGGGGCCTCGCTCACCATCTGGTTGGCCTCAATCTCCGCCCGCTTGCGGATTTCCTCGGCCTCCCGCTTGGCGGCGGCCAGGTACTCGTTCCGGGCGCTGAGGATTTTCCGGGCCTCGGCCAGGTCTACCGGGAGCTGCTTTTTGGCGTCCTCAATGAGATCCAGCGCCTTGTCCCGGTCGATCACGCACTTGTCGCCGCTGAAGGCGGCATTTTTCGCCTCGTCGATCATGTCGAACAGCATATCCAGCAGTTCGTCTACGGCAGTGGCCATAATGAGATCTCTCCTTTATCGTCTGTTGGTAAAAACCTGAGCCCCAGCCGAAAAGCCCGGTGGGCGGGGCAATTTCCCCAAGGGCACGCTGCGGATTTCGAAATTGAGCGCCGTATGGTAAGCTCCAGCCGGCGCTTGAGGCCGGGAATTAGGTTCAGCCTGTGTAGGCGGCGCTCTCCACCTTGGCACGCACCCGGTCAATGATCTGCCGGGGCACAAAGTCGGACAAGTCCGCCCCATACCGGGCCATCTCCTTCACCACGGTGGAGCTGAGGTAGGCGTATTTGGGCCGGGTGTAGAGGAATACCGTATCCAGCCGGGGGTACAGCTTGGCGTTGATCATGGCCATCTGGATCTCCGCCTCATAGTCGGACACCGCCCGCAGGCCCTTGACCAGCACCCTGGAGCGGTTACGCCTGGCGTATTCCGCCACCAGCTCCCTGGAGCAATCCACCTTTACGTTAGGCAGGTCCTCAGTCACCGCCTGGATCAGCTCCACCCGCTCATCCGGGGAAAACAGGCCGGAGTTTTTGGCGGAATTTACGCTGACGCATACGATCAGCTCGTCGAAAATGGCGGCGGCCCGCTTGATGATGTCCAGGTGGCCCAGCGTCACCGGGTCAAAGCTTCCGGGATAGATGGCACGTCTCATGGGTTATGCCCTCCTGCGGTGTAGATAAGGGACCGCTGAATCAACGCGCCTGCGGCGCTCCGCATACCGGCGGGCCGCCCCTGTCAAACGCACTTGCGATATAAGGTCACCTTGATTTTGCCGTACCGGTACTCGCCGCCCTTCTCGTAGGGGCCGGGCAGCTCCGGCAGGATGTGCTCCACCGGACTTTCGCACACTATTATACCATTTCCCGCCACAATGTCAATCGCCGCGATCTGTTCCAGCGCCCGCTCCAGGTTCCCGGAGCCGTAGGGTGGGTCGAGGAACACAATCCCATAGCTCTCCCGCGCCCGGCTGAGGAAGGCGGCATAGTCCTTCCCATGGAAGGCCGCCCGGTCCCCCAGGCTGCAGGCCTCCACATTGCGCCGGACCACCTTCAGCGCGGCGGGTGCGCTGTCCACAAAGTCGCAGAACGCCGCTCCCCGGGACAGGCACTCGATTCCAAGCTGTCCGGTGCCCGCGAACAAATCCAGCACCCGCCGGCCCTCAATGTCGAACTGGATGGCACTGAACAGCCCCTCCTTCACCCGCCCGGTGGTGGGGCGGGTGTCCAGGCCGGGCAGCTCCGCCAGCCTCCGCCCCCTGGCGGTCCCCGTGATAACTCTCATGGCGTCTTATCCTTTTCCGTTGGATTTTTTGCGGAATGGAAGTGGGCATACACCGACTGGGCCGTGCTTTTGGGAACCACGGCGGCCAGCTCGTCCAGCGAGGCCGCTTTCACGGCCTTCACGCTCCTGAACGCCTTCAGAAGCTGCGCCTTGCGGGCAGGCCCCACCCCGGGGACGCCGTCCAGCGCCGAGCCCTTCAAGTGCCCCGCCTGCTGCTGGCGGTGGAACTCGATGGCGAAACGGTGGGTCTCCTCCTGGATACGGCCCACCATGGCGAACAGGGCCTGGTTGGACTGGATGCCGATCTCCCGGCCGTCCCCGGACTGGAGGGCCCGGGTGCGGTGCCTGTCGTCCTTCACCATGCCGTAGGCCGGGATGCCCCCCAGCCCCAGCTTTTGCAGCGCCTCCTGGGCCGCCCTCACCTGGCCCGCGCCGCCGTCGATGAGCAGCAGGTCGGGCCTGTCGGCAAACTTCTCATCCCCGTCCAGGTATCGTCGGAACCGCCTCCCCACAACCTGCTCCATGGAGGCGTAGTCGTCGGCGTGGGGCATATCCTTCAGCTTGAAATGGCGGTAGTCCCGCTTCAGCGGCCGGCCATCGATGTGGACGGTCATAGACGCCACAATATCCGAGCTGCCCGTGTTGGAGATGTCGAAGGCCTCGATCCGATGGGGCGGCTCCTCCAGCCCCAGCAGGGCCCCCAGGGCCTCGGTGAGCTTGGAGCGGCGCTCCTCCGCCGTGGTGGCCCGGAGCACCTCCTCGGCGGCGTTCTCGTTGGCCAGGCGTACCAGCTCCATCTTGGCCCCCCGCTGTGGGGTGAGCACCTCCACCTTCCGGCCCACCGCCTCGGTGAGCATCCGGGCCAGCTCCACCTGTTCGTCGATGTCGCAGGGCAGGAGGATCTGCTTTGGCAGTTGCCCCCGCCCGCCGTAGTATTGGGCCGCAAGGGTGGAGACGGTGGTCTGCTCGTCCTCCATGGGCACCGCCAGCAGCTCCCAGTCCTTGGCCGCCAGCTCGCCGCCGATGTAGTGCAGCACCACAAAGCAGCTCTTGGCCTCCCCCCGGTGGTAGCCCACCACGTCGGTGTCCGCCAGCGACCCGGCCACCGCCTTCTGCCGGGTGGACAGCAGCTGGATGGCGCGGATGCGGTCCCGGAGCTGGGCGGCCTTCTCAAAGCGCAGCTCTTCCGCAGCCAGCTCCATCTCGGCGGTGAGCTCGTCCACCACCTCGTCCAGCCGCCCCTCCAGCAGACGCACCGCCTGGTCGATGGAGCGCCGGTACTGGGTCTGATCCATCTCGGGGCGGCAGTAGCCGTCGCACACCCCCATGTGGAAATTGAGGCAGGGCCGCTCCTTTCCAATGTCCCTGGGGAATTTCCGGTGGCAGGAGGGCAGGCGCAGGGCCTCCCTCAGCGCGTCGATAATGCCCTGGCTGGCCCCGCGGGAGCCGTAGGGGCCAAAGTACCGGGCCCCGTCGTCCTCCACCTTCGATGACAGAGAAAATTTCGGGTACTCCCCCGGCAACAGCCGGATATAGGGATAGCCCTTGCTGTCCTTGAGCAGGATATTATACCGGGGCTGGTGCCGCTTGATGAGGGCGCACTCCAGCACCAGGGCCTCGAACTCCGACTGCACCACGATCACGTCGAAGTGGTCGATCTGGCTCACCATGGCCCTGGTCTTTTCATTGTGGCGGGACTGGTCCTGGAAATACTGGCTCACCCGATTTTTCAGGGCCTTGGCCTTCCCCACATAGATGACCTCGCTGGCGGCGTTCTGCATGATGTAGACGCCGGGCTTCAGGGGCAGCGCATGGGCCTTGTCCCGCAGTTCGTCAAATGTCAATGAGACCGCCTCCTACACTGGGGCCCCCGCAAAGCCGCCCTTTGGGCTTTGCGGCGACGCTGTCACGCTTCCTTGTCACGCTCCGATTGGGCGCATTACGGGGCGGCTTCGCTGCGACTCAGGCAAAACCCAGTCCCACTTTGTGGGCCTCGGGCTTTTGCCTTCGCTCCGCTCCATCCGCCCCTATGCGCCTATCGTCGCGCTTCTTACAAAAAAAGCGCCGCAGCAGCGGCGCTTTTTGTTTCTCGCGAAAACCCGGCCTTACTCGGAAAACTCCGAATTGATTAGCTCCACCAGAGCGCTGATGGCAGCCTCCTCGTCGGGGCCGTCGGCAATGAGATTGATGGCCGTGCCCTTCACGATGCCCAGGGATAAAACGCCCAGCAGGCTCTTGGCATTGACGCGGCGGTCATCCTTCTCCACCCAGATGGAGCTTTTGAACTCGTTGGCTTTCTGGATAAAAAACGTAGCCGGGCGGGCGTGCAGACCGACCTGGTTGTTTACCGTAGTCTCTTTCATAAACATGAGCGATTCCCTCCATCAAAAAGTTTCGGCTCCGGGCAGCCCATGCCGCATCCCCGCCCTACTCCGAATCTTTGTACTATGTTAGAATACCAAATTTAGCCCCCAAACGTCAAGAGCATTTTCACCAAATTCTCACAGCCTCTTTTAGAAAAACCGCCCACAATTCACCATCAAAACCGTCCACAGGGGGTGGACAATGGGCGCGGCGGGTCATCGCAGCGTGGCCACCGTCACCCCATCTTCACCTTCCCCATACACACCGGGGCGGTACTCCTTGACGTAGCGGCTGCGCTTCAGGTGCTCCCGCACCGCCTTGCGCAGCGCCCCGGTGCCCTTGCCGTGGATGATGGTCACCGTCTCCAGCTTGCCCATGAGGGCGTTGTCCAGGAACAGATCCACCGCGCCGATGGCCTCGTCCACCATCATGCCCCGCAGATCCAGCTCCGCCTTGGCGGCGGAGGCCCGGAAGGGCCGGCTCACCGAGGCGGCCCGGGCCTTGTCTTTGGCGCTCTGCTTCTTCCGGGCGGTGACGTCCTCCAGCACCCGCACCTCCTCCTGCCTGGCCTTCAGCTTCAAAATCCCCGCCTGGAGCTGGAGGGTACCGTCCTTGTTCACCCCGACGACCTCCGCCTGGGTGCCCATTTTGATCAGCTCCACCGTGTCGCCCGGCACAGCCTCCCGGGTGGGGGGCGGGGGCGGCAGCTCCTCCCTCTGTCCGCCAAGGGCGGCGTCCGCCTCGTTCAGCTTCCGGCGCAGCTCGGCCCGCTCCTCGTTGTCGTCGATCCACTCCCGGCTCTGCTCCTGGCGGCGGCGCATCTCGTTGAGCTCCTTGAAGGTCTGGTCCGCCGCGTCCCGGGCCTGCTCGATAATGGCACGGGCCTCCGCCTGGGCCTTCTCGGTGGCCTTCCGCCGCTCTTCCTCGATCCGCTGGCGATACTGCTCCGCCTGGGCGCGGGCCTCCTCCATCTCCCGGCGCAGCTGGGCGGCCTGCTCCTTCTCCCTCTCCATGGCCTGCCGCTGTATGTCCAGCTGGCTCAGCACGTCCTCAAAACGCACGTTTTCCGCGTCGATGCGGTCGGCGGCCTTCTGGATGATATAGTCGGGCAGCCCCAGCCGTTTGGAGATGGCGAAGGCGTTGGACTTACCCGGTATGCCGATGAGCACCCGGTAGGTGGGGGCCAGCGTCTCCACGTCGAACTCGCAGGAGGCGTTCTCCACCCCCTTGGTGGTCATGGCGTACACCTTCAGCTCGGCGTAGTGGGTGGTGGCGGCCACATGGGCCCCCATGGCCCGGGCGGACTCGATGATGGCGGCGGCCAGCGCCGCGCCCTCCACCGGGTCGGTGCCCGCCCCCAGCTCGTCGAACAGGATCAGGGTGCCGTCGTCCGCCTGCTCCAAAATGGCCACGATGTTGGTCATGTGGGAGGAAAAAGTGGACAGGGACTGGTCGATGGACTGCTCGTCGCCGATGTCCGCCAGTACGGCGGAGCACACCTTCACCGTGGAACCGTCGGAGGCCGGGATATGCAGCCCGCACTGGGCCATCAGGGTCAGCAGGCCCAGGGTTTTCAGCGTCACCGTCTTGCCGCCGGTGTTGGGGCCGGTGATCACCAAAGTGTCGAACCCCCCACCCAGCTTCAAATCATTGCGCACGGCGGTCTTGGGGTCCAGCAGCGGGTGCCGGGCTCGGCGCAGCTCGATGTGGTCTCCCAGGGTCGGCTCCATGGCCCCCATGACGGAGGACAGCTTGGCCCGGGCAAAGATGCAGTCCAGGGACACCAGCGTCTGGTAGTCGTCCTCAATGTCGGTTTTAAATCCGGCGCAGTCGGCGGACAGTTCGGCTAAAATGCGCTCGATCTCCTTCTGCTCCTTGACCTGAAGCTCCCGCAGCTCGTTGTTGGCGTTCACCACCCCCATGGGCTCGATGAAGAAGGTGCCGCCCGAGCCGGACACGTCGTGGACAAGGCCGGGGATCTCGTTCTTGTGCTCGCTCTTGACGGGCACCACATACCGCCCGCCCCGCATGGTGATGATGGCGTCCTGGAGATACTTGGACTGGTTGGACGAGATGAGCCGGTTCAGCACATCCCGCACCTTGCCCGCCGCCGCCCGGATGTGGCGCCGGATGTCGGCCAGCTCCGGAGACGCCGCGTCGGCGATCTCATCCTCGCTGAGGATGGAGCCGGTGATCTTGTCCTCCAAAAAGCGGTTGGCGGTGAGGCTCTCAAAGTAGCCGTCCAAAACGGTTTTGACCTCCCCGTTCCCAGCGCCGTACTCCCGGACGTTCCGGGCGCACCGCAGCACTTGGGCGATGTCCAGCAGCTCCCGGGTGTTCAGTGCGCCCCCCCGGTCCGCCCGCTGAAGGGCCGCCGCCACCGGGCGGATCCCCGACAGGGACGGCGTGCCGTGCTTCACCAGCAGATCAAAGGCGGCGGAGGTCTGCTTTTGCAGACGATTCACGTCGTTCTGTACGGGGATGGGCCGCAGAGCCAGGCAGCGTTCCCTGCCCTCTTCGGTCACCGCCTCGTTGGCCAATAGGGCCAGCACCCGGGGCAGCTCTAAGGTTTCAATGGATTTTTCAAACAGATGTGTCATGTGATTGTTCCTCAACTCTATGTGCGGGGGCGCGCCTGCCGCGCGGCCCCAGTCGGTTTATACGTGATAGATTTATAAAAGTCCAGTGTGCGGAATCCCCGTTCCAGCCTGGTCATAAGGTATGCCTCCGACGCGTCGGACAGGCGGCGAAGGCCCTCCTCGTCCAGCCGGAAGGACAGCAGCCGCTTCCGGGGACCCCAGATAATATGCCGCAGGGCGGCCAATGCCGACGTGGTCAGCGGCATGGACACCCCCTCCCCCAGCCTGTCCCGGCAGGCAGCACAGTGGACGGTACCCTCCCCCAAGTGGATGTGGGGCTCCACCGGCATCTCCCGAAAGCACACCCCGCAGCGCTCCAGCTGGGGCTCGTACCCCGCCAGGGCCATGGCCCGCCACTCAAAGGCGGTCTTCACCTGCGCCGGGGACGTCGGCAGCTTATCCAGAGCGTGGAGGCAGTTCAGCGTCACCGACAGCAGGCCGGGATCGGGCTGGCCTTCCTCCGCCAGCGCCTCGGTAACCTCCGCCAGATAGCTGGCCAGGGACAGCTTTTCCAGATCCGTCCGAACCCCCTCAAACAGGCGCTCCGACGCCGTCTCCTTCACCGACCACATCTCCCGAAACTCATACAGGGTGAACTCCCCCCAGGCCAGCAGCTGGCAGGCGGCGGAAATGGGGCTGTCCTTCTTCCGGCAGCCCCGGGCGGACACGGTGAGTTTGCCCTCCCGTTCCGTCAGCAGGGTCAAAATCTTGTCCGATTCCTTGTAGTTCACCTCGCGCAGCACGAGGGCATTGGTGGTCAGGTGCATAACAACGCTCCTATGTACGCCCCGGATCGGGGCGCGCTGAATTCAGTACAGCCGTTCCGGGCCGCCGGGCACATTGCCCGACAGGCTGGGCCCGCAGGTCAGCGGGCCGGACGGATCCCGCCCGTCCCCCGGCTCCGTCCCTCCGGGGGCGGGACGCGCCCCATTCCGGCTCATCAGCCAGGCCTCCGGCATCCCGGTGGTCCAAAACAGGTTCCAAAGCTCTGTGTTCACTGCCGTCCCTCCCGTCTGTCCACGTTGATGGCATGGATGGAGGAAGTGTCTCTCTCCCCGCCGGAGGCGGGAGCGAGGCTCATCTGTCCACGCTGATAGCATGGACGGGAGCGCGGCGTTTATAACAGGGAAATTTTTGCGCCTTTGCTCAACCCTGGGCGGGCCGCTCAAAGGCCACAAGGCCCAGCTCATAGGGGTGGTCGCAGTATACGGTTTCGCCTTTGGGCCGGTAAGCCAGCAGCTTCAATATAATGCAGAAGTCCCCGCCGCCGCCCAGAATCATCAGCACGGACAGGTACAACAGCAGGCTCACCCCTGTGTAAATAGCCACGATCCCAAGCCCAAAGCCCAGCACCAGGGTGGGCATGGCGGATCCCAGCAGGTACTGCCCCTTTTTCATGGGCTCGGCACAGGTGCAGTAGGGGGACAGCACCGCCCAGACGATGCCGAACTCGATAGAGCGGAAGCCGCTGGGGGCGTACAGTCCCCACACCAGCCCGTGGATCCCCTCGTGGGCCGCCAGCAGGGCAATCAGCAGCACCAGCAGCAACAGCATATCCGTCAGGGACGGCTCGTTCAGGCTGCCGTTCACCATCAGATACCAGATGGCAACCGCCAACGCGAAGGGGAACATCACCAAAAAGGCCAGGATGTTGGCCTTCACCGCGCCGATGGTCAGATCGTGGGCCGTCCAGCCCTGGCCCTCCATGTCCACCGTGAGCTTCTCAAAACGCGCCTTCCGGCGCAACTCGGCCTCGGTGAGTTTGCGCTCTTTTTTCTCTTTCTGTTTCATGACCGGCTCTCCCATCCCTTCGCTTCCGCCATGGCGGCGGCGCTCCAACGCACCAGGCGGGCAAAGACGTCCTCCAGCGGCTCGTCCGTGGGGGACAGACTGTAGGCCAAAATCTCCCGCTCGTCCCCCTCCAGCAGGGGCAGCAGATCCCGTTTGGCCCGCACATTCTCCCCGGTGCGCAGCTCGCGCAGGGCCCGGAGGGTGAAAAACGCCCCCTTGTGGGCCTCCCTTAAAAAGCCGGGCCAGCCCTCCCTGTCCGCGTACAGGTAGGTGTGAACGGCGGCGTGGTAGAGCCCCGACGCGCCGACGGCGGCGGCCTCCGCCACATCGCCTTGGTCAAAGGACGGCAGCAGCTCCGCCAGCGTTCCGTACACGTCCCGGGTGTCTCGGGCCACCGCCAGCAGGTCATACCTGGGCCAGCTTTTCAGCTCCGCCGCCCCGCACAGGAAGCCGCAGGCCTTCTCCCCCTCGGGCATTTCCCGCACAACGGCCCGGTAAGCATCCAGATCGGGCAGCTCCACCCGATCCAGCACCGTCACCACGTCGATGTCGCTGTCCTGCGTGGCCTCTCCCCGGCCGTAGCTGCCCTGTAACCCCAGGAACAGCAGCCGGGAGCCGAACCGTGCCGTCAGCTTCCCGGCCAGCTCCCCCATCCAGCTATCAATCGCAACCATGGCTCAATCCTCCGTATACCCGAAGTTCTGGATGGCCGTGGGATTGTCTCTCCAATTTTCTTTCACTTTTACCCACGTCTCCAGGTACACCTTGGCCCCCATGAAGGCCTCCATGTCCTGCCGGGCCTGGGTGCTGATCTTTTTCAGCATGGCCCCGCCCTTGCCGATGATGATCCCCTTGTGGGACGCCTTCTCACAGTAGATGGTCACATGGCAGTCGATGATGTCGTTGTCCCGCTGGGAGAATTTCGTCACCTCCACCGCCGTGCCGTGGGGGATCTCCTTGTCCAGCTCCCGCAGCAGCTTCTCCCGGACGATCTCCGCCATGATCTGCCGCTCCGGCTGGTCGGTCACCGCCCCGTCCGGGAACAGCTGGGGCCCCTCGGGCAGCCAGCCGCCCAGCACCTTTAGCAGCTCGTCCACGCCCTCCCCGGTCTTGGCGGAGATGGGCACCACCGCGTCCCAATCAAAGGCCGCGCCGTACACCGCCATCACCGCCAGCAGCTTCTCCTTCTCCACCGTGTCGATCTTGTTGATCACCAGCGCGGCGGGGGCCTCCAGGGCCTTGATGCGGCTAATAAGCTCCTGCTCCGGGGGGCCGATGTGATCCACCGGCTCCACCAGCAGCATCACCCCGTCCACGTCCGCCACCGACTGGCGCACCACCTTCACCATGTAGTCGCCTAAACGGGTACGGGCCTTGTGGAGCCCCGGCGTGTCCACGAACACGAACTGGCTGTCCCCCCGGTTGAGGACGGCGCAGATCCGGTTCCGGGTGGTCTGGGGCTTGGGGGAGACGATGGCGATCTTCTCCCCCGCCAGGGTGTTGGTCAGGGTGGACTTGCCCACGTTGGGCCGTCCGCAGATGGTGATGATGCCGCTTTTCTTGATGTCCATAGGTGATCCTCAACTTTCTTGAGCATTTTTATGTCGATGCTTTAGTCCCGTTCCAGGCCCAGCTCCGCCATGACGGCCTCCTCCCGTGAGCGCATCTGGGCCTTCATGGGCCCCTCGTCCAGGTGGTCGTAACCCAGCAGGTGGAGGACGGAGTGGACCGCCAGATAGGCCAGCTCCCGGCGGTTAGAATGCCCGTACTCCTTAGCCTGGGCCTTTGCCCGCTCCAGGGAGATGCACATATCGCCTAAAGGCACCAGGCCGGTGGCGGGGTCGGCGTCTGCCTGGGACGGCTTGTCCCCCGGGGCCAGGTCGAACATGGGGAAGGACAGCACGTCCGTGGGGGCGTCCACCCCCCGCGTATCCAGGTTAATCTGATGAATGCCCGCATTGTCGGTGAGCAGGACATCGATCTCGCAGGGAGCCTCCACCCCTTCCACGTCCAAGGCCGTGCGGATCGCCTTTTTCAGGAGGGGGCAAAGGCCCTCATCCACGCCGGGAACGTCGGCGGAGAATATGATGTTGTGGTTTGGCATTACCGGTTGACCTCCCGTTTCTCCGTGCGGCCCATGAGCCAGTCTACCGATACATCGTAAAAATCCGCGAGTTTGATAAGGGTGTCGTAGTGGGTTTTGGCGCCGTCCGCCTCCAAGCCGCTGTAAGTTCTCAGCGGCATATCTAAAGCACGGGCCACCTTTTCCTGCGTCCAACCGCGTTCATCGCGCAGAATCCTCAATCTTTCGTTAAAAACCATAGCGCACCCCTATTGACAAAGTATCCCCGCCGCATTATAATATATGCAGATACTTGCTTGCAAGTACTCGCGATTTGCGTTAGGGGGAAATTCAAATGGAACCCGACATTCCTGTTATTGTGGAACAGCTCTACCGTTATTTCGTCACCGAACCCGATCCCCGCTTCTGGCCCGATTACTTTCGGGATCTCCCCATCCAGGGCCACGGCCTTTGGTCCTTCTACCAGGGTCTATGTCTCGGGATGCAGCTCACCGACGCCTGCCTGGAAAAGCTCTAACGCTTGTCCCGCTTGGCGGCCCTTCTCTTCTCATCGTCCTCATAGGCCTTGATGATCCGCTGGACGATGACGTGGCGGACCACGTCGGCGCCGGTGAGCTGGCAGATGGCGATGTCCTCCACTCCCTTCAGCACCCGCATGGCCTCCCGCAGGCCGCTGACCTGGTCG
>CATLEJ010000086.1 GCA_949916125.1 uncultured Oscillospiraceae bacterium
GCCATACAGCGGCTGAAAAGCCCCCGGGGCAGCCCCCACCGTTGGGGCTGCCCCGGGGGCTTGCGCATGGCCGGCCGCACCACCTGCGGCATAAGCCTTGGCCGATACCGCCAGCGCAGGATACGGGGATCCGGTCCCCTGTGCCCTGGTGGGAAAATCCGGATTCCCCGAAAAAATTTTCCTCCTATTTGTGAGATGATGTGATATACTGGTCCTGATCATTTTTAAAGGAGGCACGATCCCTATGAAAGTCCTTATGCTCAACGGCAGCCCGCGTCCTGAGGGGAACACCTCCATCGCGCTGCGCGAGATGGAACGGATGCTTCGGGCAGAGGGTGTGGAAACGGAGCTGATCCAGGTGGGAAACCGGGACATCCGGGGCTGCATCGCCTGCGGCGGCTGCGCCAAGCTGGGCCGGTGCGTGTTCGACGACGCGGTCAACGAGCTGGCCCCCAAGTTTGAGGCCTGCGACGGCCTGGTAGTGGGCAGCCCGGTGTACTATGCCTCGGCCAACGCCACCCTGGTGGCCTTGCTCACCCGGCTGTTTTACAGCACCCCCTTTGACAAGACCATGAAGGTGGGCGCCAGCGTGGTGGTGGCCCGCCGGGGCGGCCTGTCCGCCACCTTTGACGAGCTGAACAAATTTTTCACCATCTCCGGGATGCCGGTGGCCTCCAGCCAGTACTGGAACAGCGTCCACGGCAGGCTGCCCGGGGAGGCCGTCCAGGACGGGGAGGGCCTCCAGACCATGCGCACCCTGGCCCGGAACATGGCCTTCCTGATGAAAAGCATTGCCCTCGGCAGGGAAAAATATGGCCTGCCAAAGCAGGAACCGCGTCAGGCCACCAACTTCATTCGCTAGCAACCCGTCAGCTATGACCCCGGGTGGCGGGGTGGACGCGGACAAGCTGGCTCCCGTGGGCCGGCGGCCCTTGGACGGGGTGGCCTGGAGATGGGAAGGATATTGACTGCGCTGTCCGGCCTCCTGAGCCGGAATCGGCGCCAGCCTGTTTTGGAAGTTAGTAATGGTATTTTTGTCTTCTTGCGATCAAGAACAAAACCGTCATCCCCGCCGCCACGAACTCTGCGGCCACCACGGAGAGCCAGACCCCGTCAAGTTCCCAAAAAATCGGCAGGATCAGCACCGCCGCCACCTGGAACACCATGCTGCGCAGGAACGAGATCAGCGCGGAGGTCAGCCCGTCGTTCAGCGCGGTGAAGAAAGACGAGCCATAAATGGCGATGCCGGAGAACAGGAACGAGAAAGAGTAGATCATAAAGGCCCGCTGGGTCATTGCCATCAGCTCTTGGTCGTAGCCCACAAAGACCCCCGCCAGGGGTTTGGCCAGAAGTTCCGCCAGCGCGAACATGAGCAGGGAAAAAACGCCGATGACGGCACAGCTCTTTTTCAGCAGCCCTTGCAGCTCCGGGTGGTTCTGCGCGCCATAGTGATAGCCTACCATCGGCGCGATCCCGGTGGAATAGCCGATAAAAACGGCCAGGAAAATCATATTGACATACATCAAAACCCCGTAGGCCGCGATGCCGTCCTCCCCGGCGTAGCGCATGAGCTGGAAATTATACAGCATACTCACCACGGAGATGGAGATATTGCTCATCAGCTCGGAGGAGCCGTTGGCGCAGGCTTTCAGCAGCGCCCTTCCGTCCGCCTGCGTTTTTGTCAGGCGCAGCTGGCTGGAGTTCTTTCGGCCGAAATAGACGAGGGGGATGACGCCCCCTAAAACCTGGCTGACGACGGTGGCCGCGGCGGCGCCCGCCAGACCCCAGGCAAAGACCGCGACGAACAGCGCGTCCAGCGCCATGTTGGCCAGCCCGCAGATGACGGTCACCACGAGGCCCAGGTGGGGCTTGCCCGCCGTAATGAAAAAGCTCTGGAATTCAAATTGCAGCATATAGAAGGGCAGGGCCGCCAGCAGAATCCGCCCGTAGGCCACGCTGCTGTCCAACATCTCGCCCTGCGCCCCCAGCAGGGCGGCGATGGGGCGGAGGAAGATGAAGCTGACCACCGCGACGATGACGCCGCAGGCCGCGGTGCTGTAGACGAACAGCGAAAAAAGCCGCTGCGCTCTGTCCAGGTCGTTTTCCCCCATGGTTTTGGAGACGAGGGCGCTGCCGCCCGCCCCGAACATGAAGCCGATGGAGCCCAGTATCATCAAAACCGGCATGATGAAGTTGACGGCGGCAAAGGATGTTTTCCCCACAAAGTTGGAGACGAAAAAGCCGTCCACCACGCTGTAGATGGAGGTGAACACCATCATGATGATGGAGGGAAAGGTGAAAAGCAGGAGCTTTTTGTAGTTAAAATGGTCGGATAGCTGAGTCTTCATTGCGTCCTCCTGAACCGGCGGGAGGCAAGGCCCGCCGCCGCGGGCGCCGGCCCTTTAATCTCCCGGTCTATGGTATTTACGGCGACAGGCGCCGCCATCGCCCCAGGCGCCGCCCGCCGGCAGTTCGCGGATCCTGGCGCCGCTCCCATTCGTCCCCTGTTTGATAAATATAGTATGATTTCGGACGAAGGGAGTATAACAGACGCGTTTTCAGATGTCAAGGGCTTTCAGAAATTTTAATGTGTCTGACGCAGAGGCCAATGAACAGAACGGAATGGTCTCGATTTTCTTTGCCGATGGACCGGCAGAAGTTCCCGTTTCCCCTGGAAAACGGGGCTGTGCGGGCAGCTGAAGGGCGGGGCCCATTTGTGTTCACGCACCGCCGCTTTGGAGCGCCCGGCGGCGCAGTGGAACAATGGAAACGGGGCTTGCCCATCCGCAAAATAAGCCTATGCGGATTGGGTAAAGGCGTTTACTCAGCCCGGCAGGGCCACTGCGATGTCGTTCACGTCGGTACCGCCGCTGCCCATGCTGATGAGTGCGGTATCGCCCAACCCGGACAGCGCCGCCTGAATATTCACGGGCGGCGCCGTTTTCGGTTTAAGGACCTGGTTCCAGACAGCGGCAAAAAAATTCCGCACATCTGTCACATCCCAGGCGAAATTCCGTCTTAACAGGTGAAAGGACCTTTCAGACGGGAGAAAAGGGGGAGCATCCATGGAGGATGTCCACATCATCGGCCTGTACTGGGCCCGGGACGAGGGGGCCATCCCCGCCAGCGACGAGAAATACGGCGGTCTGTGCCGCGCCCTGTCCCGGAACATTCTGGGCAGCCCCGAGGACGCCGAGGAGTGCGTCAACGACACTTGGCACCGGGCCTGGAACGCCATCCCGCCCCAGCGGCCCCAATCCCTGCGGGCCTATTTCGCGGCGCTTGCCCGCAACCTGTCCCTGGACCGCTGGCGGGAGCGCAGGGCGGAAAAGCGGGGCGGAGGGCTGGAGGTGCTGCTGTCCGAGCTGGAGGACTGCGTGCCTGCGGCCGACAATGTAGAGCGGGCGGTGGAGACCGGGGAGCTGGCCCGGGCCATTGATCGGTGGCTGGACGGCCTGACCCCCGCAGACCGCACGGCGTTCCTGCGGCGGTACTGGTACGGCCAGCGGGTGGACGAGGTGGCGCGGCAGGCGGGGTGCGTCCCCAACACCATGACCAAGCGGCTGGGGCGGCTCCGGGAGGGCCTGCGCCGCGCGCTGGAACAGGAGGGAATTTCGGTATGAGCAAGGAAAGCGAACGGATTTTTGAGGCATTGGGCGAAGTCAGTGAGGAGAAGGTGGACGAGGCGGCCCCCGCCCGCCGGGAGCGCCGGAACGGCAGGTGGCTGGGCGCCGTGGCGGCGGTGCTGGCTGTGGCCATTTTAGGGGGCGTGTTTCTGCGCCCCGGCGGGGGAATGACGGCCTACGCCATCGCCCAGGCGGAGTACCCGGAGACGGCCCAGCGGCGGGAATTGGGGGACACCTCCGCCCTGGAGGTGTTCTTCGCCCGGAGCGCCCGGGCCTTTCTGACCGAAGCGCCGGGGGAGAACCGGGTGTATTCCCCACTGAATATCTATATGGCCCTGTCCATGCTGGCCCAGATCACCGATGGAAACAGCCGGGGGCAGATCCTGGAGGCGCTGGGCAGCGGCAGCATCGAGGCCCTGCGGCAGCAGGCCGGGGACGTGTGGAACGCCGCCTACCGGGACGACGAGGCCGCGGCCACCATCCTGGCCAGCTCTGTGTGGCTGAGCAGGGACGTGAGCTTCAACCAGGAGACCATGGACATTCTGGCCCGGGACTTCTACGCCTCCTCCTACCGGGGGGAGATGGGCTCGAAGCGGTTCAATGAGGCTTTGCAAAACTGGCTCAACGAGCAGACCGGGGGGCTTTTGAAGGAGCAGGCCGGAAACGTTGAGCTGAATCCCGACACTATCCTGGCCCTGGCGGCGACGCTCTATTTCAAGGCCCCGTGGTACGATGAGTTTTCCGAGGAACGCACCGCGCCCCAGACCTTCCACACCCCCGCCGGGGATGTGGAGGCGGACTTCCTGCACCAGTGGGGCACGGAAAGCTGTTTTTTCGGGGAGGGCTTTACGGCCCTGGGCCAGCACTTCGCGGATGGCGCCGGGGCCATGTGGTTCCTCCTGCCCGACGAGGGGGTGGCGCCGGAGGAGCTGCTGGCCGGCGGGGAGGCCGTGGAGTTCCTCTTTGCCGCCAATAAATATGAGTGGGAACAGCAGAAGCCTTTCATGGTGAACAAGGCCATCCCCAAATTTGACGTGGCGTCCCAGTTTGAGCTGGAGGACGGTATGAAGCTCCTGGGGATCACCGATGTCTTTGACCAGAAACGGGCCGACTTCACCCCCATGACCACCGGCGTGTACGGGGCCATCACCCTCAACCAGGCCAATCACGCCGCCCGGGTGGTCATTGACGAGGAGGGCTGCACCGCCGCCGCCTTTACCGTCATGGGCCCCGGGAACGCCATGCCCCCTGACGACGAGATGGATTTCGTGCTGGACCGGCCCTTCCTGTTCTGCGTCACCGGGCACGGCGGCCTGCCGCTGTTTGTGGGGATCGTCAATGATCCGACAGGGAACTGATTCCAACCGCTGAATTCTTTAGAACAGCGAAGCGCCTCACGGACGCCGTCCGTGGGGCGCTTTTTGGCGCCCGGCCGCCTGCGGCCTTTCCCGCGGCCCCAGAAATATTTTGTGAATTGGAGGGAACCTTTTGTCCCGCGCAAAAGTATATCATAGCGAAGGGGGAGGTGAGGCGGTTGATCGATCAATACATACGGCAGTATGGCCGGAGGCTGTATGGCCTGTGCCGCTCCCTGTGCCCAAACCGCTTTGACGCGGACGACCTGTACCAGGAGACCTGGCTGAGGGTGGTGAAACATTTTTCCCGATATGACCCCGGCCGGGACTTTGAGCCCTGGCTCACCCGCATCTGCGTGAACACCTACCGAAGTACCCTGCGCCGTCTGGCGGGAAGCCCGCTGCTGGACTTTTCCAGTGGGGAGGACAAGGACCGGCTGCTGGACTCCATCCCGGCCCCGGAGCAGAAGGACTATACACCTCTGTATGAGGCGGTGGGGCAGCTGCCGGAGAAGCTGCGGCTGACGGTGGTGCTGTTCTACTTTCAGGGACAGGATCTGGTCTCCGCCGCCGGGATTCTGGAGATCCCCGTGGGGACGGTAAAATCCCGGCTGAACAAGGCCCGAAAACGGTTGAAGGAGGCGCTGGCCGATGAAACAGACCTGCGATTTTGAACGGTTCGACCCGCCGGTTTTGAATGAAAAAATGCTCCGCCGGGAGCTGGAACGCCGGGAGCGGCGGCGGCAGACCGTCCTGCTGGCGGCGGCGGGGGCGCTGCTGGAGGCGCTGTTTGTCCTGCTGGGGCTGCTGTGCTGGGATGTTGCCCCCGTGCTGGCCATCGGCTGCATAGGTTTCGCTGTGATTTCCACAGTGGGGAGCGGCGCGATTACCATTGTTTTCACACAAAAAGGAGGGGTACATTGTGAGCCTGCTTATTGAGTCAACAATATTTCTGCTGGTCGTGCTGGCCGCATTGCTGACGATCTCGGTTCTCATTGGCGTGTACGTCTACCGGGACGCCAGGCGCCGGGGGATGAACGCTGTGCTGTGGACGCTGATCGCTGTGGCGGCCCCGGCTCTGGTGGGGTTCATCATCTACCTGCTGGTGCGGGGGAACTATGCCGATCTGGAATGTCCCCAGTGCGGCGCAGCCGTCACGGAACAGTATGTGGTGTGCCCCCAATGCGGGACAAAGCTGCGCCCAGCCTGTCCCAACTGCGCTTTCCCGGTGGAGCCGGACTGGAAGGTGTGTCCTAAGTGCGCCGCGCCGCTGGACGGTGGGGAGGCGCAAACAAACCCGCCCCTGCGGCGGCGGGACAAAACGCTGGGCAAGATCTTGATTGCCATTATCGTGATCCCGGTGCTGCTGATCCTGTTCTCTATCGTGGGTTTTGTGGTGTTTCAAGCCGGCGCTCCCGGTTCCGTTTCCTTCCAGGAGCTCACGTTTGAGGAATATGACCAGCAGCAGCCCTCGGAGGTGGTGCGAGGCGCGGTGCGCCGCTGGCTGGCAGGGCTGGAGGGCCGGGGAGACCGGGCCTATGCCCTGCGTTACGACCTGCCCGGCGAGTATGACTATGAGAACAAGTCCTATTTCCTTGTCTATGTCCCTGCCGGGGGTGGCCAGAGCAATATGAGCATTGGCAGCGGCTCGTCCCTGTTCGGCTCCACGCTAAGCCTGGATCTGGAATGGACAGGGAACAGCGGCTCCCTGTTCAGTGTCCGATATACCGGGGAAAAGACCCCTAAGCTGGACATCACCCTGGGCGGCAAGGGCATCCGCTGCGTGACGGAGACGGTGAACTACAATCCCACAACATTCCTTGTCTACCCCGACTACTCCCAGACCCCGCGGGAGGACGTGGAATTCCTGCCGGAGCGCATCACGGTGGTCAAGCTGGAGCGCACCGGAAAGGGGAGCAGCACAAATGCGGGCGCGGTGGGCGTGACGGACGAGGATACGCTGTACAAGCTGATGGCTGCCATTGACGGCGGGGAGCGGCAGGACTGGGAGTCCCCCATCTATCAGAGCATGAGCGGCCTGGATATCTCGGGCGGGTTTGAAGTCATCGTGGAGTATAAGGTTCGGGAGGAATACGTCATGCATGAGGATATGGCCCGCCTGCGGGTATTTGAGCAGGACGGGGTGTGCTGGCTCATCGACAAGCGCATTCGCCACGGGGACAATTTCCGGCGGATGGACGAGGATTTTTACGGACTGCTGGAGGGGCTGTTCCAGTAGGGCCGGACTGCGGAACCAGTCAGACTGTCCCGCCGGCGTCACCGCCGGCGGGGCAGTCTTTTCGTGCGTCTCATCAAAATTGGCGCTTTCCCGCAGCTGTTATATAGTCAGCACACAAGGCCGCTTTGCGGCCTGTGCGGCGATGGATCGCCGCACAAGTTGAAAAAACCTGTAAGGTTTTCGACCGCTTCCTGTCTTATGGGGTGAAGGGACCTTCAAACCGGTGAGAGGTGGTGTTCCATTGGAGGACAGTCAGCTCATAGAGCTTTTCTGGCAGAAAAACCCGGATGCCATATCGGAGACGGCCGGCCGGTATGGCGCTTACTGCTTTGCCATAGCGGAGCGTATCCTGCACAATCCGGAGGATTCCGAGGAGTGCGTCAACGACACCTGGCTCCAGGCATGGAACGCCATGCCGCCGCAGCGGCCCGACGTGCTCCGGCTGTTCCTGGCGAAAATTACCCGCAACCTGGCCTTTAACCGGCTCCAGGCCCGGAACGCGGAGAAACGGGGCGGAGGCGAAATTGCCCTGGTGCTGGACGAGCTGGAGGAATGCCTGGGCGGCGGGACGGACGCGGCGGCGGAGTATGAGGCCAGGGAGCTGCGGGAGTGCATCCGGAGCTTTGTGGCGGCGCTTCCGGAGCGGGAGGGAAACGTGATGGTGCGCCGGTACTTCTTCGCCGAATCGGCGGCGGAGATCGCGGGACGGTATGGCCTGACGGAAAATCATGTGATGGTGATGCTGAGCCGGACGCGGAAAAAGCTGAAGGCACATCTTTTGAAGGAGGGATACCTGTGAACAAAAACGACTTGTTTCGGGCGTTTGACGGGGTGGACGACGATATTTTGGAGCGCAGTGAGGCCCCGGCGGCCCGCCGCAAGCCGCCGGCCTTTCGGAGGTGGGCGGCGCTGGCCGCCTGCCTGGCCCTGGCGGTGAGCCTGGTGGGGGTGGCCTTTGCCGCCGAAGCCAGGGAGTATGGCGCGGCGGTGGCGTTCTTTGACGAAAACGGGCTGTCCACCGAGGGGCTGAGCCGGTCGGATGTGAAAGCGGTGTACCGGGACATCACCAGCCAGCATTTCACCTATGACAAAACGGTGGAGGTGATCGAGCGGGCGGTGCCGGGGCTGGAGATTGCCCAGCGTCAGCCCACCCCGGAGGAGCTGGCGGCGCTGTGGGATCGGAATGTGTGGCGCAGCGCCTGGCCGGAGGCTGGGATCAGCTACCGCGTGGATGTCCGGGAGAAGCTGGACGAGGGCCTGGGCTTTGACGTGCTGGACAAAAGCGTTTTGGAGTGCTATCGGGACGGCGAGCAGCTCTGGACGGCGGAATTCCCCGGCCTCTATGTGGAGGACGGCGTGCACACCGCCGCCGGGACGGCGGTGTGGGGGCACAACGACACCTGGTCGAGCGAGCAGCCCGTGTACTCCAGCCTGGCCCGGGTGGACGAGAGCGGGAACATCCTGTGGCAAAAGCAGCTGGAGCACGGCTTTGAGCGGGAGTATATCGCCGCCGTGGTGGACAACGGGGACGGCACCTGGGCGGTGTTCAGCCGGGGGGACTTCCAGCACCTCTGCCTGAGCCAGTACGACATGGAGGGGAACGAGCTGTTCAACTACGACGCCGAGGTGGGAAACCTTGGCATCTGGAACGTGGTGTGCCTGGGGGACGGCTACCTGGTGCAGCTGGGGAACACCATGGACGGGGAGACCGCCCGGCTGGTGAAGCTGAGCCGGGATGGGGGCACACTGGACACCTTCATTTATGAAGGGGAGGACTGCGATTACACCATCACCGATATGATCGAGTTCGGGGGCCGGGTGTACCTGTCCGCTTACGCCGTGCCCAGGCAGACGGACAAGGGCGGGCGATATGAGATCGCTGATATTCTCGCCTATCTGTTTGAAAACGGTATTATGGAGATCTCCAGCGAGGAGCTCACCCCCATGGTGCGGGACAATTACACGGCGGTGCTGCTCCTGTGCAATCCCGAGGGCGGCGCGCCGGAGACCTTCTACTCCGTCAAGGGTTCCCTGGGCGGGAAGCTGGCGGTCAACGACGCCGGGGAGCTGGCATGGAATGTGGAGAGCATCGTGAACACCTTCTTCTCCCCAGCCACCAGCTCGTTCACCATCGGCGGAACCTGCCAGGTGTTCCGCTATACCTTTGACGATGCGGGGGTTCTGCTGTCCCGGGAAGATACGGGGGAAACGGCGCCCTACCACAAATAGCCGGCTTTTTACAGCGGGTAATCAGGAAAGAGCGCCCTGTGGACTGTAATCCGCGGGGCGCTTTTTCGCGTTTTGGGGCGGAGGAGTTTCGATCCGGCGGCAGTATGGAGCTCATCCGAAACGGCCCATCCCAGCCCTTGCTTATTTTTCCCTCCGGCGGGACGATAATAAAAATAGAGGCAAAAGCGGTTCTGCCGCCAGACGAAAGGGGGCCCGCGGGATGGGAGAGCTGAGCGTTCGCAGAAACAGGGAGCTGGCTGTGCCCCGGTATCAAAAGACGGCCAAGACGGAGAAGCAGACCGGCGCGGATCCGGCCCGGCCCTCGGCTGGAACCAACAAGGCGGCGGCCACCGTCTCCGAGACGCTGCGCCAGCTCATGGGCCGGATCACCCAGGTGGGCCGCCAGGTTCGGGAGGGCCGCCGGACGCTCCGCTCGGGGGAGGCGGCCCTGGCGGAGGTGGAGGACAACCTGGGCCGCATGGAGGAACTGGCCCGCCAGGCCGCCCAGGAGGGGGAGGTGGATCGATCCGCCCTCCAGGAGGGGCTGGAGAAGCTGCGGGGAGAGATCGACCGGATTGCCCAAAACGGCGTGCGGGAGGGGCTGTTCCAGGACGGGGACGGCCTGGATGTCCTGGTGGACGCGGCGCTGGACAGCCTGTCCGCCCAGCAGGGGGCAGAGCGCCTCCCGGACTGGCTGACGAACGCCATGGCGGGCGACGCACCCGACCGGGCGGCGCTGCTGGCCGCCCTGGGGGTGGATCACACCGCCAGCGGGGCGCAGCTGCTGGCCGCCCTGGGCAGCCTCCCGCTGGAGGACAGCCCCGCCGCGGGCTATCTGGCCGCGCTCTACCTGGGGGCGGTCATTTCCGGGGGCGCGCCCTCGGGGGCGGTGGATACGGAGCAGGCCGCGGAGGGACTGCGGCAGCTGTTTGAACTGGTGGCCGGGGGCGTCTCCCCGGATCAGGCGCTGGAACAGCTGACGGGGGGCGCGTTCACCAGCCTGGAGCAGTTCCAGGCCCAGTTTGCCGACGGCACCGCCCCGGGGCTGGAGCCCTTCTTGATGAACCTGCTGCTGGCGGGGGAGAGTGACCCGTCCATGCCCGGGCTGCTGGAGCTGCTGGCCGGGGGCGGGGATATGGAGGCGCTGATGGATCTGCTGGCGGGCTCCGGGGACGGGCTGATGGCGCTGCTGGACGGATTGTCTGCGCCGGAGGGCGAGGTTCCTCAGCAGGCAGCTCCGCAGCAGGCAGTCCCGCAGCAGGCGGCGGAGACGGAGGCCGCCCTTCCCCTGGAGACGCGGCAGTTTGGAACGGTGCAGGGGTCGGGCCGGGATCTGTCCGCCGCGGCCTTCGACCAACAGAGCGGTACGCTGACGGTAGACGGGGCCCAGGAGGTCATCCTCCGGGGATTGGGGCAGGAGGCCCCGGCCCTCCGGCTGACGGGCGAGGGCCGGGTGGTGCTCCAGCAGGTGGCCGCCCCCCTGCTCAGCGCCCAATCCGCCCAAACCCGGGTGACTGTTGTGGATGAGAACACGCTGGCCCAGGTGCGGCTGGGGGAGGACGCCGTCCTCACCATCGACGGCGGCGGGCTGCTGCGCGTTGGGCAGCTCCGGGGCGAGACGGGCAGCGTCCTGCGGCTCACCGGGGGCGCGGTGGTGCTGGAGGGGAAGGACGCCGGAGCCCTGGCCGCCCAGGTGGTGGTGGACGGGCCCGTCTCCCTGCTGGCGGCGGAGGGCGTTGTTGTGCGCAGCCCCCAGGGCGAGCCGCTGATGCCCTTTGATCTGGTGTGGAAAACGCTGATCCCGGAGTGGCGCTCCGTCACCGCCCTGGGGGTGGACGGCAGGCAGGGCCAGCTTACCCTGCGGACGGACAGCCAGCCCGACCTGGCCCGGCTGTGGCTGCTGAAGGGGGACGACTCCAAGGGCTATCCCGCCCACACCATCGCCCTGCGGGGGCGGGACAAGGCGGGCCGCACCCAGACCCGGTATGTCTATGTGCGCTGGGACGAGAAGGCGGGGGCCTTCCGGGAGATCTCCCGGTATCCCAACCCCTTCACCGTCACCGGCGGGGAGCCGGAGACGGATTGGCGCTACGACGAGGAGAGCCACACCCTCACCATTCTGTCCGGTGCGGTCACCGCCGTGGCGGGCGGGGCCGGGACGGACGCGGATCAGCTGCCCTTCAGCGGCAGGCTGGTTCTGGCCGACGGCATCAGCGCGGTAAAGCTGACCCTGGACGGGGTGGCGTGCCGGGTGGACGCCGGCTGCGCCTTCCGCCTGGGCCGGGGGAACGACGTGACCCTGCTGCTGGCGCGGGGGACGGACAACGTGTTCGAGAGCGGCCCGGGCTTCGCCGGCATCTCCCTGGGGGACGGTACCTCCCTGCGCATCGACCAGACGAAGGGCGGCAGGGGGGAGCCGGACGGCACCCTCA